>JACQFS010000098.1 GCA_016199935.1 Verrucomicrobiota bacterium
CTGATGATGCTCGTGGTTTTCCCACAGCAGGGCCATGAGCAGGTTGACGTCGAGCAGGAACGTCACGGGGCCAGGGTTTCGAGTTCCTTGACCTGTTGCGAAGTGATGACGCCGCGATCCGCGCGAATGAGGGGCAGACCGTCAGCGCCCGCGCCGATGGTGAAGCGGGTGGAGAATCCGCCAGCGGCGATCTCGCGTTTGGATTGTTCCAGCGCGACAACCACCTTGTCGTGAAGTTCCAGATGTCCTTCGACGTAATCCTCAAACCAGCGGCGGAATTCTTCCAACTCCTGCCGGCTGAGTTTGGGAATGACGGCTTCGATTTCGGCGACGGTGCTCATGGCGGCAACACCTTATCAGATTCCGCCGCCGTGCCAAGGAAAGGAAAAGGTGGACGAGCCGGGGTCCGTCCGCCTAAAGCCTCCCATTATCAATCAGCCGGGTCTTGCCGGCGAAGACGGCGAGGGCGAGGTGGGTGCCGCGCGCGGCGCGGGCCGCGGGTTGCAGGGTGTCGGCGTCAAAACATTCCACGTAGTCCAGCCGCGCGAGGGGTTCGCGGGCGATGAACCGCGCGAGGTCGGCCTTGAGCCGGGCCGCCGGCAACGGCCCGCGCTTCACCGCGGCGCGCGCGCGCGCGAGGGCGCGCGAAAGGACGGTCGCCTGCGCGCGTTGTCCGGGCGTGAGGAGTTTGTTGCGCGAACTCAGCGCCAGCCCGTCGCGCTCGCGCACGGTCGGCGCGACGATGAGCCGGAGCGGGAAGTTCAGGTCGCGCACCATGCGGCGCACGATGGCGGCCTGCTGCCAGTCCTTCGCGCCAAACACCGCCACGTCGGGCAGCACGAGGTGGAACAGTTTGGCGACGACGGTGGTGACACCGCGGAAGTGCGTGGGCCGCGACGCGCCTTCCATGCCGCGCGAAAGTTTTTCCTCCACCACGTAGGCGCTGTAGCGGCCGTCACTTTTTCCCGGATACATTTCCGCATCGCTCGGCGCGAAGATGATGTCCACGCCGGCCTCGCGGCAGAGGCGGGCGTCGCGGGCGAAGTCGCGCGGGTATTTGGCGAGGTCCTCGGTGGGCGCGAACTGGGTGGGGTTCACGTAGATGCTCACGACCACGAGGCCCTTGGGTCCGATGGCGCGGCGCGCGCGGTGGACGAGGCTGAGGTGCCCGGCGTGGAGGTAGCCCATCGTCGGCACGAAACCGACGCGGCGGCCTTCACGCTGGCAGCGCCGCGCAAGACGTTGCATCGCGGCGGTGGAACGAATCACTCGCATGGGGCGAGGGTGGCAAGCGGACAGGGCGGGTGGCAAGCGGGATTCAAAATGGCGAATGACGAATGACGAATGGCGTGGGTCGGCATCAGCCGGGAGGCGTCATTTCTTCGGCTTGGCGAGGCTCTTCTTCGTTTCGGCGTGGAGTTCGTCGAGTTCGGCGCGCAGTTCGGCCTTCGTGTCGGCGGGCATGCGGTCAATGAAAAGGATGCCTTGAAGATGGTCGGTCTCGTGTTGCACGGCGCGCGCGAGCAGGCCACCGGCGCGGAAGGTGATGCGCTCGCCCTTCTCGTTCAGCGCGGTGACCTCGACCTGCTCGGGCCGGGTGATGTCGGCGAAGATTTCCGGAAAGCTCAGGCAGCCCTCCGGCCCCGCGACGGCTGGCGCGGCGGGGCGCACCTCGGGATTGATGAGCACGAGCGGCATGAAGCCGTCCGGCTCGGCGGGCTGACCGTCAACCCAGAGGGTCGAGGGGCGGTCCTTCACGCCGCGCACGTCAATGACCGTGAGCTGGAGCGCGCGACCAATCTGCTGCGCCGCAAGTCCGACACCGTGCGCCTCGCGCATCGTCTCGAACATGTCGGCGATGAGTTGGGTAATCTCGGGGGTGATGGCCTTGATCTTCGCGCCACGTTCGCGCAGCACGGGGTGGCCGTATTTGACGACTTCCAAAATCATCGAGAAGAAGCTGCGCTCCCTAGTCCATTTTCACGCCGGCGATCTGGAGGATGCGCTCCAGTTCGTCGTCGCTGAAAAATTTGATCTCCACCGCGCCCTTGCCCGCGCGGTAGCGGAGCGAAACCTTGGTGCCGAAACGCTCGGTGAGTTTGTTCTCCACATCGGTCACGTGAATGTCCTTCGCCACCGGGCCGCCGGCCTTGCCGCGGTTCGAGGAGATGGTGGTGCCGCGCTGGAGCAGGTGCGCGACGAGCGTCTCGGTCTGGCGGACGTTGAGGGCGTCCTTGAGGATGCGGCGCGCGGCGAGCAGCGTCTGGTCGTCGCTGTTCAGGCCGAGGATGACCTTCGCGTGGCCGACGGAGAGGCGCGCGTCGCGCAGATAACCCTGCACCTCGGCGGGGAGCTTGAGCAGGCGCAGCGCATTGGCGACCACGGCGCGGCTCTTGCCGACTTTCTTGGCGACCTCGTCCTGCGTCAGCTCGAACTGGCCGACCAACTGTCCGTAACCGAGCGCCTCCTCGATGGGGTTGAGGTTTTCACGCTGGAGATTTTCGATGAGCGCCAGCTCGAGCACTTCGCGGTCGCTCGCCTCGCGGAGGATGACGGGTGCTTCGGCGAGCTGGAGCAACTGCGCCGCGCGCCAGCGGCGTTCGCCGGCGATGAGTTCATACTCGCCGTCGCGCTCGCGCACGATGAGCGGCTGGACGATGCCCTGTTCGCGGATGGAGGCGGCGAGTTCGGCGATGGCGTCGGGCGAAAAATCCTTTCGCGGCTGGAAGGCGCACGGGTGGATGCGCGCGAGCGGCACGCGGAGCACGCGCTCGCGGTTGTCCACCGGCGCGGCGGGCACGACGGCGGTGGCGGCGGGTGAAATGGAGAAAACGGGAACGGTCACAGGGTTGCCCATCGGCGGCGAACCGCCGAGCAACGCACTGAGTCCACGACCAAGGGCAGCGGGTTTCGACATGGAGGCGACGCTGGCGAAAATAATTAAAAATGCAAAAGGAAAAATTTCCGAGCTCGGTGAGCGCGCGCATCCGGGCACTCGCACCAGGGATGGATCGTGGGAAGTTTGGACTGCGCCGGCAAGCGAAGAGCGACGGCGCTTTGGGACGGTCCGGCGGGTGCGAAAGCGGTGTCGCGCTTCGCTTGCCACCGCAGTCCATAACGGTGCGGGGGCTCCGAGCGCCCGCCGCGATCTGATGGGCGGGATCACATTTTGCATTTTGCATTTCCCATTTTGCCGTAGCCTCGGTGCGGATGAGCAAGAAGAGCGCGAAGATCGCCGCGTTGATCGAGAGCTGCCGCGGGCAGGCGCTCGACGCGCACTACCTCGGCTACTTCCGGTGCTTCAACGAGGGCCTGTTTTACGAGGCGCACGACGTGCTGGAGGAACTGTGGCTCGCGCAGTGGCACGGGCCAAACCATTCGTTCTATAAGGGCCTGATTCAGTTCGCGGGCGCGTTCGTGCATTTGCAGAAGCAGCGGCTGCGTCCGGCGGCGGCGCTCTTCAAGCTCGCGCGAACGAACTTGGAAAAATATCTGGCGACGCACGAGCAGCTCGACGTGGCCGCGGTGTTGGGCCACATCGCCGAGTGGCTCGCGCGGCTGGAGGCGGCGAACTTTGAGCGCAATCCGTTCGACGGCACGAACGCGCCGCGGGTGGAGTTGAGCAAGGGATGATACGATTGCTCGGGGAAGTCGGGAGGTCGCACCGCGATGTAGGGCGGGCTTCCAGCCGGCCGGTTGCCGGGCATCTTGCCCGGCGAATCGAGGGACGCAGAAGCTCATCACGGAAACACGGGGCAGGATGCCCCGTGAACCGGCAGGCAGGATGCCTGCCCTACACGCGCGCGGCGCGGTCGAACTTTTCTCGGAGCAGGCCGTTGTTGACGTTGAGATGGTAGGTGTATTCCTCGTCGAGCGGCGCGAACCACGCCTCGCCACCGGCACATTCGATGATGAGCACGCCGGCCGCGATGTCCCACAGACGCAGGCCGTATTCGGTGTAGATGTCGAAGCGCCCGCTGGCCACGTAGGTCATCGCGAGCGCGGCGGCGCCCATGAGGCGGATTTTGCGGACGCGGTGGATCATCGCGTCGAACACCGGCAACATTTTGTTCAGCGTGTGGCTGTGCTTGGCGAAACCCATCGCGAGGATGCTCATCGCCAGTTTGCTGCGCCGGCTCACGCGCGTGATGCGGCCGTTCAACCGCGCCGGCTGTCCGCGCACCGCCGTCCACAGCTCATCGCAAAACGGATCGTAGATCACGCCGACGACGGTGATGTAGCCACCCATCGTGCGCTTCGCCGATTTCGGCGCGCGCACCTGGAGCGCGATGCTGATGCAAACGTGCGGAATGCCGTGGGTGAAATTCACCGTGCCGTCAATTGGGTCCACCACCCAGCGCGTGGCGGCGTTGGGATCGCCGAGGATGCCCTCCTCACCGAGCACGGGAATGGTGGGAAAGGCGCGGCGCAGGATGCGCTCGATGAGTTTTTGCGAGCGCACGTCCAGCTCGAGCTTGATGTCGTGCTGGACCTCGGAGTTGATTTTCTTCGGGCCGTTCTGGTGCCGGCGCAACAGCACGCCCACGGCGCGGGCGGCGCGGACGGCGGTGGCGAGGGCGTGGGGAAATTGTTTCGCGTTCAACATGGCATGGGAGTCAACGGCTCAAGGCGAAAAGTTCAAAGCTCAAAATGTTTTTCAAAGCAAAAGCTCCAACGGCCCGATGCCGTTGGAGCTTTTGAATTTCAAATAGGAGCTTCGCCCCGCGCGCTCAGTGCGCCGAGGTGTTGACGAGGACCTGTTCGAGCGTGCTGACGCCGTCGCGGGCTTTGTCGAGGCCGGCCATGCGGAGGGTCTTCATGCCTTCCTCGACGGCGACTTTGCCGATCTCCTGCGCGGAGGCGCGCTGGATGATGAGCTTGTGAATTTCATGGCTCATCGGCATGACCTCAAGGATCGCGAGGCGGCCGGCGTAACCGGAGCCTTTGCAGCGGTCGCAGCCGCGGCCGCGGAAAAGTTGCGCGCCATTGAAGTAGCTCGGGTCGATGCCGAGTTCGCTGAAGGTTTTGTCCGGATACGACACCGGCTCCTTGCACGAGGGGCAGATGCGGCGCATGAGGCGTTGGGCGCAGGAGAGCAGCACGGAGGAGGAAATAAGGAACGGCGCGATGCCCATGTCGTCGAGGCGCGCGACGGCGCCGGGGGCGTCATTGCAGTGCATCGTGCTCAAGACCTGATGGCCCGTGAGCGCGGCCTCGACGGCGATTTCGGCCGTCTCGGTGTCACGGATTTCGCCGATCATCACGATGTCCGGATCCTGCCGGAGGATGGAACGGAGCGCGTTGGCGAAAGTGAGGCCGATCTCCTTTTTCACCGGCACCTGGTTGATTCCGGGCACCTGGAACTCGACCGGGTCCTCGACGGTGACGATGTTGTAGATCGGGTTGTTGAGTTCGTTGAGGACGGAGTAAAGCGTGGTCGTCTTGCCGGAGCCGGTGGGGCCGGTGACGAGGATCATGCCGTGCGGCGCGTCCACGGCGATCCGAAACCGCTTGGTGGTGTCCGGGTCCATGCCGAGCTTGTCCACGCTGCCGGAGAGGTTGGACTTGTCGAGAATACGGAGCACGCATTTCTCGCCGTAAATCGTCGGGAGGAACGAGACGCGCACGTCCACGTCGCGCCCGCCGACGCGCATCCGGATGCGGCCGTCCTGCGGCAGGCGGCGCTCGGCGATGTCCAGGTTGCTCATGATCTTGAGGCGCGAGACGAGCGGGAGCTGGAGATTTTTTGGCGGCGGGGTCGCGTCCACGAGCACGCCGTCGATGCGGTAGCGCAGGCGGACCATCTTCTCGAAGGGCTCGATGTGAATGTCGCTCGCGCGGTCCTTGATGGCCTGGACGAGGAGGACGTTGGCGAGCTTGATGACGGGCGCTTCCTCCGAAGAGGCGGCGAGTTGGTCGAGGTTGACCTTTTCGTCGGCGGTCTTGGCGAGCTCCACACCGGCGGCATCGGCTTCCAGTTCGGCCTGCTTCTCGGCGTCCTGGATGATGTCCTCCATGCTCGCGCCGCGGGTCTCGAGGTTGTTGAGCTTGTCCACGATGGCCTTCTCGGAGGCGATCATCGGGCAGATGTCCAGGCGCGTGATGCGGCGGACGTCGTCGAGGGCGACCACGTTGAGCGGGTCCGCCATGGCGAGGTAGAGCTTGCTGCCGAGGCGGGAGACCGGGAGGATCTTGTGCGAGTGGGCGACGTCCTTGGGGATCAGTTCATGGATCTCCGTCGGGATCATCAGGCGCGTCAGGCTGATGGGCGGGGTCTTGAGCACGCGGCCCATGGAGACGACGAGGTCGCTCTCGCTGACGTAGCCCTTCTCGATGACGAGCTTGAGCAGGCGGGTGCCCTCCTTTTTCTGCGTCTCGATCAATAGTGCGACCTGCTCCATGGTGAGGAGACCGTCCTCAACCATCGAATCGATGATGCGTTCACCAAATGTGCGGACTTGGGCCATGATGCAATGCGGATTTAACGGAACGTTTTCTGGAGCGCCTTGATGATCTCGACGGGCGACGCGAGATACCAGAGCAGGCGGCTCTTGGTGCAGCCTTCCAGTTCCTGCGCGGCGATGTGGTTGAAGGGGTTGGTGGTCGCCACGAGGATGGACTTGCTGATGCGGTCAAAGGGCAGCAGGCACCAGCGCTGGCAGATTTCGCGCGGGAAGGAACGGGCCAGCTCGATGTCGAAATCGAAGCGCTCCATCGGGATGTAGGCCACGCCCGAGCCGGCGGCCAGGAGCTGGAGGGATTTCTCCAGCGGGATCAGTGCGCGGTCGGCCAGCACCTGAAGGAACGGATCCAGCGGTGCGATCAGCTTCTCGGCGCGGTTGGGCCGCACCCAGCACGCGTCGAAGTCCTGCTTCGTCAGCTCCTTGCTGTCCACGAAAATTTTCCGCATGGCGGCTTTGCCATCGTCGTAGCGACCGGTGTTGTTCGCGCGCGCATCCGCGGCACCGCTGATGATGAAATCCGTCTCGAACTTTGCACCCGTGGTGCCGGCCGCCTTGTTCTCGATGAGCGCGAGGGCGGCGCGCACTTCCTTGTCGCCGGGCGAACGCTGGAGGAGACCCTCGTATTCGAGAATCGCGGAGGAATACTGGCCCAGCGCGACGTAGGCCTCGGCGATGCGCCGGGCGGTGCGGTTGATGTCGGCATCGCGGTCGAGCTTGGTGTAGGCGTCGCGGAGGATTTCCAGCGACTGCACGTCCAGCGGCTGGGCCGTGGTGATGGCCTCGAACATCTCGATCGTCTGCAACAACTGCGCGTCGTCCGGCGAGAGGGTCGGTGTCGGTTCAGTTTCGTCAGGCATGGAAAAAATGGATTGGAGAGGACATCAGCGCGGGCCGCCCGCCAGCGCGACACCGGTGCCTTGAAACGGGACGGGCCGGATTTCCGGCCACTTCACGTTCGGGCCGGTCAGCGCGGCATTCGCGGGCATTTCTCGCACCGATGACAGTTTCATCACGCTTGAGAAAGCAACCTCGCTGCCACTCCTCGCGCCGGCGAAACTCGTGGCAATGCGCCCGCCCTGTGGCAGCATCCGCGCGGTGGCCAACAAGTATTACCAGCCCGGCGAAACGCGCGGCGCGAAGGTCCACGACCTCTTCGCCGCCGTGGCCCCGCGCTACGACCTCATCAACGACCTCCAGAGCCTGGGCCTGCACCGCGCGTGGAAGCGCCGGCTGGTCGCGCTGGCGGAGCTGGCACCGGGCGGGCGCGCGCTCGACCTCTGCTGCGGCACCGGCGACGTGGCGTTTGCGCTCGCGGCCGCGGGCGCGGAGGTGACCGGACTGGATTTCAGCGCGGAGATGCTCGCCGTCGCGGCGCGGCGGGCCGCGGCCGTTCCGCGTTCCGCGTTCCGCGTTCCGCGTTTCCTCCGTGGCGACGCGCAGCAACTTCCCTTTCCCGACGCGAGCTTCGAGGTCGTGACGATCAGCTATGGCCTGCGGAACCTCGCGAGCCTCGAACGCGGCCTCGCGGAAATGTTCCGCGTGCTCCAGCCCGGCGGCCGCGCGCTCGTCCTCGACTTCGGCAAGCCGGACTTCGCGCCGTGGCGCACGCTTTACTTCGCCTATCTCCGCTGGTTGGTCCCCGCGTTCGGCTGGCTCTTCTGCGGCGACGCCGCGACGCACGGCTACATCCTCGAGTCACTGCGGAATTATCCCGGCCAGCGCGGGGTGGAGGAAAAAATGCGCGCGACGGGTTTCGTCGGGACGCGCATCGTGAACCTGCTCGGCGGCGTGATGAGCATCAACGTGGGGATGAAAGTAGAGGCGTAGCATGGTGAAGGTGGTGAAGCGGGGCGCGCGACGATTTTGCACCGGCTCGGCTTCAGCCACACGAGAAGCTCACCTGCCGGCACGCCGGCCGCGACTTCCGCCTCACGGACATCAAGGGCGAGCTTGGGGTAGCGATTGCGCGTTTGTGGCTACCCGGCTTTGAAACGACGGCACCAATTCGCGCTTTGCCGGTTCGTGGCATTCATGGCTCCTTTGGTTTCGGTTTCAACCCGGGTATCCTATCAAAAATGCTCGGTGGGGGGCTAAACCAAAAGTAATCGTCCGATGTCAAGTGGACCCCACTGTTCTGGCCTGAGTAAATGAATACTTTGGCGGAAAAAAAGCACATGGAGTTGGTGGTTACCGCCGCCCGCAGCACGGGTCTCCAATCGTTATCCATGAATTTCGACTCGGGCGTCAGCTTGACGTTGAAAAAAGACACGCCGTTCTGTTGCTCGACCGAAACCATTTCGTGCCCGGCAAAATCCGGCAGATACTTCGCCGCTGCGGCTGTGACGATAGTCTCCAGCTCTTCAGCGCTCTTCTCGTGGATGCCAAGCCGCGTCAGCATCAACATCCAGCTGAAGCTAGTTTGACGGATCACGATTTCCTCGCTGTTGAGCCGATATCGAAACTCCAAACCGTCGCAATCATTCGACCAGTTCTGGCTGCGGTGAACCGCGACCTCGCCGCCCGACAGGTTGGTTGCCGAAACAAGTTTCCCCCATGCGTGCGTTGCCCCGCCAAGAAGCCGATGATTCCAGTCCGTGCCGCTGTCAATCGCGCCCTTCAGTTCGGTGTCGTTCGGCGACGCCGCAACGTCCTGCCGGTTGGTGAACGAAGCCGTAATCAGGAAGGCACCCACATATCCTAGTGGGCGGAAAGACGTCTTGCGGACCAAGTCAGGTGGAGCCGTCGAGTTCGTATAATAAATTCGTTGCGTTCCCGATGGACCTGCTATTTCGACGTAAGCATGCCCTTCGGGTGAACCAAATCCCAGCGTTGCGCTCTTAAGGAACAACGCACTGATTATGACCGATATTGCTGCGTGCGATTTCAAAAAGGGGTCCTTGTATTTTGCCAATCAGTATCCGCAAGCAGAATACGGGGCCGATCTTCGGATTGCAGTTTACTCCTTACTCGTCACGTTCAATTCCCCGCCACGTCTTCCATCAGCAGCAGCGCCGCCGCCTCCGCGATGTCGCGCACGTCGTAGTTGCGCGCCGCGTAGGACGCGCTGCCGCCGCGGCCGATGACTTCGTGGCCCGTGACTTGTCCCACGATCTGGCCGTCCGCGAGCCGGACTACCGTGGCCTGCAAATCCGGCACCGAGTAAGTCCGGTCGCCCGAAACTTCCGCGACGGTCACGCTCTTTGAGGTCAGGAGAATTTCCAGCGCGTAGTCGGCTTTGCCCGAAAGCACCGCGCGCTCGACCGTCGCGCGACTCTCGCCGGGCTTCGGGTCCAACAGCGCGGTGGCCACGCTTTGATCCACGAGCTTCGCGCCGCCCGCGCGCAACGGCCGGCCGAACAACCGTTCCACGTCGCGCACCGTCTGCCGGTCCGCGAGCGTCGGCGTGGACGGCTCGACCAGCCGGTAGCGATTCTCGCCCGCGACGCGCTCCGTGCTCGTCGTGCCGCCGCCGCCGGTCGCGACCTTCACGTTTCCGCCGGCGTTAATGGTGAGTGTGCCGGGCGCGCTCGCATTGCCACCGGTGGATTGCGTTTTCGCCGACAAAGTTTTTTCCGTGCGGCTCGTGAGCTTGAGCCCGGACTTCTCGTCCACGAGTTCGCGGTTGAGGTAAATGACGAAGCGGTCCTTGCCGCCGGCGCGCGCGAGGGCCGCCTTGAATTTCTCGATGATCGCCTGCGCCTGATCAGGCGGGACGAGATATGGCCGCGCGCCGCCGTATTGCTTCTGGTCGTAGTTGTAAAGGCCCGGCGTCGCGACGGCGGCGGGCGCGGCCACGGCACCCGGTGCGGTGAACACCGGCGGTGGAGGCTGCGGCGCCGCGGCGGGCGCGGGCAGGTTGGTGTTCGTCTGCGAGGGCTTCTGGGCGAACGCGGCGGCACTCGTCGCGACGAGGAGGAACAAAACGATTTTCATAACATGCCTTCGGTTGAGCGTGAATGAAGCGGTCGACTAGCGCGCCTCGCGGACGCGGATGGTGTATTTGCGCGCGGCCGGCGTGAGCGAAACCCAGCGCACGGTCTCCTGCGCGTTCTCGGTGAGGATCACGTTCTGGAACGGCGTCTCGTCCACGGCGAAGCCCTGGTCGTCCTTGAAGACGCAGTTGGCCTGGACCTGGAGCCGGCGGTTCTCGCGGTTGCGGAGGTTCACGGCGACTTCGAGGCGGCCGTCGGGATTGATGCGCTCCTGAATGCCGGAGGCGGTGACGCTGCGCTGCGCGCCGGGGTCCATGAGCACGAACTTGAGTTTGTTTTCCAAGTCGTGCGTGGTCGTGTTGACCGGCGCGTAGGCACCTTCGGGCGGCGTGGAGCAACCGGCAGCGAGGAGCGCGAGCACGGCGAGCGGGAGGAGGAGTTTCTTCATAAGCTTCATTGGTTTTGGTCGCTGAAAAAAATCACGGTGTCGCGGTCGGGATACACGGTGAAGTTCAGTTGTTTGTTCAGGTTGGGCACAACCTGCCCCGTGGCGTTCAAAAATTCAACCGTCCCCGTGTGCGGCCCCGGCGGCATGCGCAACGCGGTGAAGGTCAGATACTGCGGCAGGTTATACCACTGCCGTGTGTCGGCCTCGGGCGTGGCGGCGGACGAGGCCACTTTGCTGACGAGGCCCGCCAGCAAAAGTCCGAGGCCCACTTCATCGGCCGCGCCGCGGCTGCCGCTGCCGCCGGCGATCAGGGCGCTGCCGGCGATGATCGCGGCGTTGCCTGCGGCGTCGGTGGTGGACTTGAAGACGGCCTTGTTCCCGAGGATATGGTCCATCACGCGGCCTCCGCGAGTGGTCGCCTGAAAATACAGATCATCCAGCGGCTTGAGCGCGAGTTGCTGTCCCTCGACGGTCACGCGCACGGAGTGGATGATGGAGTTGCCGGGGAGAAACTTGAGCTGCTCGCCGTAGCGGCCGGCGGCGAACTTCGTCGGTCCGCGGCCGAACTCACCGAAGACGACGACGTTCGCCGACTTGTCGTAGGGCGGCAGCGGTTTCTGCGCGGAATTTTTTTCCGCGCGCGCGTGAGCTTCGCTGCCGTCGCCACCGAGCTTCGCAGTCACGTAGCCGTCGAGGTAGTCGAGCAACACGTAATCGCTGCCGTATTTTTTCTCCGGGTCGCCGTCAATCACCGCGGCGCTGCGGTAGCAGGCGCGGGCGTTGTCGGGCTCACCCTGCATCCAGTAGAGGATGCCGCGATAGTAGAACGCCATCACGCGCTCGTAAGGCTCGCCGAGAAAAGTCTTCTGCTCCTCGCGCCCGAACAGGCTCCGCGCCTTGCGCGTGCCGCTGTCGGCGGTGCGCACGGCGTTGAGGGTGGTGACGGCGTCGTCGAGCAGCGCGCGCGCCTCGTCGAAATTTCCCTGGCGCATCGCCGTGGCCGCCTTGCGGTAGTCCCACATCAGCTTGTCGCGCTCGGTTCGCTGGGCGGCGGCCTTGGGATTGTCCGTCGCGCATCCGCCGGCGGCAAACAGCAACGCCATCGCGCCGACGACGGAGAAACGACCACCCGAAAGTTTGAAGCAGCTTTTCAAATCGAGCCTCCGCGAATCGGCTCACACGCAGACCGGCTCACCGATACACCGCGTCTTCGAGCCCCTGCTTCTTGATCTCGGCCTGATCCTCCCAGACGATCTCGCTCGTGCGGTTGTCGGTCAGTCGGAACGTGTAGAGCACGTAATCACTCGTGCCGGCCGCGGCCTTCGTCGTCATGCCCTGGAGCTTGCCGGTGAGGAGAAAGTCCGCGCCCTTGAATTCCTGCACGCTCGGGTCGCTGCTCGCCGTCACCTGCCCGGTGCGCTTGAGCTCGCGCTCGCGCTCCAACGCCTGCATCTGCTCGCGGTCGAGGAAGACCACGCGGCCCGCGGCCTTGGAATAGAGTTGCACGCGGATGCGGGTGAGGAAGATGTCCTTGTTGATTGGGAAGCGCGTCTCGTTTTTCACCGGCTCCAGCGCGATGCGCGGTGGCGTGGCGGCGTGGGCGATCTGCGGGATGGAAAGAATCCCGCGCGCCATTTTTTCCGTCACCGCGAGCATGTCCTGCGACTCGATGCCCGTGCCGGCGACGAACCCGCGCTCGTCGGCCTTCATCTCGGTGACGGGTGTGCCGGAGGGGTTTTTCACCCCGCTGGTTGCGCAGCCGAAGCCGGTCAGCGCCAGCGCGGAGCAAAGGGTGAGGTTGGAGAGGGAAGGCAATTTCATAATCATGTGCGGGGATTGGACCGCTTTAGCGGCGGGAGTTCAAAGTAAATTCTCACCGACCGAACAGCGCGTTCGCGCCATCCATCGGCCGGGCGGCCGGTTGATATGCCGGTGCGGGAGCCGGCGGAGCCTGCACCGCGACCGCTGGCTCCGTGACATAGGTCACCGGCGGCTGCGCGTAGGAGATGCCGTAAGGAGCCGCTTGCTCGACCTGCCGCCAGCGCGATGCCTCGGCAATCGAACCCAGCACGAGTCCGGACACCGCGCCGATGGCCGCGCCCTTGCCGGCGTTGCCCGCGCCGTAACCGATGGCCGCGCCGAGTCCCGCGCCGAGTGCCGCTCCGCCCAGCGGATTAGCGGAACCATACGACCCATAATAAACCGGTGCGCTCGCATAGACCGGCGCATAACCGTAGCTCACACCGTAATTGTAGGGCGCGTAATAGTTCCGCCGCGACTCACGCCCGAGCGTGCCGAGCACCCAGCCCGACGCCGCGCCGATGGCCGCGCCCTTGCCCGCGTTGCCCGCGCCGTGGCCAATCGCCGCACCGAGGCCCGCGCCCAGCGCCGCGCCGCCGAGGGAATCCGGCGTGAACAGTTGCGCCCGCGCCGCGCCGAGCGAAGCCGCGACCAGCAGGATGGTGAGAGTTGTTTTCATAAGTCGCAATCGGTGGGACGCCTCGCGCGCCCCGCTATTCACCCGCAACCTAGCACGCCGGGGCGCGGTGTAAAATGCTGCCGAAAAATCTGTCCCCCGATTGAGCCGCCACCTATACTCGCCGCCAT
This sequence comes from Verrucomicrobiota bacterium, assembly GCA_016199935.1. Taxonomy (GTDB): domain Bacteria; phylum Verrucomicrobiota; class Verrucomicrobiia; order Limisphaerales; family JACQFS01; genus JACQFS01. Next base: position 13,452 of record JACQFS010000098.1, read on the forward strand.
ATGAAATCAGCCTCCGTCAAACAGTTCCTCGCCCTGCGCGAGTCGTTGCAATCCGAGCGCGCGACCATTCTCGCCCGCCTCAGGGAAATCGACCGAGCCCTCGGCGGCGTGTCGGCTTCCGTTCCCGCCGCCGCGCCGGCGAAAGTGGATGGCCGCACCCTCCGCCGCGGCCTCAAGCGCATGAAAAACCCCATGTCCCTCAAGGCCGCCATCGCGGTGGTCACCAAGGCCAGGCCGCTGAGCAAGGACGACATCCTCAAGGGCATCGCCAAGCTCGGCTATCGCTTCGCGACCTCCGACCCGCTCAACACGCTCAACTCCGTGCTCTACGCGAAGAAGCAATACAAGAACACCGACGGCAAATTCGCCCCCGCGAAGTAAGCCGGTCACTATTTTTCAGATCGCGCGCGCGGCGGCGGGGCAACTCGCCGCCTTGCTTTTTTTCCCCGCCGCTGTTTCAAACCTCCCGCCATGCTCGCCAAACGCGTCATCCCCTGCCTCGACGTTCACGACGGACACGTGACCCGCGGCGTGCAGTTCGGCAAGGCCGAGGCCGGCGAGTTGCGCAATGTCGGCGACCCCGTCGCGCTCGCGCTCCGCTACAATGCGCAGGGTGCCGACGAGATGGTCTTCTTCGACATCACCGCCAGCGCGCACGGCCGCAAATCCATGGTCGAGGTTATCGAACGCGTCGCCGACGAGTGCTTCATGCCGCTCACCGTCGGCGGCGGCATCCGCACCGTGGACGACATGAGCGCGATGCTCCGCGCCGGCGCCGACAAGACCAGCATCAACTCCTCCGCCATCGCCACGCCCGACCTCATCCGCGCCGGCGCGGAAAAATTCGGCAGCCAGTGCATCGTCGTTTCCATTGATGCAAAGAAAGTCGCGCCCGACCGTTGGGAAGTTTTTGCGAAAGGCGGCCGCGAACCCACCGGCCTCGACGCGGTCGAGTGGGCGCGGCGCGCGGTCGCGCTCGGCGCGGGCGAGATCGTGCTCAACTCCATTGACGCCGACGGCACCAAGGCCGGCTTCGACCTCGTCATCACCCGGCGCATCAGCGAGAGCGTGGGTGTGCCCGTCGTCGCGAGCGGCGGCGCGGGCACGTTGCAGCACATGGCCGACGTCCTTCTCGAAGGCCGCGCCGACGCCGTGCTCGCCGCCAGCATTTTCCACTTCGGCGAATTCTCCGTGGCCGAGGTTAAGAAACATCTGGCCGCGCAGGGCATCCCGGTGCGGTTTTGAAACGATCATGGATGCCGCCAAAATAAAAATCGCGCTCGCCGACATCACCGCCGAGCGGGATCCGACGCTCAAAAGCGCGAAGCTCGCCTCGCTCTGCACCGCGCTGTGGGCGGAGCACGGCGTTCAACTCGTCGTGGTCGGCGGTTCGGCGATCGAGATACTCACCGAAGGCGCGTATGCCTCGGGCGATCTGGACATGTGCCACGTCAACGCGGCCACGTTGCCGATCCGCCAGCGGCAGGAGCTGATGGGCCTGCTGGGCGCGCAGGGCGGGCCGCGCAACTGGCGCGTGGCCGGGATGTATCTGGACCTGCTTGGGCCGGCGGAGAGTTTTGCGCGCACACCTTACCGTCAGATCGAAGCTCCTTACGGCACCATTTTGGTCATGAAGCCGGAGGACTTGCTCGTTGAGCGCGTCCTGATGACTTATTACCTCGGCGAAAGTCAAACGGCGCGTGACTGCGCAAAGAAACTCGTCGCCGTAATCTTGGATGGCGTCATTCCGGTGGATTGGGATGAAGTCCGTCGCCTTGCAAACCGCCCCGAATACCATAATCTTCCGCAGTGCGTCCAGTTAGTGAATGAAGTTGCCCATGAACTCAAAATCAAAAGTCCCCTGCATCCCGCTTGAAGGCGCCATCAGTTGGGAAGACTGGCTCAAAGGCCGACGTTACCGTCGCGAATTGGGCAACCGCGTTGCGCCGGAAATCATCCGACGCAAAAAGAGTTCGAGCGACCGCCGGTTGAAAAAACTCTTCAACGGCGAACGCGGCCTGCCCTTCACCCCCACGGAAAAACTCTGACGCGTGGCCGGGGTGAAGAAACATCTGGCCGCGCAGGGCATCCCGGTGCGGGTTTGACGTGACGAGTAAGGAGTAATCCGTAACCGAATGTCACCGCACCCCCGCCGCTGATTACGCATTACTCCTTACCCCTTATGACCACCTGGCTCCCCATCGCCCTCCTCGTCGTCTCGAATCTCTTCATGACCTTCGCTTGGTATGGGCACCTCAAGTTCAAGTCCCACGCCCTCTGGGTCGTCATCCTCGCGAGCTGGGGGATTGCGTTCTTCGAGTATTGCCTGATGGTCCCGGCCAACCGCTGGGGCAGCGCCAGCTTCTCGCCCTACCAACTCAAGATCATCCAGGAAGTCATCACCCTCACCGTCTTTGCGGTCTTCGCGATGATTTATTTCGGCGTCAAGCCGGCGTGGAACCACGTCGCGGCGTTCCTCTGCATCATCGGCGCGGTGGCCTTCACGTTCCTGCCGAAGGGGTGAAACGTCCGGGCGATGTGGCCGTGCTCGTGAGAGAATGGGATGCCACGCCTCCACCGCGGCGAAACTTTTTCAGGTCTCCCTTGATTACCCACGCGCTCACGAGCGTGGCCACCGCGCCGGGCGCGCGTCACTTCGGCTTCCAGCCGATCTCCGCGGCGACCACCGCGTTGCTGCTCGCCAGCCGCTCGATCTCGGCGCGCATCTCCAGCCGCTCCCGGTTCTTGCCGGCCTTGCTCCCGTAAGTGCGATAATAGTAGCCGATCGGCTTGGCGAAAAAGGTCATCGCCGCCGTTTTGTCGCCCGCCTCGGTCATGAGAATCCCGTGCATCCCATCGAGCACCGCGTTGCTGGCGTCCGTCTCCTCCCTGGACATGTGGAACCCCGGCTCGCGCTTGGACTGCATCCCCAGCCGCGTGAAGCCCAGATACCAGCCGAGGGCGACGCCCAGCAACGCACACACGATCATCCGGACAATGTTCTTCATGGCTTGTGAAATGGCCGGACCTTCGGATGCACCGCACGTTGCGCCGCAACCCGGTTGGCCGGCGGCAGAGTATGAATCCGGCGCCCCGGTGTCGAGCCTGTTGACGACGGCGCGGCGGCCTTCACCTTCCGGCCGAAGAGCTGAAACGCCCCCCTGCGGGCTTGCCGCCGCGCCGCGGACCGGGCATACTCCCGGCGAACCCCATTCCACCATGAGCGATTCCTCTTCCTCCGCCCGCGAAGCTGCGGCCCGGGCTTTTCTCCAGAACTGCGCCCAGATGCGCGCCGTGCTCCGGCAGGGGCGCACGCTGATCCCGCCGCACGCGAAGTTCCGACCGGACTTCGACCTGCATGAGCGGCGGCTGGATGAGATCGAGCGCCTGTTCCGCGAGGACGCCGTGGGGAACACGGCCCGGATCGGCGAGTTGCATGAGGAATTCCTCCTCGACATGCAGGCGGACATGGCGGCCTCGATGAGCGAGACGCACGAGCGAATTATCCGCTTCACCGACGAGGTGGCGCAGAAGGTGGAGGACAAGAAATTCGAGCTGCCCGCCGAGACCCGCGACCAGTTGGACGACTTCCTCCAGCCCTATCAGGACGAGCACCGGGAGCGGATGCTCGGGGAGCTGCCCATCGAAACCCGCCGGAAGCTGGAGGAGGAACAGCGCCGTCGCCAGGCCGGCGAGTAACGGCTTCCGGGCGCTTGCGCCGGCCAGCCAGAACCGTGTCTGGGCTAAAACTTCAGCGTCATCGACTTTTTCACCTGCTGAAACGTCTTCTTTGGCTGCTGCAACAGCTTTTCAATTAGCTGCAACACCTTCTTTTGTGGCTGCAACGGCTTTTTGAGGCGTTGCAGCGGCTTTTTGTAGCACTGCAATGGTTACAGTGGTCAAAAAAGGCGTTTCAGTGAGGCAAAAAGCCGTTTCATCGGATGAAAAAGGCGGTGCAGTGTCACCAAAAGGCGTTGCAGCGATGGAAAAAGGCGCTGTTGCTGAATCGCAAGTGGTTTCAGTGAGGCCCGGAGGTTCGGAGTGCGGAAATTTGTCCGTGGCAGAGGCGCCAAAACTCATGGCGGTAACGGAATCCGCCACATCATTTGTCATTGAAATAAAACCACTTACGATGCGAATTGGCTTGTGACCCGGGGCCGGATGCTTATTCTCGCCGCATCGCACACGCTGGCCTTTTCCCCGGGGAACTGTGATCGCACCCATCCATGCCCAACCCGCCCATTTTACGCTGGAACTCGCCCGGAGCCAGGTGGAACGACGGCAGCGTGTGGGGCGGGTCCGCGTCGCCGCCGGAGAATCTCGTCCTGCCCGGTCAACCAATCACCCTCAACTCACCTACTAATATGGAATTCTGGCAAGTCACCAAGGAGCGCGCGGAAATCACCCTCCCGATCTGGGTCCAATACGCGCCGACCACGAAGATCGGGACCAAGGGGACCACGGACCTTTCGGGTTACATTGACCAGTTCGAGCCGCTAATGCAGCAGCGCACGGATGCGCAGGATGATTTCGACGCGGCCTACCGTGCGGTGCAGTCGTCGCTGCTCAAGATGAAGGTGCTGGGCACCAAGATTCCCGCGATCATCGAGGCGCAGCTCGAGGAAAATGAGGGCATCATGGCGGACGTGAACGACCTCTACGCCACGAGTCCGCGCGCGGAAGGGACGATCCTCAAGCGCGCGCGGGATTTGTATCCGGTCTGGGTGCGGGCCAACACCGCGCTCGCGGCGCTCACGCCCGCGCAACCGGCCATCACCCGCCTGATCGGGGGCGTGCCGCACACGGCGGTGATGCTCAAGGCGCTGCTCGACGGCTACACGGATTTGGTGAAGACGATGCACGACAAGGCGGAGGCGCTGGAGGTGAAGCGCGCGGCGTTGCGCGAGCTGGACCGGGCGACGGATCAGCTCAGCAAGCGCTGGTATCGGCTGGCGAAGAATACTTTTGAGCCCGACTCGGCCGCCTACGCGGCGCTCGACGCGATTCCCACCGAACCCGGCACGGCCGCGCCGGAAACGGTGGAGATCAACACGGTGGTGCAGGGCGGCGATGGCGGATTGCAGGTGCTGGTGAATTACGTCCCCGGCGGCGGCGATCACGCGACGACGAAGCTGGTGAAGTGGCAGGTGGTGGGCACGGACGCGACGTTCGCGCACAGCGCGCCGCTGGACGCGAGCGGAAATGCGCTGGGGCCGTTCGCGGTGGGCACGGTGGTGAAGCTCATCACCGAGGTGAGCAACAGCGCGGGAACGAGAACGACGGCGGTGCGGACGATCACGTTGCAGACGCCGATTGTGTAGTGCTTGCGTTTCGCGCCGGATGGCATAAAAAATCCGGCACAGCCGTGACCACCCCGCGGGCTTTTCCACGGGACGCGGCCCCAAACGAATCCATCATCATGGTCACCCTCCGTAACAAAGAGCTGGATTACATCGAATTCATCGAGAAGCGCGTGGCCTTCCTGACCATCCGCATCCAGGAGGAATTGCCCGACCATCCCCGGACTTGGGACCGGAAGGAACGGGCGGCGCTCCATTGGATGCTGGAAGTGGTGCAGAACGCGGCGGGCATGAACTGCGAGGAACCGTTTGCTTTCACGGTCGCCCGGCTGCCGGAAGCCGAGATGGAGCGGCGGCACGCCGAGTATCAGGCGCGCAGCGAGCTGCGGAAAGCCGAGCATGCGAAGCGGAAAGCCGAGCAGGCGCAACAGATGGCCGAGGCACGGCTTCGCAAGGAGCAGCGGAAAGCCGAGCACGCGAAGCGGATGGCCGAGATTCAGGCGCGCAGCGAGCAGCGGAGAGCGGATCACGCGAAGCGGATGGCCGAGATTCAGGCGCGCCGGGCGGCGGCGGGTGGTTCCCCGCCGGCCTCGCCGCCGCCGGGCGACCACGGCCCGGCCGCCAGCGGAGCCGCAGGCGATTGAAGGGAATGTTCGGCCGGCTCGCGCGTTCGCGGCCGACTCCGGCGGGGCGTCGCTTTTCCGAACGGCTTTCCCACGGCTGACGCCGCGGGCTTTTTTCTGCCGCGCGGGCTGGATCGGAATGTGAACGGACCTCTCGCGCACGCCCACCCTCACCCCGGCCCTCTCCCGGCGGGAGAGGGAGAACCCTTCCGCAGCCGCGCAAAGTGCGGACGCGTCAGGATTGGTGCTGAGGCTGAGTGCGTTTCCCCCTCTCCCTCCGGGAGAGGGCAGGGGTGAGGGCCAGCGGACACGAAGCCGCCGCGATTGAGAGGCGTGTCCATTCGCGGCCAAGCGGAGAAGAATTTCGCCTTTGTGCCGCCGTGGCTTTGTGGTTTCATTTCCGCCCCATGAGTTATCTGGACAAATTGAAGTTCAACGCCGACGGCCTCATCCCCGCCATCATCCAGGACGCGGGCAATGGCGAGGTGTTGATGATGGCGTGGATGAATCGCGCGTCGCTGGAGAAGACGCTGGAGACGGGCAAGACGTGGTTCTGGAGCCGCTCGCGCCAGAAGTTCTGGATGAAGGGCGAGTCCAGCGGCCACACGCAGGCGGTGAAGCAGGTGGCGTTCGATTGCGACGGCGACACGGTGCTCATCAAGGTGGAGCAGACGGGCGCGGCGTGTCACGAGGGCTACCGCTCCTGCTTCTTCCGCGCGGTGGACCCGAAGACGGGCGAGGTGAAGGTGACGCTGGTGCGGCTGGAAACGCCGGAGGAGATCTACGGGGTGAAGAAGTAAGGAGTAAGGAGTAATCCTTCTCAGCACGTGGATCGCCACGCCGCATCTGGTGCTGGAGGGGAATCCCATCGCGAAGTGGCTCGGGTGGAAATGGGGGATGCTGCTGAACGTCGCGCTCTGCCTCGGCTTCGCGCTGAATCTCATCACGGCCATCGTGGTGACGACGATGAGCCTGCTGGTGGCGGCGCGAAATTTTCAGGGCGCGTGGGTGATGCGCACGATGGGCGAGCACGCGTATCAGGCGTTCATGACGGACGTGCTGGCGCAACGCGGGCGGCTCGGGTATCTGCTCACGCTCTACGCGCAGGCGCTGCTGACGGGACTGGTGGGCGGGGCGCTCATCGCGTGGAGCGGCGAGCTGGTGGTGCCGACGGCGATCGGCATGGGGGTGGTGGCGTATGCGATGGCGGTGGCGTTTTACAGCACGCTGGCGATGTGGCGGGGCAGAAAGAATTAACGCCAAGGCGCCAAGACGCAAAGGCGCGGGACAGGGGAATTCATTTTCCAGCCAGTTCATTCCGATTGCGTCTTTGCGCCTTGGCGTCTTGGCGTTGAATTCAGTTTCGCTGTGGCAACTCCGCCGCGGCTTCGGTAAAAGGTGCGGACCGTTGCGAAAGCGTGGCCAACAATGAAAAACGCGAATGTCTTTGTGGATGTCGATCTGACGCTTGTGGACGCGCAGGGACGGTTGATCGCTGGCGCGCAGGAGGCGTTGATTCGAATGAAGGAACGGGGTTGCCATTTGTTCCTGTGGTCAACCGTAGGCGTCGAGTATGCCCGCAAGGTCGCCAGAGCGCACGGGTTGGAAGATATGTTTGAAGGTTTCGCTTCCAAGCCGGACATCATCATCGATGACATGCCCGGCACGGTCTTGAATCCATTCGTGTTTAACCCGAACGACGAGAAGTCGTGGGACTCGATGGTGGACCGGTTACTGAAGCGCCACGTTGATTGACTTTGTTGAGTTATGTATTCACCGACGAAAGATGAGTTCGAGAAGCTCGCGCAACGCGGGAACCTGATCCCCGTCTCGCGCAAGCTGCTCGCGGATTTCGAGACGCCGCTCTCCGCCTACACGAAGATCCGCGGCGCGGGCGAGTCGTTCCTCTTCGAGTCGGTCGAGGGCGGGGAGCATCTCGGGCGGTATTCGTTTGTCGGCTGCAACCCGCGCATGATCATCCGCCAGACCGGTGCGAAGGTGGAGGTGATCGAGGGCGGGAAGGTGGTGGAGAAATTTGGCATCGCCGCGCCGGGTCGCGAGCCGTGCGAGAAGTGCGTGCGCGACGGGCTGGAGGTGGTGGAGCAGGTGATGAAACGTTTCCGCGCGGTGGATGTGCCGGGGCTGCCGCGGTTCACCGGCGGCGCGGTGGGATTCATCGGCTACGAGTTCATCCACGACGTGGAGCCGGTGGTCCCGCGCCCGCCGCTCGATGAGCTCGGCACGCCGACGATTTATTTCCTCATCGCGGATGAACTGCTGGTGTTCGATCGCGTGGCGCAGACGCTGACGATCATCGTCAACGCGCTCGTTGAGCCGGGAGGAGCCGGCGCGGCCGAGGCTTACGACGACGCGGTGAGCGAAATCGAACGGATCGTGTCGCTGCTGGAGCAGCCGTGCCATTATCAGCCCATGACCGTGCCGCCGGAGGTGCCGTCGGTGCCGTTCGTGTCGAACGTGGCGAAGGAGAAGTTCCTCGCGAACGTGCAGGCGTCGAAGAAATACATCACGGCGGGAGACATTTTCCAGGTGGTCGGCTCGCAGCGCTTCAGCGCGCCGGTGCAGGTCGCGCCGCTGGACGTGTATCGCGCGGTGCGGAGCATCAATCCCTCGCCCTACATGTTCCTGCTGGAGCTGGAGGGCTTCGCGCTCGCGGGGGCGTCGCCGGAGTTGCACGTGCGATGCGAAAACCGGCGCGTGGAGATTCGTCCGATCGCCGGCACGCGCCCGCGCGGCAAGACGCCGGAGCAGGACGTGGCGAACCAGACGGAGTTGCTCGCCGACCCGAAGGAGCGCGCGGAGCACGTGATGCTGGTGGACCTCGCGCGGAACGATCTCGGTCGCGTGTGTGAATACGGCAGCGTGCAGGTGAAGGACCTCATGATCATCGAGCGTTACAGCCACGTGATGCACATCGTCTCGCAGGTGGAGGGGAATCTCGCCGGCGAACGCTCGCCCTACGACCTGATGCGCGCGACGTTTCCTGCCGGCACGCTCAGCGGCGCGCCGAAGATTCGCGCGATGCAGATCATTTCCGAACTCGAAGGCACGACACGCGGACCCTACGGCGGCTGCGTGGGATATTTTTCCTTCAACGGAAATCTCGACTGTTGCATCACGATCCGCACCGCGCTGCTCAAGGACGGCAAGGCCTACGTGCAAGCCGGCGGCGGCTGGGTGAACGACTCGACGCCGGAGGGGGAGTTCCAGGAAACCGTCAACAAGTCGAAGGCGATGATCAAGGCGGTGGCGCTGGCGGAGAGTTTCCGGGCGGGGTGAAGTTGCGCGAGCAGGTCGCGAGGGAAATGGCGAGGTTGCATCACTGCGAAATGCCTGACGCGGGAAGCTGGCGGTATTTCGCCCTGTTTCCCGGCACTTTTGCCTTCTTTCCGATCGGCCGACCGCAAATAAATCGCTGTTGCGTCTCGCCCGGTTATTGCTGATAGTCTGACAAGACTAAGTCATGAGAAAAAGGCGTCAGAACAACTGAACCGAAACGTCGGCACCATTTCTCAAATCACCATCACAACCACCCTATGAATCCTAACGAGCACCTCACCCTGTCACCCGCCGCCCTCGCCTCTTGGTCGCGCCGCGATTTTCTCGCGCGCACCGGCATGGGTTTCGGCGCCATGAGCCTCGCCGGCTTGATGGCCGAGGAATACGCCGCCCAGGCCGCCGCGCCGACTGGCCCGCTCGCGCCGAAGCAGCCGCATTACCCGGCGAAGGCGAAATACGTCATTCACATTTTCGCGCAGGGCGCGCCGTCGCACGTGGACACCTGGGATCCGAAGCCCGAGCTGTCGAAGAACGACGACAAGCCGTTGCCCGGCCTGAACGGCGTCGGCTTCGGCTCGCCCTTCACGTTCAAAAAGAGCGGCAAAAGCGGCGTCGAGACGAGCGAGGTCTTTCCGCAACTGGCCAAGCACATTGACGAGATGGCGGTCATCCGCTCGATGTATACGGACATCCCGTCGCACGAAGTCGCGTCGGTGATGATGAACACCGGCTCGCTCCGGCTCGCCAAGCCGAGCGTCGGCTCGTGGGTGCTCTACGGTCTCGGCAGCAACAACCAGAACATGCCCGGCTTCATCTCGCTGCGCCCTGGCGGCGTCCCGCCCGGCGGCACGCAGAACTGGCAGTCGGCGTTCCTCCCCGGCGTGTTCCAGGGCACGAGCATCAACACCTCCGTCGGCAACGTTGACCAGCTCATCGAGAACATCAAAAACCAGTTCACGCCGCTTTCAGAACAGCGCCGTCAACTCGACTTGGTCAACAAGCTCAACACCATTCACAGCCAGACCCTGCAGAAGGACGCGCAGCTCGAAGCGCGCCTCGAGGCCTATGAGATGGCGTTCAAGATGCAGACCGAGGCGACGGACGCCTTCGACATCAACAAGGAATCGCAGGCCACGCGCGACATGTATGGCACGAGCGCGCAGGGCAAGCAGCTGCTCATCGCCCGTCGCCTCGTGGAAAAAGGCGTGCGCTTCGTCCAGGTGTGGGACGGCGGCTGGGACCATCATCAGAACCTCGAGACCGCGCTCGCGAACAAGGCGCAGGGCATTGACGGCCCCGCTGCGGCGCTGCTCGCCGATCTCAAGCAACGCGGCCTGCTCGACCAGACGCTCGTCGTCTGGGGCGGCGAATTCGGCCGCACCGTCACGCGTGACCGCAATGGCGGCGGCGCCCCCGGCCGCGACCACAACAACCGCGCGTTCTCCGTCTGGATGGCCGGCGGCGGCGTCAAGGGCGGCACGGCTTACGGCGCGACCGACGAGTTCGGCGCGCGTGCTGTCACCGACAAGGTCCACATCCACGACCTGCACGCGACGATGCTCGCGTTGCTCGGCTTCGATCACACGAAGCTCACCTACCGTTACAACGGCCGCGACTTCCGCCTCACCGACAACTTCGGCAACGTGGTGAAACCCATCATCGCCTAACCGTCCCCGCTTATGCGCAAACATCTCGTCCTCACCCTGACACTCGTGGTCGCGGGTGCCGGTGGCGTGCGTGCCGCCGAACTCGCCAAGAGCCAGGTGGATTTCTTCGAGAACAAGATCCGCCCGATCCTCTCGTCCACCTGCTTCAAGTGCCACAACGCCGCCGAGGGCAAGCTCAAGGGCGACCTCGCGCTCGACACGAAGGAAGGCACGCTCAAGGGCGGCGAGAACGGCCCCGCCGTCGTCCCCGGCAATCCCGACAAGAGCCTCCTCATCAAGGCCGTCTCCTACAAGGATCCCAATCTGCAGATGCCGCCCAAGGGCGAGAAGCTCAGTGACGCGCAGATTGCCGACCTGATCGCGTGGGTGAAAATGGGCGCGCCCGATCCCCGCGGCGGAGCGATGAATGCGAAATACAAGGGCAAGTCCGACGCCGCGCGCCAGCACTGGGCCTACCAGCCGGTGAAGAAGCCGACGCCCCCCGTCGTGAAGCAAAGCGGTTGGGTCCAGAACCCGATGGATAATTTCATCCTCGCCAAGCTCGAGGAGAAGGGCATGAAGCCCAACCACCCCGCCGACCGCGCCACGCTCATCCGCCGCGTTTATTTCGACCTCATCGGCTTCCCGCCCACGCCGGCCGAGACGCAGGCGTGTGTGGACGACAAGTCGCCCGACGCCTTCGAGAAGATCGTGAACAAGCTCCTCGACTCGCCGCATTACGGCGAACGCTGGGGCCGCTACTGGCTCGACGTTGCGCGTTACGCCGACACCCGCGGCCAGGACAACCGCCGCAATGACGCGCGCTATCCCTACGCGTGGACCTACCGCGACTACGTCATCAAATCGTTCAACGACGACAAGCCCTACAATAAGTTCGTCATGGAGCAGATCGCCGCGGACAAATTGCTCACCGGCACTGACACGAGCTCGCTGGCCGCCCTCGGCTTCCTCACGCTCGGCGAGCGGTTCGCCGGCAACAACAACGACATCATCAACGACCGCATTGACGTCGTAACCAAGGGCTTCCTCGCCATGACCGTCGCGTGCGCCCGCTGCCACGATCACATGTTCGACCCGATCCCGACGAAGGATTACTACTCGCTCCACGGCGTGTTCAATTCCTGTGCCGAGCCCAAGGAGTTGCCGCTCATCGCGAAGATTGACACGAGCAGCGCGCAATACCGCAACTACCTCACCGAGCGCAACCGGCTCATCAACGATCTCCATCACGACGCCGACAAACAGATCAACGATCAGCTCTCCGAGTTCCGCAAGAAGGCGGGTGGTTACCTGATGTTCGCCTACTCGGACGGCAAGGCGCGTGAGGCGATCACTGATACCTACAAACTCAAGCGCGACGTGAACCAGTTCGTTCAGAACCGCGTCCGTCGTGGTGGCAATGCCGATCCCGTCCTCGGCCCGTGGAACGAACTCGCCCAGGCGTGGAAAAAGGATGAAAAAACTTTCCCCGCCGAAGCCGCGAAGATCGTCGCCAAAGTTGCCGCCAATCAACCGGGCAAGCCTGGCAACTCCAAGAAAGGTGCGCCGCCCGCCCCGGGCAAGCAGCCCTACAACCCGATGGTCGCCGGGATGTTCAAGGCCAACCCCGCGCCCAAGACCCTCACGCAGGCGGCCACTTACTACACCTCGCTCTTCTCCTCGGTGGACATCGCGTGGTCGGCGCAGGTGAAGGCCGCCGAAGCCCGCGGTGGTTTCCCCGCGCCGCTGTCCAATCCCTACCTGGAGCAGATTCGCAACACGCCCGTCATTTTCACCACCTCGGCCACGCTGGAAATTGACGAGTTGATCGCACTCGTCCCCAACGGCCTTCAGGGCCGCATCCGCGGCAAGGCCGACTCGTTGAGCGTGCTCGAGACCACGCATCCCGGTGCGCCCGCGCGCGCGACGATCCTCGTGGACAAGCCCACCGCGACCGACTCGCCCGTGTTCCTCCGCGGCGAGACGGCCAATCGCGGTGACACCGTGCCGCGCCGTTTTCTGGAAATCCTCTCCGGCCCGAACCGGCAGCCTTTCCGGGCTGGCAGCGGACGGCTCGAACTCGCGCAGTCCATTGCCGACCCGAAGAATCCGCTCACCGCACGCGTGATGGTCAACCGCCTCTGGCTCCATCATTTCGGCGAGGGCATCATCCCGACTCCGGACGATTTCGGCACGATGTCCGAATTGCCGACGCACCCGGAGATGCTCGATTACCTCGCGAGCCAGTTCATGGAGAACGGGTGGAGCATCAAGAAAATGCACCGCCTCATCCTGCTCTCCGCGACGTGGCAGCAATCTTCCGACAACAATCCGCACTTCGCGCAGATCGATCCCTACAACCGCTTCCTCTGGCGCGCGAACATCCGCAAGCTCGAGTTCGAGGCCATCCGCGACTCGCTCCTGTTCATCGGTGGCCGGCTCGACCTCGCCGTCGGCGGCAAGCCCGTCAACACGACTTCTGAGCCTTACTCCTACCGCCGCTCGGTCTATGGCTACATTGACCGCTCGGCCGTGCCCGAGGTGATGACGCATTTCGACTTCGCCACGCCCGACGCGCCCAGCGGCCGGCGTTACAACACCATGGTCCCGCAGCAGGCGCTCTTCATGATGAACAGCCCGCAGGTCGTGGACGTGGCGCGCACCCTCACGAGCCGTCCGGAATTCCGCAACGCCCGCACCGACGACCAGCGCGTCGCCGCCCTTTACGAGGTCATTTATCAACGCCAGCCGCGCCCCGAGGAGATCAAGCTCGGCACCGAGTTCGCCAGCGCCCGGGTCGCGATTGATCCTGCTGACTACGTGCAGGCGCCCGCGATGCAGCCCGGCAAAAAAGGTGGCCAGGCGCAGAAAAAACCGCAGGTCGCCGGCAAGCGCGGCCCGCGTGACATCGTCAACAAGGACGGCAAGGTCGTCTCCCGCACCGCCCTCAGCGGCTGGGAGAAATACGCCCAGGCCCTCCTGCTCGCCAACGAGGCCAGCTACGTGAACTGAGCATCGGCCTCCGAACTTCACGACCGCGCCCGCAGTGATGCGGGCGCGGTTTTGTTTTCGGGCTGACCCGTCCCGCTTTGCCGCTCGACAACCGGCCGCCCCGTTCCAACATCGTGGTGAAATTTTGTGCGACGCATTGCGATCATCACGCTCCCGCTGGCGACGCTCGCGCTCGTGTTCCTGCTCTGGCCGCGCACCGGGCCGCGCGCGCACGGCGCGCTGTCCACGGAGGCCTACGTATGGCAGCGCGTGTGGAACCAGCCCGTGCGCGCCGCCGTCGCGGCGCACGCGACGAACTTCGCCGCGCTGATCGTGCTGCACGCCGAGGTCTCTTGGAAGGACGGCCAGCCGCGCGTCGTGCGCGTGCCGCTGCCGTGGGACGGGCTGAAGAATTCCGGCGCGCGCGTCGGCCTCGCGCTGCGCATCGGCCCGTTCAACGGCCCGTTCGCCGCCGGTGACGCGCGCGCGAAATTTCTCGCCGACCTCGCCGCCTCGCTCCTCGCCGAGGCGCGCTCGAACGCGTGCCCAGTCGCCGAGCTGCAACTCGATTTCGACTGCGCCGAGTCGAAGCTCGCTGGCTATCGGTTCTGGGTCGAGTCCATCCGCACCGCCGTCGCGCCCGTGCCGCTCACGCTCACCACGCTCCCGAGTTGGCTCAAGCACGCCGCATTTACCCGGCTCGTCCGCGCCGCCGACGGTTTCGTGCTTCAGGTCCATTCGCTCACGCCGCCGCGCGGACTGGATTCGCCCTTCACCCTTTGCGACCCGGCAACCGCGCAACGCGCCGTCGAGCGTGCCGGGCGCGTCGGCGTGCCGTTTCGCGTTGCGCTGCCGACCTATGGCTACCTCGTGGCCTTCGACCGCACGGGAAAATTCATCGGCCTCTCCGCCGAGGGGCCGCGACGCGTCTGGCCGGAGGACACCCAACTCCGCGAGGCCGTCGCCGACCCGGCCTCGATCGCGTCGCTCGTGCGCGCGTGGACGGACGACCGGCCGGCGACACTGCGCGGCATCATCTGGTATCGCCTGCCGGTGGAGGGCGATGCGCGCAACTGGCGCTGGCCCACCCTCGCCGCCGTGATGACCGGCCGCGGGCCGCGCGCGGACCTGCGCGCCGAGGCGAGCCGGAAAAATGCGCCGCTCGCCGAAATTGTGTTGCGCAACGACGGCGACGCGGACTACACAGGACGCGTTCGCGTTTTAGTCCGCGCCGAGCATTCGCGAGTGATCGCGGGTGATGCGGTGAATGGCTTCGAGCTGTCTTCCCCCAGTTCAACCGAGCATCAGTTTGACCGTGCGGCGTTTCGCCTTCCCCCGGGCGAGCGGCGCGTGATCGGCTGGCTTCGGCTCGAACGCGACACCGAGGTTCAACTTGAACTCAAATCCGATTGATCGCCGGGCGGCCGCTGTTGCGCGCCGCGGAAAATTCCTCACCATCACCTTCGCCGCGCTCGGGGGCGCGCTGCTCGCCGCGTTTGCGTGCGGGCCGTTCTTCCCGAACCGCTTCCTCGACATGGGCGACGACGCCGTGCTTGCCGCGCCGAACGCGAGCTTCGCGGGCGAGCTGCAGCGGATGAAACTGTTGCCGTCGCCGGAGCCGTCGCGCGCCGCGGAAAATTCCGACAACCCGCCGCCGCCGGTGCCCGCGCCGCCGGCCGCGCGCGACGACATGCGCGATGCCACGCTCGACGCCGAGCTGGCCGACCTGCGCGCCGCGCTCGCGAAGAACGCCGCGCTCACCGCCGCCGAGCGCGATGATCTCGTCACGCGCCACGCCGACGAGCGGGCGAAACTGGCGAACGAACCCGACCGCCGCGACTACGTGAGCCCCGAGGAGCGCGCGCAACCACCCCGTGTCATCACCGTGCTGCCGGAGCTGCCCGCCGAGTTCGTCGCCTACTTCGACGGCGCGATCGCGTGGAAGCGCGGCGACACGAACGCCGCCCTCGCCGCGTGGGAGCGCGTGCTCGCGCTGCCCGCCGACGAGCGCCGCTACAAATCCGTCTGGGCCGCCTACATGCTCGGCAAGGCGCGCGTCGCCGACGATGGCGACGCCGCGGCCGAACATTTCCGCCAGATGCGCGCGCTGGCGAAGGCGGGCTTCCGGGACCGGCTCGATCTCGCCGCGTCGAGCCTCGGCTGGGAGGCGAAGGCGCATTACGAGCAGGGCGAAAATTATCAGGCCGCGCTGCTTTATCTTGAAGAGGGCGCGCGCCGCGGTGGCGTGGACGTGACCTCGCTCGCGTGGGTGGCCGGCCGCGCGCTGCGCGACGGCGATGAACTGGACCAGTTCGCGCGCCATCCGCAACTCGTGCGCATCCTCACCGCCCATCTGCTCGAAGGCGACACGTGGCGTTACGGCACCGGCCGCCCCGCCAGCGTTGAGCCGTGGCTCGCGGCCGTCGAGGCGGCGAAGGTGAAGGACGTGGAGGCCGCCGAGATGCTCGCGCTCGCCGCGTATCGCGGTGGTGATTTCGCCCGCACGCGTCGCTGGCTCAAGCTCGCGCCGCGCACGCCCATCGCGCAGTGGCTCCAGGCCAAGCTGCTCCTGCGCGACGGCAAACTCAACGAGGCCGCGGCGCTGCTCGCGCGCCTCGCGCCGCTGTTTCCGCTCGCGGATGATCGCGAAAACGCCGGCGCGCCGGTCTCGCTCAAGGACAATCTTTACGTTCCGGGCGACGCCTACGAATCATTCTCCGCGGCGAAGCAGCTTCACGGCGAGTTGGCCACGCTCCGGCTGGCGCGGCGCGAGTTCACCGCCTCGCTCGACACTTTTCTCCAAGCCGATCTTTGGGATGACGCGGCCTACGTCGCCGAGCGCGTGCTGATGCTCGATGAACTTAAGCGTTATGTGGACGCCAACCATCCCGAACCAGACATGCCTTTCCCGCGAAACCTCACTAGCTCGCAAAGCATCACGATTCAATTGCGAGGACTGCTGGCGCGCCGGCTTTTTCGAGAAAATCGGGGTGATGAGGCTGAGGAATATTACCTCCGCGCCCCTGACAGCCAACGCGACCTTCTGGCAGAAGATTATCACCACATGATCACCGCCCTCCGCGCCGCGTGGGACGAGAGCCAGCCGCGCGCCGCGCGCATCGCCGCCTTCATTTCCGCCGGTCGCATTCTTCACACGAACGGTCTCAACCTCATCGGCACCGAGTTGGAGCCGGATTACTTTATCCACGGCGGAAGTCATGTGTTCGGCATCACGCCCACGAGCCGCGAGCGCGGCTCGGCCTACGAGCCTTACGCTGATTCGACCGCGGAGAAATTCGAGCCCCGGCCCAAGCCGCTCCGCTTGGCCGGCCCGACGGCCGAGGAGCGCCGCCGCGCCGCGGTCGAGCCGGCCGATCCACCGCAGCGTTTTCATTACCGCTACATCGCCGCGGATTTGCTCTGGCGCGCGGCGGAGTTGCTGCCGGACCAGACGGAGGAAAAGGCGTGCGTGTTGTGCGAAGCCGGGACGATGCTCAAGTTCACGCACCCGCAGGCCGCCGACCGCTACTACAAGGCGCTCGTGCGCAAGTGCGGCAACACCGCCATCGGCAAGCTCGCCGATGAAGTCCGCTGGTTCCCGTATCTCGATGCGGACGGCCATCTGACGCCCGACCAGCCGAAGCGGCGCAAGCCGCTGGCGGCCACCCAAGTGCCGCCGGAACTTCCGCCCGCGGACGCGGGCGTGAACAATTGAAACGCGCCGGAGCGCGAGCCGTCCCGGCTCGCAGCGGCCACGACGGCCGACCGAGGTTCGGAATTTCCACGCGTCATCAAACTGCTCACGCGCTGCGGGCCGGGACGGCCCGCGCTCCTTGCGTCTTTGCGCCTTTGCGTTAAAACCGGCGCGTGCGCAAACCACCCCCAGCCGCGAACGTCGAGGTCGTCATCCTCGCCGGCGGCCTGAGCACGCGCATGGGGCGCGACAAGGCGCGCGTCCGCCTCGGCCCGCGCACGCTGCTCGGCCACGCGCGCGCGGCGGCGCGCGGACTCGGCCTGCCCGTGCGTGTGTTGCGGCGCGACCTGGTGAAGCGCTGCGGCCCGCTCGGCGGCCTGCTCACCGCGCTCGCGACCACGCGCCACGACGCGGTGCTCTTCCTCTCGTGCGACCTGCCGTTTCTCACGGCGGAAAGTTTGCGCGAGCCGATCCGGCGGCGCCGCGCGACGGACGAGGCGGTGTTCTACCGCGACGCGGACGGGGTGGTCTGCTTTCCGTTCCTGCTCACGCGCGCCGCGCTGGCGGCGGTCCGCGCGCAGGTGGAGCGCCGGGAGTTTTCGCTGCAACGGCTCGCGCGCGCGTTGCGCCCGCGGCTGCTGGCCGTGCCCCGCCGGCGTGCGGGGGAGTGGTTTAACGTGAACACGCCGGGGGAGTTGGCGAAGGCGCGGCGTGTTTTTGGAAGACGAAACCCGAAATCCGAAGCTCGAAATCCGAAACAAATCCCAAACTCAAAATCCCAATGATCGAAACTCCCGTGGCAATTCATTCGAGCTTTCCGTCATTTGGATTTGTTTCGGATTTCGAGCTTCGGGTTTCGGATTTTATCTTGAGAAACCTCCCCTTGTCTCGCCGGTGAAAGCGGCTATCGTCGCCGCATGATTCGCCGCCCACTTTCGCTCGCCGTGCTGGCGGGTGTCGTCGTGTTTCCGCTCGCGCCGATTTTGGGCGAGACGCTTCAGCTTCGCAACAATGCCGCGATCACCGGCCGGATCCTCACGGAGAAAGCGGACGCCGTGGTGGTGGACGTGGGCTACACCGTGCTCGTGGTGCCGCGCGCGGAGGTGGTGAAAATTTCCAAGCCGGAGGACGAGGCCGCCGCGGCGAAAAGCGCGGCGAAGAAGGGCGGGCCGAAGCCGGCGGCCGCGGTCGTTGAGCAGGGATTTTATCAGACCATCAAGGGCGTGCAGGCGGATCGTTCAGTGCGTGAACTCGTAAACCTGCTCGGCGAATCGGTTGTGCAAGTGCGCACGCCGGGCGGGCTGGGCTCCGGATTTTTCATCAACGAGGACGGCTACCTCATCACCAACTTCCACGTGGTGGAGAGCGAGACGAAAATTTCCATCGAGGTCTTTCAGCAGAAGGGCGGGCAGCTCGACCGGCACAGCTACAAGGATGTGCGCATCATCGCGATGAACAAGTTCGCCGACCTCACGCTGCTGAAGATCGAGGACAAGGACGCGCCGAAATTCAGGCCGGTGTCGCTCGGCAACGCGGACATCCTCGCGGTCGGGGAAAAAGTTTTTGCCATCGGCAGTCCGCTCGGCCTGGAGCGCACGGTGACGGAGGGCATCGTCAGCACGAAGACGCGGCAGATGCAGGGCTCGCTTTATTTGCAGACCACGGCGCAGATCAATCCCGGCAACAGCGGCGGCCCGCTGTTCAACCTGCGCGGCGAGGTGGTGGGCGTGACGAACATGAAGATCACCTTCGGCGAGGGGTTGGGCTTCGCGATCCCGGTCGAGGATTTGAAAAACTTTCTGAACCACCGCGACGCCTACGCCTACGACACGGACAATCCGAGCAGTCCGTTCCGTTATCTGGAGCCGCCGAGCAAGCTGAAGCAATCCGCTTCCACGGATGGCGCGAACCCCGCCGCGCCCAAGGCGGTCCGCAAGCGCAAGTGACGCGGCCTACCGCGGGAAGGCCATCAGGTTGGTGGTTCCGCAGGTGAGGAAGAAATTATACAGGCTCAGGGAATTCGTGTCATCGATGGTTTGCTGCACGCTGCCATCGACCAGCGCAAAGTTTCCCTGGCTCACGTGATGGCGATTTTGCTGGCTTCCGTTCGGGCCGACCCAGCCGATGTTGAAATTGTTGGTCCCCATCGCGATGAGGGCACCATTCCCGTATTGTCCCGAACTGCCGCCGGGCGTGCCGGAATAGGGGCACATGTTCCGGTCACCGGCCACCAGACGCATCGCCCACTCATCGTCGGCCGCGTGATTGGCGGAGTAGGAAATGTTGGAGTCGGCGAAGAGCGGTCCGCCGGCCGGGCGCCCGAAGTTTTCCGCGAGGGCGACATTCCCGTCGGTGGGACAGGTCACGACTTTTGGGGTGGCCAACTCCTTGTCGAGGCTGATGTAAAAGCGCCAGACCTGAACTCCGGCGGGGCTGCCGGCGGTGGCAAAATTGTTCGCGTTGCGCGCGCTGGGGTATTTGTTGTCGTTATCCGTCGCGTTCATCCGGGCGGCCAACGCGATTTGTTTCAGGTTGCTGATGCATTTGGTTCGTTGCGCCCGGGCCTTGGCTTTGGCGAGCGCCGGCAGGAGGAGGCTCGCGAGAATGGCGATGATCGCGATGACGACCAGGAGTTCGATGAGCGTGAAGGCGCGAATTGACCGGGGAAAGAATGGTCTCTTCATAGAGGTGAAAGTTTTCGGGTTCGAGCTATGGATAGACTAGGGCCAATCGGACGTCAACTTCATCGTGCGCCGCGCCCCATTTTCCCCGGCAAAAGAAACCTTCCCACGTTGCCGGAGTTGATTATGGTTGCGCCCAGGCGCGACGGCCGCACGTCGCCCCGATGACTGGAGATGACTTGCATGAAGCAGAGACTCGCTTTTCTCACCGTTCTGTTCGCCGCCTTCACCGCGGGTCTTGCGGCCGTGCCGACCGCGGAAAAGCTGCTGCCCAGCGACACCCTGGCCGTGCTCACCGTGCCGGACTGGGACAAGGCCCGGCTCATCGCGAGCAACTCGCCGTTCAGCCAGTTGTGGGCCGACGCGGCGATGCGGCCGTTCCGCGAAAAGTTCGAGGCGAAATGGAAGACCGAGGTCACCGAGCCGATGGAGCGCGACCTCGGTGCCAAGTTGGGCGACCTCACCGACCTCATTCACGGCCAGCTCACCCTCGGCATTTTGAAAAGCATCGCCGACGGCAACGACACGAAGGGCGGCTGGGTGCTGCTCGCCGACGCGAAGGACAAGAAGGACGCGCTCGCGGCCAAGCTCGGCGACCTCCGGAAAAAATGGGTGGACGCCGGCAAGGAGCAAAAGCTCGAGAAGGTGCGCGACCTGGAGTTCACGACCTTCATCTGGACGCCGACCAACCGCACCACCGTCAGCACCGGCGTAAGCATCCAGCGCGGCGCGACCGCGGGCGTCCAGACGGACCCCGACCCGAAGCCGGACGCCGCGGCGAAGAAGACGCAGTTGAGTTTCGGCATGGCGGATTCGTTGTTGCTCGTGGGCGGCGACGCGAAAGACTTTGAGAAGATTCTCGCCCGGCTCGGCGGCGGGATGATCCCGGCGCTGGACGAGGTGCCGGAGTTCCAGGCCAACGCCAGTGCGATGTTCCGCGAGGCCTACGGTTTCGCGTGGCTGAATTTCAAGATCATCAACGACCTCATCCTCAAGAACGCCGCGAAGGAAAAAAACGCGGGCAAGGGGAACCCGTTCGTCCAGACAGCGACGCCCGACGCGATGCTCGCCGCGCTCGGCCTGACCGGCGTCCGGACGCTCGCGCTCAACGTCCAGGAATCCGCCGACGGCACGACCGCCAGCCTCCTCGTCGGCGCGCCCGAGTCCGGGCGGCGCGGCGTGCTCAAGGTGATGAGCTTCGAGGCGAAGGACGCCGCCCCGCCGCCGTTCGTGCCGGCGGACACGGTGAAGTTCAGCCGCAACCGCCTCGATCTTCGCAAGACCTGGGCCACCGTCGAGGCGATGCTGGGCGAAATCTCGCCACCGCTCGCGAGTGTCATCCAGATGGGCGTCGAAAACGCCGGCAAGGACAAGGACCCCAACTTCGACCTCCGCAAGATGCTCGTGAACAATCTCGGCGACGACCTCATCACCATCCAGAAACCGCCGCGCGGCCTGCAGCTCGACGAATTGCAAAACCCGCCGACGCTCTACCTGCTCGGCTCCGGCAAGCCCGAGGAGTTCGTCCTCGGCGTCAAGGCCGCGATGGCGCTGCTGCCGCCGCCCATGAACGAGGTGACGGAACGCGACTTCCTCGGCCGCAAGGTCTATGCCGCGAAAATGGCGGCCGAGCCCGGACCGAATGCGCGCGCGGACAAGTCGCTCAACTTCGCGCGCGCCGGCGGCTACGTTGCGCTTTCCACCGACGTCGCGCTGCTCGAGGAATTCCTCCGCAACGCCGAGGCGACCGGCCGGCCGTTGCGCGAGACCGCCGGCCTGGCCGACGCCGCGCAAAAGATCGGCGGCACCGGCACGGGCTGGTTCACCTTCGAAAACCAGAGCGACGGCATGAAGGCGTTCTTCGAGACGTTGAAGAAGAACCCCGATGCGGTGGCGGATTTGATTCCCGGCGGCGGCGCGGCGGCGCTCACCGGCGCCGGCGGCGCGCAGGCCGACGCGACGAAGAAGGCTAAGGAGTGGTTTGATTTCAGCCTGCTGCCGGAGTTCGGCGCGGTCGCAAAATATTTTCACTTCACCGTGAGCACGGTGGCGGCAACGCCGGAGGGAATCAGCATCAAGACCTTCCTGCCGGTGCCGCCGGGGTTGAAGAAGTAAACTCAAAGCTCAAGGGAAGTTCCAATCTCAAAGCAACAAGCTCCAAACGCCGAGGTGCGTTTGGAGCTTTGTTTTTGAAGCTTCCCTTGAGCTTTGGCCTTTGAGCTTTGAGCTTCGCTTCGCGCGCCTCACTCCTGCGGATAAACCAGAATCCGATCATGCACGATGATGATGAGATCGTTCTTCTTGTCCCCCGTCACGTCGGCGATGATGGCCTCGCGCGGT
Organism: Verrucomicrobiota bacterium; assembly: GCA_016199935.1. GTDB lineage: Bacteria > Verrucomicrobiota > Verrucomicrobiia > Limisphaerales > JACQFS01 > JACQFS01. The sequence goes on from JACQFS010000098.1 coordinate 36,024, forward strand.
TCGGCCGTGTCGCCGCGGCGGCCACGGAACGTGCGCTCCTCGAACACCTGCCAGCGGTCGGCCGGCACGAGTTGGTGCGGTTTCTCGAACATCACGAGGTCGAGGTGATTCTTGCGCGTTTCGAGGAAGACCAGATCCTTTCGACCGTCGTTGTTCAAATCACCGGAGACCACATCGTGCAGGTAGCCGTCCTTGATGGTCGTCTCGTAGCCGTCCAGTTCGGTCAGCTCCCACACCTTGCCGGCGAAGCTCTGCCAGCCGATGCCGTTCTGGCCGATCAGCGCAATGCTGTTCGCGCCGGTCGCGCCGATGGCCACGGGTCGCAGCGAGGAAAAATCCGTCACCGGCAGTTGCACGTTGCGCTTCACGCGCCACGCGCCGGCCGCATCTCGCACGCAGAGCGTGAGTGACTTCCGCTCCGCATCGAGGAGGAAAAGGTTCGGCGTCTTGTCGCGCGAGGGCAGCGGCGCGGCGCTGATGATGCGCGAATTGCTCGCCGCGCCGTTGATCTGCTCGCGCACGACGAACGTCCACTTGTTCGTGCCCTGGAGTTTTTCATCGCGCTGCAGCACCACGGCGCGCACGAAATTTTTCTGGCCCAGCAGCAACTCCGCCTTGCCGTCGCCGTCCACGTCCGCGGCGCTGGCCCACGGCTGGTCCATCGTCCCGCCGGGCGGGGCCACGTCCACCTCCTCGAAATCCTTCCCGGGCCGCTGCAGCAGCACCTTGATCTTCTCGTAAGGCACGAGCACCACGAGGTCGGCGAGGCCGTCCTGATCCACGTCGAGCACCATGACGGAGCTGGGATTGGATTTGAAATTCTCCGCGAGCTTCTGCGTTTTCGTCGTGCCGTCGGCGGCGCGCAGCACGAGCGAGCGCCGGCCGTCGTTGTCCACGAGCACCGCGAGCGCGGGCTTGTCCTTGCCGAGCAACGGCCCCACCGCCATCGCCAGCGGCTTGCCTTCGAGCGGGAGAATTTTCGGAAACGCGATGCGGCCTTTCTTGTCGAGCTGGGTGACCCCGACCTGCCGCTCGTCGGCGCTGAGGAGGAAAATGTCCGGCGTGCCGTCGCCGTGCCAGTCCGCCACGGCGAGATCGCTCACGCCCGCGAGCGTGGAGAAGGATTTCGGCGAGCCAAGCGAGCCGTCCTTCTGCTGTGCGTAGAGCGTGAGCTGGCCGCTGTCCGGCTCGGCCACGAGCAAATCGTCGCGGCCGTCGCCGTCGAGGTCGGCCCACACGACGCCGCGGCGCGGCTTGTCGGTGCGGTTGAGCGGGAGAATCTGGAACTGCCCCTGCACCAGCGGGCCGTGGAGCGGCTCGGCGTCCTTCTGCGTGAAGTTGCCGACCTGCGCGTGGCCGGAGTTCATCGCGATGGTCGTGATTTCCGCGCGATGATCGCCGTCGAGATCGTCGGCCCAGTAGGAGCGGATTTGCGGATAAGTAAAATGCAGCTCCGGATCGAGCTGGCCGGCCTTGGTCTGGAAGCGCACGCGAAACGGATTCGGGTGCTCCCAGTTCACGAGCAGCAAATCGTCGCGCCCGTCGCCGTTGAGGTCGAGCACCTGCACGGACTTCACGGCACCGGTGAATGGAATTTTTTGCGGCTCGCCGAGGTTGTGGTTCGTGTCCTGCGCCATGAGATACACGTTGTTCTCGCCGAGCAGCACGAGATCGGTGCGGCCGTCGCCGTTGAGGTCGCCGGGGGTGAGTGCGTTGGGCGTGAGCTGCACGTCTTCCAGAATCCAGCGTTTGGGCGCGCTCCAGCCGCCCTTGCCGTCGTTGTATTGCACGACGAGTTCGCGCGGCTCGCCGTAATACGCGAGGTCGGGCCGGCCGTCGCCGTTGAGGTCGGCGACGACGAGCGCGGAGATGCGTTTCTCCGACGCGATGGAATCGATCTCGAAGCGCGCGCCCGGCGGCAGTTCGTTCATCTCGCGCTTCGACTCGGCGGCCTTTTTGCGCGGAACGCCTTTCCGCCCGGTGAGGTTGTAGAGGATCGTGATCTTTGAGCGCGCGTTGTTGACGACGATGAGGTCCGCGTAGCCGTCGCCGTCAATGTCGGCCGAGTGGAGGTTGGCGATGCCCTGATCGATGGGAAAAATCTCCGGCCCGGCGAAGCCGAACCGGCCGGCCGGGGCGGCGGCGTGAAGCGAGAGCGAGAGCGAGGCGGCGAGCGTGGAAATGAAAACAAACTTTCCGAGATGCATGGGCGGCGAAGGTGGCATTCGGGAAAAGTTTTGGCGAGGGGGAATTGAGAAACCGTGCCTGGGAGCGGCGCGGCTTGATGCCCGCACCATCGGAATCCCTGCCCGCCACTGCCGGCCTCACCCCTCACCCTCCATCCCTCTCCCCGTTGAGGGGAGAGGGAGGCCAGCCCGCGTGCGCTCGTTGCGACACTCACGAATCTTGGTGCGGGTGTCCCAAGTGTCACGCGATCAGGCTCCCGAAGATTTTTCCCCGCGTTTGACTCAGCGGAATTGCCGGCAGACTGTCCAACCGTCGGCGGGCACCGGTTCTGCATCCGCCGGCAATTATGAAATGGTCGCTCAAAGTCGGACGGTTCGCCGGAATTGACGTGTATCTGCACGTCACGTTCCTGCTGCTCGTCGGCGTGCTTACGTTCCTCTTCTGGCAGGAGGGCAAGACGTTCGCGGCCGCCGCGAGCGGCGTCGGGTTTTATCTCTCGCTCTTCGCGTGCGTGCTGCTGCACGAGTTCGGCCACGCGCTGACGGCGCGGCGCTACGGCATCCGCACGCGCGACATCACGCTGCTGCCCATCGGCGGCCTCGCGCGGCTGGAGCGGATGCCGGACCAGCCGATGCAGGAATTCTGGGTCGCGCTCGCCGGGCCGGCGGTGAACGTTGTCATCGCCGGAATTATTTTCGCCGCGCTGGCGCTCACGGGAAATTTTCACTCGCCCGCTCAGTTCAGCCTCACCGGCGGCTCGTTTCTGGAGCGGCTGCTGGTGGTGAACTGTTTTCTCGTCGGCTTCAACCTGCTGCCGGCGTTTCCGATGGACGGCGGGCGCGTGTTGCGTTCGCTCCTCGCGTTGAAAATGGATTACGCGCGCGCGACGCACATCGCCGCGAACCTCGGCCAGTTCATGGCGCTCGTGTTCGGATTCGTCGGCTTCATCAAGGTGATGCCGACCTTGTTCATCATCGCGTTCTTCGTCTGGATTGGCGCGCAGCAGGAGGAGGGCATGGCGCAACTCCGCTCGGCCATCGGTGGCACGCCGGTGTGGCGCGCGATGGTGACGGAGTTTCATACGCTCGCGCCGTTCGATCCGCTCAGTCGCGCGGTGGAACTCATCCTCGCCGGCACGCAGCACGATTTCCCCGTGGTGCAGGACGACGCGGTCGTGGGCATCCTCACGCGCGGCGACCTCATGGTGGCGCTCGCGCAACGCGGCCCCGCGACGCTCGTCGGCGAGGTGATGCAGCGGAATTTTTCCACGACGCAGCCGAAGGAATCGCTCGAGACCGCGTTCGCGCGCGCACAGGAATCGCCGTGCGCCTGCCTGCCGGTGCTCGAACACGGCCGGCTGGTCGGCCTGCTGACGGCGGAGAACGTGGGCGAGTTCGTGATGATCCGCCGGGCGCTCGGCGTGGCGCGCGGCTCGGGCAAACCGCCGGTCATCGCGCCGCGCGTCTGAGCCGACAGTGCAGGTTTGCGCTGTCCGCCCCCGGCTGATACGCTTTCCATGAAATGAGCGCCTCCCGCCATCTCATCCTTTACGACGGCGACTGCGCGATGTGCCAGTTCCAAGTTCGCGCGCTGACGTGGCTGGACTGGTTCAACGTCCTCAGCTTCGTGCCCATCGCGCATCCGCGCGCCGCCGCGGCCGCGCCGCACTTGACGCGCGAGCAACTCCTCGAAGCCATCCATTGCGTCGCGCTCGACGGCCGCATCCATCGCGGCGCGCGCGCGATCCGCTTTGTCGGGATGCGCCTGCCGCTGCTCGTGCTGCTCGCGCTCGTGATGTGGATTCCCGGCGTCATCTGGGTGGCGGAAAAAATTTACGCCTGGGTCGCGCGCCACCGTCAGGGCATCAGCCGGCTCTTCGGCTGCAAGGATGCCTGCGCCGTGCTGCCCGCGCGCAAGCGCGGGCACGACGCCGGATTGCGTCCCTGATTTTCCTCAACTGCGCGCTGCTTCGTGGAAACCCTGCGCCGTCCTGAATTCGTCGCGCGCCTCGCCCGCGCCCACGCCGCCGCGCGCGCCGAACTGCTCGCGGCGCGCAATGCCGCCGGACATTGGGAAGGCCATCTGAGCAGCAGCGCGCTCTCGACGGCGACGGCGGTGACGGCGCTCACGCTTGTTCAGAGGTCAGAGGTCAGAAGTCAGAAGTCAGAAAATGTCTCGGACGCGCGCAGTGACTCTGCTCTGACCGCTGACCTCTGTTCTCTGACCTCTGCCGTCTTGCGCTGGCTCGCCGAGCACCAGAACGCCGACGGCGGCTGGGGCGACACGGTCAAAAGCAAAAGCAACATCAGCACCACGACGCTGTGCTGGGCGGCGTTTGGTGCGGTGCCGGGCGCGATGGAAAATTTTCAGCCGGCGATCGGCCGCGCGGAGCAGTGGCTCACGCGTGCGGCCGGCGGACTCGCCCCGGAGCAACTCGCGCCCGCCATCGTCGCGCGCTACGGCAAAGACCGGACGTTCTCCGTCCCGATCCTCACGATGTGCGCGCTCGCCGGCCGGCTCGGGCCGTCGCCGGAATGTTGGAAGTGGGTCATGCCGCTGCCGTTCGAGTTCGCCGCGGTGCCACACCAGCTCTACGGCGCATTGCGGCTGCCGGTGGTGAGCTACGCGCTGCCCGCGCTGATCGCCATCGGTCAGGTGCGGCATCACTTTCTGCCGTCGGAAAATTTTCTCGTGCGCCGAATGCGCAAGTTCACCCGCGCCTTCACGCTCGGCATATTGGAAAACATCCAGCCGTCCAACGGTGGCTTTCTCGAAGCGACGCCACTGACGAGCTTCGTGACGATGAGCCTCGCGGGCATGGGGCTGGCGGCGCATCCGGTGGCGAAGCTCGGCGCGGAGTTTCTCGCGAAGTCCGCGCGTGCGGACGGCTCGTGGCCGATTGACACGAACCTCGCCACGTGGTTGACAACGCTCAGCGTGAACGCGCTTCTCCCGTCTCGTAGCAGTCGAGGTAACGAGACTCCATTTTCCCCGGTCAAAGTGAGTCTCGACACCTCAATTGCTACGGCTCAAGAGGAGAGGCCACTTCCGTGCGCCGAATCCGACGCCGTTTTCCACTGGCTCCTGAATCAGCAATACATCCGCGAGCATCCCTACACCCACGCCGCGCCCGGCGGCTGGGCGTGGACCGATCTGCCCGGCGGCGTGCCGGACGCGGACGATACGGCGGGCGCGATGCTCGCGCTGCTCCACCTCGCGCCGGACAGTCCGCTCGCGCACGAGGCGACCGCGCGCGGCGCGCGCTGGCTCGTGAATCTGCAGAATCGCGACGGTGGCATCCCGACCTTTTGCCGCGGCTGGGGCGCGCTGGCGTTCGACCGCAGCAGTCCGGATCTCACGGCGCACGCGTTGCGCGCGTGGCTCGCGTGCCGGCCGCACGTCGCCGAGCGCATCGAGCGGCGACTGGCGCGGGCGATCCCGCGCGCGGTGAATTTTCTGCGCCGCACGCAGCGCGCGGACGGCGCGTGGGTGCCGCTGTGGTTTGGCCATCAGGATTCGCCGGACGATGAGAATCCGCTCTACGGCACGGCGCGTGTGCTGCCGGCGCTGTGCGAAGTGCAGCGCGCGGGCGTCGCCGACACGCGCGAATTGATCGCGGCCGGCGCGC
>JACQFS010000099.1 GCA_016199935.1 Verrucomicrobiota bacterium
CGGCATTCTTCGTCACGTTTTTTCCCGCGTTGACCGGCGGTGCGGCAGGCACGGGCGTGACCTTGAGCGAGACGGTGGCGTTGTCGAGCGGCTGAAATTTCTGGTCGCGCACACGGACGGAAATTTTCATCGCGCCGTCGGCATCGCCGGTCTGGGACTCGGTGCGGATTTCCACGGGCTCGGGCACATCGGCCACGAGCCAGCGCACGAGCTGACGCCAGCCCTTTTTCAAATCGTTCTGTCGCGCCTCGTCACCGAGGCCCGATTGCCAGAGGTCGCCGATGAGCAACGCCGCCGTGCGCCCGCGCCCGAAACGCTGCGTGACGAGTGCGGGCAGTTCCTTTTTTCCATCGGTCACGGTCGCGACGACCATCGCGCCGGGCTTGAACTCGCGCACGTGATTCAGCGTGTCGAAGTGCGGTAGGTCGGCGAGGCGCTTGCGTTCCTCGCCCTCGTTGTTGCGAAGGCGCGCCCACGGCTGGAGCCAGCCCTCGCGCGTGAGCGAGAGGCGATACTCCTTGTCCCCGCCGACGTCCGCGCGCTGGTCGAGATAGACGGGGAGCAGGTCGCCGATGCCGGTCTTCTGAAAATTGCCTTCGCGAAACGACTCCGCGCCGCCGAGCATCAGGAAACCGCCGCCACGCTCGGAGACAAATTTTTGCAGGAGGCTGTGCTGGTCAGCGGTGAAAAATTCCGACTCGAGGTCGTCGAGAATCACCGCGTGGTAGCCAAACAAATCCTCGGGCGTCTTCGGGAAGCCGGCGCGCAGCTCGAACTCGTCACGGGTGTTGAGCCGCACGAGCACGGGCTGGTCATAGCGCTCGATTTCCTCCTTCGACTGGTTGCCGAAGCCGCGGAAGAGCGGGTTGGACGACTCGCCCGCGCGCCCGCGGAACTCGAACTTCGGCTCGCGCTTGGCGATGCGGATGAGGCCCACGAGCTGCGTCTGGTCGTCTTCCTCGACAGCGCGATGGAGAAATTTGTATTCCCAATTCGGCCGCCCGCTGACGTAGAGCACGCGATACGGCCCGCGCCCGCGGTCCACCACCACGACGGTCTCGTTGTTCGCGAGCGTGGCCTCGGTGGAGGTGTCCGGCTTGTCGAACTGCGCCATCTCACCCTTGGCCGCGATGCGCAGACGGTAGAAAAGAACGCCGGTTTTTTCGGGACGGAACTGGAAACGGAAAACCATCTTGTCGCTGTCGCGCGGCGCGGTGAGCGTGAGTTCGGCAGCGACCTTGTTCGTCGGCGCTGCATTGGTGCCCGCCGCGAGTGCGACGAGTTGACCGGTGATTTCCTGCCCGCGATAACCAGTCGCCGTCACGTCCGCCTGCACGGTCACGGGCGCGTCCTCGAAGGAGGTCTGGCTCACGGTGGTGTTGACGATGGCGATGTCGCGCGCCGGCTGCTCGCGCCCGATGAGCACGGGATAAACGGGCGGGAGGCCCTCCCAGTTGCCGCTCGCGTCCGCGAGGTCGGTTGCATCGCCATCGGTCAGCATCACGATGCCGGCGATGGGCTGGCCGCGGAAACGTTCGCCGAGCGTCTTGAGCGAATGACCGACGGCGGAAGCGCGGCCCTCGAAGTTGAGTTCGGAAAAATCCTTCGTCGCCTGCAATCGCGAGTCGAAGAGGTAGCTGCGCACGTCGAAGTTCTGGCCGAGTTCCGCGCGCCACTGGTTCTTCTCGCCCGTGAGCAGCTTTGCCATCAACTCGCCGCGCGACTGCGTTTCGCCGCCGTCCTTCACGCGCAGCGACTGGCTGTTGTCGGCGGCGAGAAGGAGGAGGTTGGAGCCGGGCTTCGCGCGCTGGCCCGACCACATCGGCTCCAGCAGGCACGCGATCAAAGCGGCGAGGCCGATGATTTTCAAAACAGCACAGCCGAACTTGAGTCCTGGTGCCGCGCTGGAGCGGATGTAGGAGGAAATGACGAACGCCAGTCCGACGGCGAACGCACCCAGCGCCGGCAGCAGCCAGTCTTTTCCGGCGAGGAGGATGGCGGCGAATCCGATCACTGGCTCTTGCCCAATTCCTCGTAATATTTCCGCACCAAGTCCGTGAACTTCTGCGGCACGGGGTCGCGGTCAATCGGCACGAGCGCTTCCTTCGAATCGCGGCGGGCGAGTTCCTCGCCGAGGCGGTCGCGCAACTCGACGAGCGGTTTGCTGATCTTGGTGTTCACGAGGTCCCATTTCGTCTCGCCGACGTTGCGCTTGTATTCCATGCGCATCACGCGCGCGGCCTCGCGCACGCGCGCGACCTCGCCGCGCAACGCGGGATCGTCGAGCATCTCCTCGACGTTGCGCAGGCGGTCGGCCCACTGGACGAAGCCCTCGCCCTGAATGGGGCCTTCGTTCCAAACACCGCCGCCGTAGCCGCCATTGTTGTTGAACTCGCCGCCGAAGGGAATCTCGCCGGCGCGGCGTGGTTGCGATGAGTTGGGAGAATTGTTTCCGCCGCGTTGAGCGTTCGCTCCGCCGCGCTGGCCGCCTTGTCCTTGCTGACCTTGGGCCATCTGACCTTGCTGGCCGGGTTGTTGTCCCGGCTGACCGGGCTGCTGGCCTTGTTGTCCCGGCTGTTGACCTTGGCCTTGCTGTCCCTGCTGACCGGGTTGTTGGCCTTGTTGCGCGGTCTCGCCGGGTTGCTTGCCCGGCTGCTGGCCGGGTTGATTGCCTTGCGGGTTCTGGCCTTTCTGTTGTCCGGGCTGCTGGCCTTTTTTCTGACCGCCTTGCGCGCTCGCCTGCTTCGGCTCGCCTTGTTTGCCTTGGCCATTTTTCGGCTCGCCCGCTTTCGACTGCTGGTCACCACGCTGGCCCTTTTGCATTTCGCTCCCAGCTTGCTCGCCGGGTTGCGGGCCTTGCGCGTTCTGCTGCGCGTTGGATTCGGATGACTGCTGGGCGCGTTGGCCCGGTTGCATTTTGCCGCTTCGCGATTGCTGACCCGGCTGATTGGTTCCGGCGTCGGCGAGTTGCGGGGCGCGCTGCATCAACTCGCGGTTTACCTGTTCGGCGAGCGCGTTGATTTCGGCGCGCGCCTGCCGGAGCGCCTCGGCTTCGTCGCCGAGCACGGACTCGGCGGCGCGCTCGACGCCGGTCTTGAGTTCCTCGATGTCCTTGCGCGCCTTCTCCTCGAACTGCCGCGCCTGCGGGAGGTAGCCGCGCTGGGTGAGTTCCTGCGTCATCTGGAGCGCCTGCTCGGTGTTGGCCTGGCTGGTCTTGCGGAGCGTGTCGTAAAGCTCCTTCGCCAGCAGCGGCTCGGCGGTCTCGGCGGCCTCGGAGACGCGCGTCATGTTTTGCACGAGGTTGGTGAGCGTGGACTGCTGACGCTCGAACTGCTGCGTCATCTGCTCGCGCTTGCTCGAACCATCGAGCGTGCGGCGCTGCGCCTTCTCCTCGGGCTTGGCCTGAAGCTCCTTCGCGATCTCCTGCTGGTTGGCGGAAAGTTCGCGCGCCTCGTTTCTCATGTCGCGCATCTCCTCGCGAAACTGCTGCGAAGTCTTCTTGCGATAGTCGTCGCGCAACTCCTGCAAGTCCCGCTGCGCGCGCGTCGCGTCGGCGAGCGCCTGCGTCGCCTGGTTGCGCTCCAGGTTCTCGGCGGAGCGTTGCGCCTCGCTGCGCGCCTGCTCCAGCCGCTTCCGTTCCTCGCTCATCTGCGACTGATTGGGCGACTGCTCCATCTTCTGCTTCAGCTCGTCAATGTTCGCGAGCATCTCCTGCTGCTCCTCGCGCAGGCGCTTGAGTTGGCGGCGGATTTCCTCCTTCTCCTTCTCGGTCTTCGCCTCCTGGAGCGCGGTCTGCATTTCCTTGAGGCGCTCGTTGATGTCCTGCTGGCGCTGGGCGAGTTCCTTGAGGCGGTTCAAAATGTTGAGCTGTTCCTGCTGCTGCTCGTCCTCCATCGCCTTCGCCTGCTTCTGCTTCTCGTAACGGTTCTCGGTGGACTTCAGCTCCAACTGGTCCAGCTCGCGCTGGTTTTTCTGCTGGCCGTTCTTGCTCTGCTGGCTCTGCTTCTGGCTGCGCGTGACGCTGAACTGCCGCGCCGCGAGCTTGAGCAGCGCGTTGTAGGCGGCCTGTTCCGCGCTCAACGCCGCCGGCAGCGGGGCGGGCGCGTTCGTGGCCTTCTCCAATTGCTCCAACGCCTTCTTCATTTCCGTCGTGGCGATCTCGGCGAATTTTTTCGACTTCTCGTCCTTCAGGCCCGCCTTCAACTCGTCCGCCTGCTGCAACGCGTCGTCCTGCCCGTCGCGCACGACCGGTTCGTCCTTGAGATATTTTGCGGAAATCTTTCCCGACGAATTCGCGTCCTCGCTGCGCTTGATGTTCCACGTCGCGGTGATGATTTGTTTCTGCAGCTCGGCGAGCTCCTGCGCCTTCTGGCCGGCGCCCTTCTTCTGGCTGTCCTTCTCCTCGCTTTCGCCGTCCGTGCCCTGCTTGTAGATGCTTTCGAAGGGGCGCACCTCGGCGAAAAACATGTCGCTCTCGGTGCGGCGCGGCTTGCCGTCGGGGCCGGTGTCCTCGGCCCAGAGATGCCACGAGATGAGTTCGTCCTCGTGGACGCCGAGTTCTTCGAGCTTGAGCAGGTGCGCGATGGTGCGCTTCTCGTCGGGCTTGGTGTCGCGGCCGAAGACGATGTCCTTCGTGTCCTTGCCGGCGACGGTGTAGCTGAGGCCGTAGGAGGTGAGGCCAAAATCATCCCACGCGTCGGCCTTGAAGGAAATTTCCTGCAACGCGGAGACGCGCTGGTCGCCCTTCGGAAAATCAAATTTCAACTCGGGCCGGCGGTTCGGCAGCACATCCACGATGAACTGCGCGGGGACCTTGTTCGTGCGCCCGTCGGCGTCCACGAGGCGAAGTTCGTAGGTCTGGCTCGCGGCGAGCGTGAGGTTGGTGAGCGTGGCGGCGGCGCGATTCGTGGCGACGGTGAGCGGGATGGAAATTTTTTCGCCTTTGCCCTTCGCGACGAGTTCGGCGCGCGCGACGGGTTTGTTGAGATTGAACGCGACCTCCAGCTTCGTGCCCTCGACGGCGCTGATGCGGCGCGTGTCGGGAATTTGTTTCTCCGGGAGCTTGGTGTAGTCGGGATACTTGAGCGTGGCGTCGGCGCGGTCGAGGCGCGGGTGCTCGAAGACGCTCACCTTGAAATCGCGCGTCGCCTTGCCGGCGTATTCGATGCGGTAGGTGAGGCTGGCATCCACCTCGGGCAGGCCGCCACCGAAGACGGGGTCTTCGAGATTTTTCACGAGCGGGATTTTTTGTGCGGGCTGGTTCTGCGGCTGGATGACGAGCGTCGCCTCGCTCGGCACGAAGCCGGCAAATTTCGCCATCACGATGAATCCGCTGCCGCGCTCGACCGACGCGTCGCCGGGCGAAACCGTCACGCCTTCCTTGCGCGCCTCCGCCGCCGCGCGACCGGCGCGGCTGAACGGACTCGCGAGATAAAGCTGCGCGCCGACGAAGAGCAGCATCGCCAGCGTGACGAGTTGCACCGCCTGCGCGCCGAGCAGCCGCTTGGGCGAAATCGCATCGAGCCACGTGTGCGACTGCGCCTCCGCGAGCGCTTCGAGGACGACGCGTTCCTGGAGGAAGTTGAGTTTGCCCGTGGCCGGATCGGGCTGCTGCTCGACGGCAGTGAGCAGGAGCGCGTGAAGTTCGGGATGCTTCTGCTCGATGTCGCGGGCGATTTGCCGCCAGTCCGGTTCCCACGCCTCGCTCGCGCGCCGCACGAGCAACGCCGCCGTGCCCGCGACGATGATGAGCAGCGGCACGGCCCACGAGACGTTGAGCCCGGTGAGCTTGTGCAGGAGCAGGACGACGAGCCCGCCGAGCGCGATGAAGCCCCACGCGAGCGTGAGCTGCTGCCAGAAGCGCAACTGGCGGTGGCGGCGCGCGATGGGTTCGAGGCGGGATTTGAGAAGGGGTTCAATCATGGGGCACCTCGGTTGATTCGGGCGTGTTGTGAGAAGGGAAAGTTCCGCCGTCGTTCGCCTTGGGAGTGAGCGTGAATTTCTTCATCGGCGTTCAAGTCGTCTCGGCCCGGGCCACGCGCGTGAGGCGTCCGCCGAGCCATGTTTCGATTAGCAATACCACCAGCGCCGCCACAATCAACCATCGCCACAACTTTTGCTGGCCCTCCAACTCCGCCGCCTGCGCGCGCGCCTGGTGTTGGACGGAGGCGGCGGTCGTTTCCGTCGCGCTTTTTTTAAGCGGCAACCGCAGGCTCGCGAGGCGTTCCTCGGACAGCGGCGCGGTGCGGCTTTCGTCGGGCGCGAGGTTCACCACGAAGCGCAGGGTGCCGGGCGTGACCGCATAGACGCCGGGCGAATCGGTTTGGTTAAATTTTCCTCCCGCCGCGACCTCGACCTCCGCGCCGTCGGGCTTGCGCACCTTCAACGCCTGCGGGCCGGGCGGCATCGGCACCTCGTCGCCGGTGAAATACTGCGCCTTCTGCACCGGCAGGTCGCTGCTCTGCTCCAGCAGCGCGTAGAGCAGCGGCACGAACTTCGACGACAGCGCGAGCTGGCTGTCCGCCGGCCGCCACGTGGTGGTGAGGATGACGACCGCGCCTTTGCCGAGCGGCACCTGCACGAGCGCGGGGTCGCCGTCGTCGAACTTCGCGATGACGCGTGCGCCGGGGAGCTTGGCGGCGTCGAGCTTGCGGTGCTTCCAGAAATGAATCTTGGTGAAGTCGCTGTAGCGCGGGTCGGCGAACGCGGCGAAGAGCGGATGCTGAAAATCAATCTGCGCAAACATCGCGTAATCCTTCACGCGCGCCTCCTCGGCGGAGAGCGATGGGAGTTCAAGCAGCTTCGCAAGCGCGGCAACGCTGGCGGCGGAGGGCAGGGGAGCGAGGATGAATTTTCCGTCCTTGGCAAACTGCCGCGCGGCGGTGAGCGCGGCGTCGGTCGGATTTTCGCCAAGCACGAGCAGTTGCGCCGATTGCATTTCAAACGCCGCCACCGGCTGGTCGCTGCGGCGCGCGATGATGTCCACGACCTGATTGCGCGACTTCTGAAACGCGCGCTTGAGGTAATAGAGCGACTGGCCGGGATCGGTCTCGGCGTCGTTGCCGAGGAAGAGCAATGGCAGACGCTGAAGCTGCGGCGGCAGGATGTGGACGGAGTTGTCGAAGTCCGCGTCGTCACCGGTGAGCGCGAGACGGTCGGGGCGCGAGTCGGGTTGCTTGGGCGGCTTGACGATGCGCGACTGCCCGGCGGGCACATACACTTCCTGCGATTCGATCTCCGGCGCGCCGGTCCAGCGGATTTTGAACTGGTCGCGCTTCGAGTCGGCGGAGTTCACCACGCGCAGCCGAATCGCGGACGGCTCGCCCGCCGATTTCGCTTCGCCTTCCTCGACCTCCGAGACCCATTGAAGCCCGGCGTTCGTCGGCTTCTTCGGCTTCACCGTTTCGAGCGAGACCTGGATGCCGCGCGGCCACTCGTAACCCTGCAAGCCGTCGAACTTCGCGCCGTCCTGCATGTCGCTGATGACGATAATCTGCCGGACGCCCGCGGTCTGGTTCGTCTGTCCCGGCTGGTCGAGCAACTCGGCGGCTTGGATGAGTGCGGGGCCGAGGTGCGTGGCGAACCAAGTGGGCTGCACGGCGGCGAGGCGTTGCGCGGCGGCGGCGGCGCGCTCGTCGAGCTTGAGCTTGCGCCAGTCTTCGAGGCTCAGGCGCGTCTGCGTCGTGCGGTCGAAGGTGAGCAGGGCAATCTCGTCAGCCGGCCCGGCCTTTTTGAAAAGCTCCTCGGCCTTCGCTTTCGCCTCGGCCCAGAGATTCTCGCGCCTCATGCTCGCGCTGGTGTCCACGAGCACGATGGTCTTGGTGCCGGGCCCGGCGGGTTTCGATGGCGCGAGTGCGTTGGGCAGGAACGGCCGCGCGAATCCGAACGCAAGCAGCAGGAGGACGAGGCAGCGCAGAATCAGCAGCCAGATGTTTTCGAGTCGGCTGCGCTTCGTGACACGCGGCGGCGTTGGCAGCAGGAACATGAGCGAGCTGAACAGCGTCTTCTCACGCGTGGTGCGGCGGATGAGGTGGAAGAGAATCGGCAGGCCGACGGCCAGCGCGCCGAGCAGAAAGAGTGGGGCAAGGAAGCTCATCGCGTGTTTCGTTTCACGACTTTGCCTCGCTGCATCCGTGCCTTCAGGAAATCGAACAGCGCGGTTTCGAGCGGTTGGTCGGTGGCGAGTTGGTGGTGGCTGATGCCGAGGCGGTCGCAAGCGCCGCGCACGGCGGCAATGTGGCCGGCCAGTTTTTTCTGATAATCACGTCGCGCCACATCCGGCTCCAGATACAGCTCGCGGCCGGACTCGACATCCAGAAAGAGCGAGGGCTTGTCGAAGTTGAAGTCCAGCTCCGCGCGGTCGAAGAGTTGGAAGACGATGACCTCGTGGCCGGCGGCGGTGAGCAGCGCGAGATTTTTTTCCAGCGATTCAATCGGCGCGAGCAAATCGGAGAGCAGCACCATGAGGCCGCGTTTGCGGACAAGTTCGGCGATGCGTTTGAGCGGC
>JACQFS010000007.1 GCA_016199935.1 Verrucomicrobiota bacterium
GCAGCACGATGGATTTCGCCGCGGCCTTGCCCGCCAGCTCGTCGAGCGTGCGTTGGGCGAGCGGCGCGAGCTCGAGCGGCTGCGCGTTCATCGCGAGCTGGCCGGATTCCAGCCGCGAGATGGTCAGCAGATCCTCGATGAGATACGTGAGCCGGTCCGCGTGCTTCTCGATGGTCTGGAGAAAACGCGACGCCACCGCCGGATCGTCCTTCGCGCCGTCAATCAACGTCTCGCAGTAGCCCTTGATGAGCGAGAGCGGCGTGCGCAACTCGTGGCTGACGTTGGCGACAAAATCCCGCCGCGTGTTTTCCAACTCCTTCAGCCGCGTGAGATCGTGGAAGACGAGCAGCATCCCCTGCTGCCGGCCGTCGCGGTCGAGCATCACGGCGGCGTTGACCTGGAGCGAGCGCGACTCCAGCCCGGGCAGTTCCAGTTCGTGGCCCTGCACCTGCCCCTCGACCTGCGCGCGGTTCACCAACTCCTGGAGCTCGTGCAGCCGGAACGCCTCCATGATCGTCTGGCCGCGCAGGTCGTGCGCGGGATTGAAGAGCCGTTCGAGCGCCTGGTTCGCGAGGCGGATGCGGCCGGTGGCATCGAGCAGAAGCACGCCCTCGATCATCGCGTTGAACAACGCGTGCTGTTGCGCCTGCTCGCGAGCGAGCGCCTCCGCGTGCGCGGCGCGCAACGTCTCGATCTCGCCGCGGGCGCGCGCGAGTTCCGACTCCGCCGCCGCGGCCCGACGCCAAACCAGCCACCACGCCGCCAGCGCGGCGACGAGCAGGATGAAAAGAATGGCGGCCAACATGGCGGGGGCAAACTAGCCGACGGAAAAATGAAACTTCAAACTCCAAACGCGCTGTTTGGTGTCCACGCCTCAGCGTGCCCCCGCACCCGGCACCCTGAAGGGTGGACACCAAGCTCGCGGCTCACTCCTCCACGAAGCGGTAGCCGACGCCGCGCACCGTATCGAGATACTTCGCGGCGCGGCCGAGCTTTTCGCGCAGCCGCCGCATGTGCGTGTCCACGGTGCGGGTGTCGATCATGCTGTCGTATTCCCACACGTCGCGCAGGAGTTGCTCGCGCGACTGCACGCGGCCGCGGCGTTGCGCCAGCGTGCTGACGAGCTTGAACTCCGTCGCCGTCAGCTCAACGCGCTTGTTGTTCACGGAAACGAGGTGGCGCGGAATATCAATCAGCAGCTCGCCGATCCGGATCTGCTCCGGCTTCGCCGAATCCGCGGCGGCCTGGCCGCGGCGCAACAGGCTCTTCACGCGCAGCACCAATTCGCGCGGGCTGAACGGCTTGGTCACGTAATCATCCGCGCCCAGCTCGAGCCCGAGCACGCGGTCAATTTCCGCCGCCTTCGCCGTGAGCATCACGATGGGCACGCCGGCGGTGGCCGGGTCGCGCCGCAAAATTTTGCAGACCTCCAGCCCGTCCACCTCGGGCATCATCACGTCGAGCACGATGAGCTGCGGGGAAAAAGTGCGCGCCTTCTTGATCGCCTCCGCGCCATCGGCGGCGGTGACGACCTCGAAGCCGGCGTTCTTGAGGTTGAACTCGACGAGTTCCACCGCATCCGGCTCATCATCCACAACGAGAATTCTTTGACTCACGGATAGCTTCGATAACATGGCTGGCCCACGCGCGACAATGGCGACAGGGTGAACACGGCGTGACGAACCGGTGACGGCCGCGGGCGGATCGGAGCGCCGGGCGTCATGCCAGAGCCTTCCCCTTCAACTGGTGCCGGATGTCGCGCCCTTCAAAAAGAAAAACGACCTCCTCCGCCACGTTCGTCGCGTGATCGGCGATGCGCTCCAGGCTCTTGCTGATGACCATCAAGCTCAGGCAGCGGCTGATGTTGGCCGGGTTTTCGACCATAAAGCTCGCCAGCTCGCGGTGGAGTTGCTTGTTCAGTGCGTCCACCTCCGTGTCGCGTGGGATCACGGCCCGCGCCGCGGCGGAATCGCGCCGGACGAACGCGTCGAGCGCGCCCTTCAACATCTCCAGCGCCATCGTCGTCATGCGCGGAATGTCCACGTAGGGCTTGAGCTGCGGCTCGCGGCCGAGATCAATTGCACGGCGCGAAATTTTAGTGGCCTCGTCGCCCACGCGCTCGAGGTCGTGGGAAATTTTCATCGCCACCGTGATGAGCCGGAGGTCCGAGGCGAGCGGTGCCTTCGAGAGCAGTTGAATGGCGAGGTCGTCCACCTCCACCTCCAGCGCGTCGAGTTCGTCGTCGGCAGCCTGCACCTGGCGCGCGAGGTCGTCGTCGCGGTCCACGAGCGCCTTCACGGCGCGGGTCACGGCGCTCTCGGCGAGACTGCCCATCGTGAGGAGTTTTTCCTTCAGGGCGGCGAGTTCTTTTTCAAAGTGCGTTTGCATGGGTGCTAATGAGTAACGAGTAATGAGTAATCCGTAAGGAGCAAATGATTACGCATTACTTCTTACTCCTTACTCCTTCCGTTCATCCAAACCTCCCCGTCACGTAATCCTCCGTCCGCTTGTTCGTCGGGTTGGTGAAAATTTTCTTCGTCGTGTCGAACTCGATCAGCTCGCCGAGGTAGAAGAACGCCGTGTGGTCCGAGATGCGCGCGGCCTGCTGCATGTTGTGCGTGACGATGACGATCGTGTAGTCGCGCTTCAAATCCAGAATCAGATCCTCGATGCGCGCCGTGGCGAGCGGGTCGAGCGCCGAGGCCGGCTCGTCCATCAGGATGATCTCCGGCTTGATGGCGATGGCTCGCGCGATGCAGAGGCGCTGCTGCTGGCCGCCGGAAAGGCCGAGTGCGCTGGCGTGCAGCCGGTCCTTCACCTCGTCCCAGAGCGCCGCGCCGCGCAGGCTGGTCTCGATCACGCCGTCCAGTTCGGACTTCGCCTTGAGGCCGTGGAGCCGCAGGCCGTAGGCGATGTTTTCGTAGATGCTTTTCGGAAACGGGTTCGACTTCTGGAACACCATCCCGACGCGTTTGCGCAACTCGATCACGTCCACGTCGTCGCCGTAGATGTCGTGACCGCCGATTTTCACAACGCCCTCGATGCGCACATTGTCAATCAGGTCGTTCATCCGGTTGAAGCAGCGGAGGAAGGTGGACTTGCCGCAGCCCGACGGACCGATGAACGCGGTGACCAACCGCTCCGGGAGCGTGATGGAAATTTCCTTCAACGCGCGCGTCGCGCCGTAGTGAAGCGAGAGCCGCTTGACCTCGATCAGCGCCGGCCCCGACGGCGGCGCGCTCTCGGTGCCGCCGGCGACGGAGATTTTTTGGAGAGTCACTTCAGGCATGGCGAAAATTTGGACTGCGGGGGCAGAGCGAAGCGGCGACCCCGCTTTCCGGACGTCGAGCAACGCCCCAAAGCGGCGTGGCGCTTCGCTTCCCGCCGCAGTCCAAAAGACTGCCGGCGGCGTCCGCGACCTTGAGTTTGCGTGTGTTCATCCGTGGTTAAAAAATCAGTGCAGCGCGCGCATCGCCCGGCGCATCCGCGCGCGGACCACGATGGCGACGAGGTTCAACGAAAACGTCAGCAACAGCAACACCAACACCGTCGCGTAAAGGATCGGCCGCGTCTTCTCGATGTCCGGCGACTGCGTCGAGAGCACGTAGATGTGGTAGCCGAGGTCCATGAACTGGTCCGTCACTTTCTTGGGCAGGTCGGCCATGTAGTAGGCCGCACCGGTGAACATGATGGGCGCCACCTCGCCCGCCGCGCGGCTGATGGCAAGGATGGCGCCGGTGAGGATGCCGGGCAGCGCGTTGGGCAGAACGATTTTGCAGATCGTCTCCAGCTTCGTCGCACCGAGCGCCAAGCTTGCCTCACGCAGGCCCGGCGGGATGGCCTTGAGCGATTCCTCGGTGGCGACGATGACGACGGGCAGCGTCATCACCGCGAGCGTGAGCGAAGCCCAGAGCACCGCGGGTTGGCCGAACTGCGGGCCGGCCGTGTGCAGCGCCGCGTCGAGATTTTTTCCGATGAAGTTGATGAAGAAGCCGAGGCCGAACAATCCGAAGACGATGGACGGCACGCCGGCGAGGTTGTTGACCGCCGCGCGAATGACGCGCGTGTAGAGCGACGTGGTGCTCGCGTATTCGGTGAGGTAGATGGCCGTGATGACGCCGACGGGAATTACGAAGAGCGTCATCACGAACACGCGGATGGTGGTGCCGACAATCATCGGCAGCACGGCGGCGGAGCCGGCTTCAAAAAAATCCTTCTGCGGGATGGTGGAGACGAACCGCCACGAAAGACCGGACCAGCCGTTGAGGAAAACGTTCAGCAAAATGATGACGAGGATGGCGAGGATGAGCGCGGTGGCGAAGCCGGTGAGCGAGGTGAAGAACGCCGAACTGAAATCCAGACCCTTGGATCGGAAGTGCTGCCGGTGCGTGCTCATGGATGCCTCACCTCATTTGCACCGTCCACCATTCCCATCTCATTAGCACCCGGCTTTAGCCGGGTGACCGAGGGGCGCGAGGAGTTTTCAACCGCTTCAGCGGTTTTCCGTGGCCCGTGGAAGCCGTTAAAACGGCTGGAACCTCCGCTCCCATTCCACACCCGGCTAAAGCCGGGTGCTAATGAGAGGGCGCTCCGGCCGACGCACGCCCCCGGCCGGGATGAGGAAAGCAAGAGACGTTTCACGCGCGCTTGCCCTCCAGTTGCGTTTTCAGCCGGTGAATCACGACGTCGCCGATGAGGTTGATGACGAACGTCACCGCAAACAGGAAGGCCCCGAGCAAAAACAAAATCCGGTAGTGATGCCCACCGGACACCGCCTCGGCCATTTCCGCCGCGATGGTGGTGGTGATGCTGCGGGCCGAATCGAAGATGCTCCACGACATCACGCTCGCCGAGCAGACCAGCAGCACGATCATCGTCTCGCCAATCGCGCGCCCGAAGCCGAGCACCACCGCCGCGAACACGCCCGGCAGCGCGGACGGCAGCACGACCTGATAAGCGGCCTGCCATTTCGAGGCACCCAGCGCGAGCGCGGCCTGCGTGTAGGCGCGCGGCACGCTGGTGAGCGCATCCTCGGCGATGGAGAACACGAGCGGGATCACCGCGAGTCCGAGCGCGATGCCGGCGACGAAAGCGTTCAGGCGCACCTCGTAGCCGAAAATTTTCTGGAAGAAGCTCGCCATCACGATCAGCGCGAACGTGCCCATGACGACCGACGGGATTCCAGAGAGAAGCTCGATGCCGGGCTTCACCCATTCCTTCACGCGCGGGCGCGCGAGCTGCGAGACGTAGATGGCCGCGCCCAGCGCGAGCGGCACGGCGAACGCGAGGCCGATGAGCGTGGTCTTGAGGCTGCCGACGATGAGCGGGACGAGGTTGTATTTGTGGATGTTGCCGACGGGCTGCCAGATGTATTCCGGCTTGTCGTAGCCACTCCACTGGTGCGGCAGGACGAGGTAACGCCACTCGGTCGTGTTGACGCGCGCGTCCTGGTCCTTGCGCACCTCCTCGGGGATTTCCTTGAGCGCCTCCTCGCGCACTTCCATCAGCGCCTTGAGCGTCTCTTTATCCATCGCGGCGAACTGCTCCGGCGTGAGGTCGAGGTAGGCGCGGAGTTTCGCCGGCGGAATTTTTTCTAGGTCCGCCGCCGGGATGACCTCGGTGAGGAGCGCGGAATTTTCCCGGCCGAGCAGCAGCGGCAGCGCCTCCTTGCCGACGAAGATGAAGATGAGGAAAACGACCGCGATGGTGGAAAAGGAAACGCCCACGATGAACCACTCGGCGAGCCGCTCGACGGGGCGCGCCTGGTGCCCGCGGTGGATGCCCATCCAGCCGGCGGTGCGTTTGCCTGTTGTGTGGCCGTGCGACATCGGGATGGGTTTGGAATCAGGAGGCGGAGGCGAGTGCCATGCACTGGCCTCGCCTCCGCCCGCAGTTTTTTAGTAAGAGGAACCGTTTTCCAAAAGCATTATTTGTTGCGCAACGTGGCCGGCAGCGGGAAGTAGCCCACGTCCTTCACGACCTTCTGGCCGTCGTCGCTGCGAATCCAGTTCAGGTAGGCGGCCACCTCGCCCTTGTCGAGCGCCGGATTGACGTAGATGTAGAGGAAGCGCCAGATGGGATATTTTTTGCCGACGACATTCTCCTCGGTCGGGTCAACGCCCGGCGAGCCGTCGTCCGCTTTCACGAGCACGTGCTTCGCGCCCGCGCCGTAGGCCGCGCCGCCGTAGCCGATGCCGTGCTTGTCCTTCGCGACGGCTTGGAGCACCGCGGCCGTGCCGGGCATCGTCTGCGCGCTGGCCACGAAGTCCTTGCCCTTGAGCACGTGCTCCTTGAAGAATTCGTAGGTGCCCGAGCTGTTCTCGCGGCTGTAAATGGTGATGGGCGCGTCGGGCCCACCGACCTCCTTCCAGTTCTTCGCCTTGCCGGTGAAAATCTTCTCGAGCTGTTCGAGCGAGAGTTCCTTCACCGGATTGTCGGCGTTGACATAAACCGAGAGGCCGTCAATCGCGACCGCATATTCCGTCGGGCGCTTGCCGAAGGCCTTGATGCAGTTGCCGTTTTCCGCGGACTTGATCTTGCGCGAGGCGTTGCAGAGGTCGGTGGTCTTGTTCTGCAACGCGGCGAAGCCCGTGCCCGAGCCGCCGCCCGTGACCTGGAGCTTCACTTCGGAATGTTTGCCCATGTAAACCTCCGCCCACTTCTGCGCGAGGATGACCATGGTGTCGGAGCCTTTGACCGTGATGTTGCCGGCGTGCGCGGACGCGGCGAGCGCGAGCGTGACGGCGAGGGCGGGGAATTGTTTCAGCAATGTTTTCATGTGCGGGTCGTTGATGGTTGAAATGGGTTTCGCTCAGAATTTCCACATCAGATCGAGCATCCAGTGGCCGCTGGCGCTGACCGAGCCGACGGGCGACGGATGAATGAGGTCGGTGAGGTAGTAGGTGACGGCGAGGTTCATCGCGTCGGTGAAGTTGTAAACGAACTTCACCACGTGGCCCCGGACGTTCGTGCCGCCGCGATAGCCCGCGCCGTTGCCGGAGTTGGGCAAGCCCGCCTGATAGTAGGCGCCGAAGTCGTCATCGGGCAGTTCCTCATACCACGCGTCGGCCTCGAGGCGCTGATACTTCCACGAGATTTCCCAGAGTCCCTTGTGCCCGGCCTTGCCGAGCGTCGCGCCGACCCACCAGCCGCGGTTGTCCATCGGCGCGCCGGGGTTGTAGAGATACTCGCCGCCGAGCTTGATCGGGAACGCGTCCTTGTAGAGCGGGAAACTGTCCAGCTTGTAGGTGAACGATCCCCCGCCGATGATCGGGGTGAAATTGTAGAGCGGCGAACCGGCCGCCAGCCGCGTGTTGCCGTCGTTGACGTTCGGCGCGGAGCCGTTCAGGAGGTTCAGCTTGTTGCCCACGAGGAACGTCGCGCCGTAAAGCGACGACTCGATCTTCGAGCTCCACTTCGCGTCCCACATCAACTGCGCCCCGATCAGGTAGGGATCGCGGCTCGCGCTCGCGCCCTGGTTGAACTCGTCGAGGACGAACCCGCCGCCGTTGAACTTCAGCGAGTGCTGGTCGTTGAGGTTGAAGACCGCGTTGATCGCCGCGCCTTCCAACTGGTAATCCGGATCAAAGATCATCGTCGAGAGCGCGAACGGATTGTCCATCTTCCCGATGGTCGCGCTCACGTTCCAATCGCCCGTGTGGATCGGCGTCCACTTCGCGTAGGCCGCGTCCACCCAGATGAACTTGCGCGACGCGCCGTCCGAGAGGTCCGTGTTCGCTGAGACGGGGTTGCCGCCGAACGCGCCGTTCGGATTGCCCGACGAGAGCCGCAGGCCGATCTCGAAATCGTCCACGAGCGATGCCGTGACGCCGAAGCGGATGCGGTAACGAAACCGGTCCCGGTCGCTGTGCGCGACGTTGTCCGACTGGTGCTGCTCGTAGCGCCCGCGGAAGTCGCCGTTGAACTTCATGCTCTGCACCCACTCGGGCATCCCGCTCTTGGCCGAGTAAGCCTTGGTGAAATCGGCGTCGGCCTGCTGCTTCAGGTCGTTCGCCTCCTTCACGGTGAGGATTCCCTTCTCGACCAGCTTGTCGAGGAGTGCGTCGGCGGATTGGGCTTGGAGGTTGGCGGCAGTGACGAGGGCGGCAACGGCGACGATGAGGAATTTCTTCATGAGTTTGCTGTTGGTGGTTCGCGAGCTTTCGTTCATCACGCCGCCAGCATGGGAGCCTGTCGTTACAGCCAAAGGGAGGAGTTGTTACAATTGCGTGACGTTGGTAGAAACAGCCCGATGCGTGTCCTGCGAAACATCCTTTCGGCCAACTGCGGCCCTGCCCGTCAGGCTTTTCAACTGTCACTCCTGTTTGCCACCAGTGCGCTGCTCGTCTCCTGCGCGAGCAAGCGGCTCCTGCTCGAACCAGTCGGCCCTTCGCATTCGCTCAACCGGGCCACGGGCGGCGAAGGGCGGCTGATCGTTTTCACCTCGCGCGAAACTTACACCAGCGGCGAGGTGGATTATTTCCACCACAGCAGTTTCAGGATCACCACGCCCGATGGGAAGCCCGTCCGTTACGTCCGCAACTACTCCGACGTGCGCGACAGCAATCCGGAACCGGTGGCCATCGCCGCCGGACTCTACACCATCGTCGCCAGATCCGATTCCGCGGGCACCGTTTCAATTCCCGTCGTGGTGGAATCGCTCAAGACCACCGAGGTGCATCTGGTGCGCGACTGGAAACCCGACCTCGCCGGCCGCGACCGCTCCGACCTCGTGCTGCTGCCCAACGGCCAGCCCGTCGGCTGGCGCGCGTCCGTGAAGGGGCACGAGGAAATTGATGAAGCAAAGGCGAAGCGCGCCGACGCAGTGCTCAAGGTCAAGCTCATCAAGTCACCGGAAAGTTTCGGGACCGTGGCCTACTCGTTGGTGGAACCGGTCGCCGTGCTCCGCAACAAAACGGAGCGGACCTTCGCCGGACAGTTCACCGTCGGCTTCAAGGACATCGCCAAGGGAGTCCAGCCGGGCGTCTCCAACATTTACTTGAAACAGGTGACGACGGACGCCGGTTTGGTGGAATGGCGTTTGTTGGAAGATTGAGCGTTCGCGAAATCTTCCGACCTCGTTCAGCGCAACGCGCCAGTCTGGTAGTCGAGCAGTGAGCGGCGGAGGAGATACTCATAGCGCGCGCCGGTGTGGCCAAGCTCCGCGGAAATCTGGTTCAACTGCGCCTGCCCCAGTTCCACGAAGGAACTTGACCCAGCCTTGTAGCGCGCATCCGCCAGCGCGTAGGACCTCCGCGCCTGCGCGAGGAGCCGTTCGGTGATGGTCACACGCTCGCGGGCGTTGCTCGCGTTGAGCAGGGCGATGCGCGTGTCGCGCACGGCGTTGTTCTCCTCGTCCAGCAGCATCGCCTCCGCAGCCTTTGCGCGCAGCGCGGCGGCGTCCTGCTTGGCAAACTCCGCGCCACCGGAGAATATGGGCCAGTTCAAAATAATGCCGGCTGCTGCGTAGTCCTGGTTCAAGCCGCGCTCGCGGTAGGGAATCACGCCCGCCGTTGCCTGCACGCTGACGGTCGGATACCATAGGCTGTTTTCAGCCCTCGCGAGCCTCGCCGCGCTGTCGCGTTCCAGCCGCAGCCGTTGCAAATCGGGACGGTTACGCAGCGCGATGGCTATCACCTCTGTCGCGTCCGACGGCAGCGGCCCCGGCTCTACGCCTTCAGTCAAAGCAAAACGCTCCGCCCCCTGCGAGCCGAGCAGTGCGGCCAGCGTCGCGAACGCCGCCGCAATGTCATTGCTCGCACGGATCGCCAGCAACCGGCCTTCCTCCAGTGCGACCTCGGCGAAGCTCACGTCTAGTTCGGACTTCAACTGGTTGCTTGCCAGCGCGCTCACCTGACCACGGAGCTGTTGCCGCGTCTTCACCGTTTCCTCCGCCACGCGCAACAGCGCCTGTGCCTGCAACGCGCCGTAATAGGCCGCGTCCACTTGGAGGAGAATCTGCGCGCGCGTGGCCTCCACGTTGCGGCCCTCGGCCTCGGCGCGCAGCTTCGCGCCCGCGCGCAGATTCGAGGTGCGGCCAAAATCGGTGACCAGTTGCGTGATGGTCGCGCCCACTGAGGCGCGGTCGAACACGGACGAAACTGTCAGCCCCGAGCCGACGATGCGCGTGTTGTCATCCTCCGCGCCGACGGCCCCGGCATTGAGCGAGAGGTTCGGCAAGTAAGCGGCCCGCGCTTCGCGCACGCCGGCTTTTGCGACAAGCGCCTTGAGTGCCGCGATGGAAATCTTCGGATGCTTCTGCAACGCCCGCGCGCGCGCATCGGCGAGCGTGAGTGGTTGCATGTCCTCGGCGGCGAAACTGTTCGCTAGGAGAGTGCAGAGCAAAGCGAGGCTGAAAATTTTCATCATTCTTTCCTCATGCCGCATCCGGTTCCGTCGCCGGGGCGGTCGGTTCGGTCGGTGGTCGTGGCGGCTCCGGCTCGTCGCGTATGTCTTTGCGCCCATGAATCAGCAGATAGGCCGCCGGCACGATGAACAGCGTCAGCACCACGGACACCGCGAGGCCGCCGATGATTGCGCGGGCCAGCGGCGCGTAGGCTTCACTGCCGGTGCCAAGCGCGAGGGCCATTGGCAGCAAGCCGATGAGCGTGGCGAGCGAGGTCATCAACACGGGACGCAGGCGCACGCGGCAGGCGGTGACGACGGCTTCAAGCGCCGACTTGCCGTCCTCCTGCAACCGGCGTGCGAATTCCACGATGAGGATGCTGTTCGACACCACGATGCCGACCATCATCACGATGCCCATGAGCGACATGACGTTCAGCGTTGTGCCGGTGACCCAAAGCGTCAGGAGCACGCCGGTGAGTCCGGTCGGCACGGCGAGCAGAATCAGGAACGGATCGAGGAACGATTGGAACTGCGCGACGAGAATCAGATAGACCAGCACGATGGCGAGGATCAGCCCGAGGCCGAAAGTCTTGAACGATGAGTTCATGCTCTCCACGCTGCCGCGCACGTCAATCTTCGCGCCCTCGGGCACCTTCGTCTCGGCGAGGATTTTGGCGATGCCCTTCATCACGCGGCCCACGTCCTCCTTCGCCGGTGCGACGAAGGTGTGGATGACGCGGCGCAATTGGTAGCGGCTGATTTCCGTCGGGCCGGTCATGTGGGTGATGTTCGCAACCGCGTCGAGGCGCGTGGGCCGGCTCATGCCGGGCGCGCGGATGGGAATGGCGCGCAGTTGGTTCAGGTCTTTGATGTAGCCCTCGGGATACTGGACGGTGAGGTAGTAATCATTGCCGCTCTTCGGGTCAGCCCAGAACGTCGGTGCGATGAGGCCGTTGCTCAGCAGCGCGGTGATGATGTTCTGCACGACCTCCTTCGCGGTGAGGCCGAGCTCGGCGATGCGCTTGCGGTCGAGTTCCAGCCGGAGCGCGGGATAATCCATGTCCTGCGGAATGAGCACGTCGCTCACGCCCGGCAACATGCGGACCTTGCGCGCGATTTCCGACGCGGTGCGATGCGTGGCTTCGAGGTTCGAGCCGCTCACCTGAATGTCAATCGGCGCGGGCTGGCCGAGGTTCAACACCGCGTCCACGAGGCCGCCGGACTGGAAGTAGGCGCTCAACTGCGGCAACTCTGCCGCGATGCGCCGCCGCACGCGCGCCATGTATTCGTAGCTGCCGACGCGATGCTTTTCCTTGAGGCTCACCTGCACGATGGCCGTGTGCTGCGCGGTGTTGGCGTTGAAGATGGCGGAGAAATCCGGCGTGATGCCGATGTTCGACACGATGAGGTCGAGGTCTTCCGGCTTCA
Source organism: Verrucomicrobiota bacterium (assembly GCA_016199935.1). Classification (GTDB taxonomy): domain Bacteria; phylum Verrucomicrobiota; class Verrucomicrobiia; order Limisphaerales; family JACQFS01; genus JACQFS01. Next base: position 11,776 of record JACQFS010000007.1, read on the forward strand.
CTTCCTCGCGGCAGATTTTTTCCACCTGCTCGACGAACTTCTCGTTCACTTCCAGCCGCGTGCCTGATGGCGCCTTCACGTTGACGAAAAACTGGCCGGGGTCGGTGCGCGGAAAATACGCGACGCCAACGAACGGATACACCGCAAGGCTCAGGACGAAAATCATCGTCAGGCAGACGACCGTCGCGAGCGGACGGAGCAGCGCCCATTTCAGCAGGCCCTCGAAGCGGTCGAGCAGCGTGTTGAAACGACGGTTGAACCACGCGCTGTAACCCTTCTCCTCCGCGTGGCCCTCGCCGTGCCCATGCGGGCGCTTGATGAGCTTCGCGCAGAACAGCGGCACGACCGTGAGCGCGACGAAGTAGGACGCAACCAGCGACAGTACCACCGCGGTCGCGAGCGCCATGAACAGGTAGCGGCTCGCGCCGTAGAGGAAGATGACCGGGAAAAACACGACTGACGTCGTGAGCGTCGCCGCGAGCACGGGCAGCGCGACTTCGCGTCCGCCCTTTTCCGCCGCGACTTCAGGCGACTCGCCGAGTTCGAGGTGGCGGAAGATGTTTTCCAGCACGACGACGGAGTTATCAATGAGCCGCGAAAAGGCGAGCGCGAGGCCGCCGAGAATCATGGTGTTGATGGTGCCGCCGCCAAACGCCAGCGCGATGAACGTGGCGAGCGCGGAGAGCGGAATGGAGAGAAACACCGCGCCCGTCGCGCGCAAGCTGCCGAGGAACACCAGAATCATCAACCCCGTGAGAATCAGGCCGAGGCCGCCCTCATGAACGAGGTTCTTGATGGCGTTCTTCACGAACAGCGACTGGTCGAAGACGACTTGTGTGACGAGTTCCTTCGGCACGTCCACGAGTTTCTTCAGCGCGTCCCGGATGCCGTCCACGACGGCGATGGTGTTCGCGTCGCCGCCCTGCTTGAGCACGGGCTGGTAGGCGGAGCGCTGGCCATCCACACGCACGATGTTGTATTGAATCTGCGAGGAGTCCTTCGACTCGGCCACGTCGCCGACCAGCACGGACGATTGGCCGACGGTCTTGAGCGGAATTTTTCCGATGTCCTCCACGGTCTCGACCTGGCTGTTCGCGTAGATGTTGTAATTGAACGGCCCGATGCGCACGTCGCCGGCGGGGAGAATCAGATTTGCCTCGTTCACCGAACGCACCACGTCCATCACGCTCAACTGATGCGCTTCCAGTTTCAGCGGGTCCACATAGACCATGATCTGCCGGTAGCGCCCGCCGAACGGCTGCGGCAGCGCCGCGCCCGGCACGACGGCGACCTGCGTGCGCACCTTGTAGTGGCCGGTGTCGCGGAGCTGCGCCTCGTTCATGCCCTCGCCCTTGAGAGTGATGAGGCACACTGGCTGGCTCGACGCGTCGAACTTGAGCACGACCGGCGGGAGCGTGCCCGGCGGAAGCCGTCGCAACTCGGCCATCGCAAGATTGCCGATGGTGCTGATGGCCGCGTCCGGATTCACGCCGGGCTGGAAGTAAATCTTGATTAGGCTCGCGCTCGGCAGCGAACGCGACTCCATGTGGTCAATGCCCGGCGCGAGCGTGAGGAAACGTTCGAGGCGCGCGGTGAGGTCCTGCTCGATCTGCTCTGGCGGCATTCCCGTGTAAAACGTCGCGACGACGACGACGGGGATTTTGATTTCAGGAAACAAATCCACCGGCATCCGAAACAAACTCGTCACGCCCACCACGACCGTCATCAGGCAGATGACGACGATGAGGTAGGGATAGCGGATGGAAAAGCGGGACATGAAAATCGGTGCGCCCTATTTGAAAACGTCCTTCACCGCGGCGCGGAGTTTCTCCAGCGAGAAATCCTTCGCGCGGCACAACTCAATCACTCGGCGCTCGCGCTCCAGGGCCTGCGCTGCCACGGCGGGAATCTGCGCGGCGATTTCCAGCGGCACCGACAGCATGCCGTGCAGGTCCGCGTGCAGCAGGTCGCCGGGATTCACCGCGAGTCCGCCGATTTCCACCGGGCCGCCGAAGTCCACGATGTGCGAGTAAGCGTGCGACACCGCCACGCCGCCCGCGAAAAGCTGGAAGCCGGTCCGCTCGACCGCCGGCACATCGCGCACCGCCCCGTTGGTCACACCGCCGACGCAGCCGAGCGCCTTGAGAATGTTCGCGTGGACTTCGCCGAGGAACGTGCCGGTGCCCGGAGCTTCGTCCACATCCTGAATCACCACCACGCGCGGCGCGGGAATGGTGAGGATGTGATTCCACCAGTCCGTGCGGTCCACGTAATTGTGCCCGCGCATCGGCGGACTGGAGCAACGGATGCGCAGGGTCACCGCGTGGCCGACCATCGGGGCCGGGGCCGCGGTGAGGCGGCGGATGGTCTGGTTGGCGAAGCCCTCGTTGCGCAGGCGCAGGTCGAAGGTCTCGATGGCGTTGGCCACCGTGCAGGTATCGAGCGCCTGCAAGGCTTTCAATTGTTCGGCGGTCAGCGGCGCGCTCATGATTCAATCCGTCTTGGAGGTTTCGATGAGTTTGACCTCGACCGTCTGGCCGGGTTTGATTTGCGTGCGGCTGCCAATCATCACGAGTTCGCCTTCCGCCACGCCCTTGACGATTTCGAGCTTTGCGGGCGTCTCGACGCCGAGCGTCACCGCGCGCTCCTCGATTTTCTTGTCCGCCGTCACCACGAAAATGCTCGCGCCCTTCGCGTCGCGCGCCACAGCCTCGACCGGCACCACGAGCGCGCTGTCCTTCTTGTCGAGCTTGAGCACCACGGTTGCATACACGCCGGGGATGAGCGCGAGGTCGGCATTCGCTAAATCCACCTCCGCCTCCATCGTGCGCGTGGCCGTCTCGACCTTGCGCGAAAAGCGCGCGACGCCGCCGGCCAAAGTCTTTCCCGCCGACGGAATGCGAATCTCCACCGCATCGCCCACCTTCACGCGCGCGACGAACGACAAAGAAATTGGGAATACCACGCGCAGCCTGTCGTTCTGCGACAGGCGCACCAGCGGCACCGCGCTCGAACTCGTCCCCGCTTGGATGAGCGCCCCGACATTCACGTAGCGCTTCGTCACCACGCCCGCGAACGGCGCGGTGATGCGCGTGTAGTCGAGCATCGTCCGGTATTTGCTCACGTTGGCCTTCGCCTCCGCGCGCGCCGCCTCAGCCGTGAGGTCGCGCGCCTGCGCGATGTCGAGGTCCTGCTGCGAGATGAGGCCGCGTTGCGAATCCGCCGCCGTCTTGAGCCGCGCGAAGGACTGATGCGCCTCTTCGGCAGCCGCCTGACTACGCCGCTCCGCGGCGAGCGCGTGGTCCAGCTCGGCCTTGAGTTCGGGAATCTCCAGCGTGCCGATGGCCTGCCCGGCCTCCACGCGGTCGCCCGCGTCCACGTTCAGCCTGTCGAGGAAGCCGGCGACCTTCGCGTGCAGGTCAATCTCCTGAAACGGCCGCAGCTCCGCGTCGAACGTGACCGACTGAGCCAGTTCGCCGCGCGCGACTTTGACCACGGCAACCGTTGGGGAACTTGCCAGCGTGTCGGCGGCGGAAGCGGCCGGGGAGAATTGCCCGTGGCTCAAGCCAAAAATGATTCCCGCGAAAAGCGGCGCAAACAATTTCACTCGCAGCCGTGGGCGTAACATGGACGTAACCATTTCGTAACCTTCGGAGGACAGGAAGGAGAAACTTTCGGTTACGGAAAAGCCCGGCGCGTTCCGTCCTCACTTGACCTCGCCGACCGCGCGTTGGAGCGCGTATTGCGCCTGGTTGTGCGCGGCGAGCACGTTGAGGTAGTCGAGCCGCGCGCGCGTGAGTTCCTGCTCGGCCTGGATCGTCTCCAGCACCGCGCCCACGCCGAACTCCTTGCGCTCGCGCGAAAGTTTCATCAGCTCCGTCGCCGACGCGAGCGCGCGCTTCGCCATCGCGAGCTGGTCGCCGAGCGAATGCACGCGCGTGTGCGCCTCCACCACCTGCCGCATAACGTCCTGCTGCGCCTTCTCCAGTTCCAGCAGGCTCGTCTGGTGCCGCGACTCCGCCGCGCGCTCGCGGCCGCGGTCGAAAAGTCCGCCCGCACCGATTTTCCAACTGAGTCCGAGGAAATAATCCTGCGTGTCGCCAAAATTTCCGGTGCTGCCGTTGCGCCCGCCGCCCAAGCCGCCGAAGTAGGCGCTCGCGCCGATGGTGGGAATGAGCGGCCCCTGCGTCGCGCCCTTGCGCGAAGCCTCGGCGGACTGCGCGAGGAAATCGCCCTGCCGCAACTCGGGCCGCGACGCGAGCGCGCGCGACACGAGCGAGTCGAGCGCGGCGTTCCTGTCCACGAGCGTCAACGGGGCGAGTTCGGTTTCCTGCGGCGCGAGATCGGTCGCGGGCTTCAGCCGCAGCGTCTGCGCGAGCCGCGCGGCGGCCACGCGGCGCTGCTCCTCCGCCTGGCGCAGCAGCATCCGGTTTTTTTCCACCTGCACCTCGGCGCGGAAGGCGTCGCCCTTGAACGCGATGCCCGCATCCACGGCGCGCTTCACCTGCCCGCTGTAATCCTCCGAGATGCGCACCGCCTCCGCCGCCGCGCCCGCCGCACCCGCCGCGCGCGCGAGTTCGAAATATCCCGCCGCCGCCAAGAAGACCGTCTCCTGCCGCTTGGCCTCGGCGCCTTCCTCAGCGGCCTTGGCGAGCTGTTTTGCGGCGAGCGTCTTGTAAATGGTGTCGCCCAAGTCCACCTGCGCCGTCAGCGCCGCGCCGATGCCGTAGGACTGCTTGCTCTCGGTGGTGATGTTGCCCGGCGTGTCCTGGATGTTCCCGTCGTGCCGCCGGTAGCCAATGCCGGGCGTGATCCACGGGAAATAATTCATGCGCGCCTGCTCGTGCTGGGCCTTCGCCTCCTTCACGCGCTCGCGCGCGATGGCCACGTCGAGATTTTGCGCGCCCGCGAGTCGCAGCGCGGTGGGCAGGTCAATGGGCGACGCCGACGGAGCCGGCTCGGCCGCGCCGCAGATTCCGACGGCGGCAATCAGCGCCACGGCGACTGAACACTGAACACTGAACACTGAATACTTCACTTCCCCTCCGTCGCGTTGATCGCCGCATCCGGGGCGAGCGTGAGTTTGCCGACGAGGATCACCGCCTCGCCGCCTTTGAGCCCATCGAGCACCTCCACCTTCGCGCCATCGTTGAAACCGATCTTGATCGCGATCTTCTTTGCCTTGCCCCCGTCGGCGATGAAGGCGAAGGCGTTCACCTTTTCCATCACGAGCGCTTCGACGGGGATCGTCAGCGCGTCGGTGTGCTTCTCCACGCCGACTTTCACCGTGGCATACATGCCGGGGCGCAGCTCCAGCTTCGGGTTCGGCAGGTCGGCTTCCACGAGCATTGTCTTGGTTGCGTCGTCGAGCGCGTAGGCGAGGCGGGTTACACTGCCTTCAAAGGGAGGCCGGCCGGGCAGGCCTTCAACGCTCACTTTCACCGGCTGGCCCTTCGCGACGAGCGGCGCTTCGAGTTCCGTCACCGGCACCTGCACGCGCACGGTGTTGAAGTCGGCGATGGTGACGACGGCTGCGTTCTGCGCCGCGCTGCCGCTGGTAGCGGCGGGGATGAACGCGCCCGCATCCACAAATCGCGCAGTCACCACGCCGGCGAAGGGCGCGGTGAGCTTCGCGTAACGCAGCAGCGTCTCAGTGCGCTCCAGATTCGCCTTCGCGATTTCCGATTTGCCCTTCGCGTCGTCAACCGACTGCGGCGTGACGAGATCGGGTGCCTTCTTCTGCGCCGCGGTGATTCGTTTGTTGTCGGCGTCCGCGACCCTCGCCTCGGCCTTGAACTTCGCGAGGTCGGCGAGCAGCTCCGGCACTTCGATTTCGCCAAGCGCCTGGCCGGCGGTGACGGTGTCGCCCTTGTCCACGGCGATGCTTTTCAAATAGCCCGGCACCTTCGCGTAGAGCGTCGCCTGCTGGTTGGCGCGGATGCTGCCGGGCAGCGTGACGTAGCGGATGATTTCGCCGCGCGCGGGGCGGGTGACTTTGACTTCCACGGGTGCGGCGGCAAACGACAGGGTGACGATGCCGAACAGCAACGCGCCCGCCGTCTTCATCCCGATGAACCTGGTGCAACTTTTCATAAAGCCTTTCTGACTATTTTGCTTCACCGACGAAATACGTGCTCGCCGGGTCTTCCGGGTCGAGCGAGGGCGAGCGGACTTTGCGGCTCGCGAGCATTGCGAACACGGCGGGCAGCACGAACAACGTCGCCACCGTCGCGAGCGCGAGGCCACCCACGACGGCGCGGCCGAGCGGTGCGGTCTGGTCGCCGCCTTCGCCGAGGCCGAGCGCGAGCGGCATCATGCCGGCGATCATCGCGCAGCTCGTCATCAAGATTGGGCGCAGTCGCGAGCGCGCGCCTTCGATGGCGGCTGCTTTCACGTCCACGCCACCGGCGGGCGAGACGCCCGCGCTCCGCGCCTTCTCGGCGAAGGTCACCAACAGAATCGCGTTCGCCACGGCCACACCAACGGCCATGATGGCGCCCATTGCGGACTGAATGTTCAACGTCGTGTGCGTGAGCCAGAGCATCAGCACCACGCCGGCGAGCACGGCGGGCACGGTGGAGATGACGGCGAAGGCGAGCCGCAGTGATTGGAAATTCGCCGCGAGCATCAGGAAGATGACGATGACGGCGATGACGAGGCCGGAGCGGAAACCCTCGAGCAGTTGGTTCATCGTGGTGGCCTGGCCGCGCACATCCACGCGCGTCTTGGCGGGCCAGAGTTTGTTGTTGGAGATTTCCTCGATGGCCGCGATGTCGCGCAGCACTTCGCCGAGGCTCGCGCCGTGAATATTCGCGGTGATGCTCACCACGCGCGCCATGTTGTAACGCTCGTATAACCCCACCGCGCTGCCGGGCGTGACGCTCGCCACGTTGCGGAGCAGAATATTTTTCCCGCCACTCGACGTGACGGGGACGTTCTTCACGTCGTCGAGCGACTTGGTCTGCGCCTGCGGAATTTGAATCTGCAAATTGTAGCTCACGCCGGACGCGGGGTCGGCCCAGTAGTTCGGCACGGTGAAGCGGCTCGACGTGGTGGCCGCGACGAGCGAGCGCGTCACGTCGCCCATCTTCACGCCGAGCAGGCCGGCGCGCTCGCGGTTCACGTTTACGTCCACGGTGGGGAAGTCGAGCGACTGCGCGAAGTGCACGTCGCGCAGCGCGGGAATTTTTTTCAACTGCTCGTAAATCTTGTCCGCGTGCTCCTTGTTCACCGCGAGCGCCGGGCCGCTGACGGCGACCTCGATGGGCGTGGGCGAGCCGAAGCTCATCACGCGGCTCACAATGTCGCTCGGCTCGAAGGACACGCGCACGTCGGGCAGCTCGGCGGCGAAGACGGCGCGGAGTTTTTCCTTGAGCGCGGAAACTTTCACCGGCGCGTGCGGCTTGAGTTGGATGGAAAGGTGCGCTTCCTCCGGCCCGCCGTTCCAGAGGTGGATGAGGTTGATGGGATAATTCGCCGCGTGGACGCCGACGAGGCCCATCGTGATGGCGATGTTGTCCGCGCCGGCCTCGCGCTTGATGAGGTTGAGGGCCTTGAGCGCGACTTCCTCAGTGTTCTCGACCTTCGTGCCGCTGGGCGCGCGCAGGCGCACGGCGAACTGGCCGGAGTCCACCGTCGGGAAAATCTCGGTGCCGAGTTTTTTGCCGAAGAACCAGACGACGCCGAGTGAGGCGACGAGATAGACCAGCACGAGCAGCCAGCGCGCGGCCACGACGCCGCGGAGCAGCGAGGCGTAGGCGGACTGAAGTGTGCCGATGAAGCCGGGGTCGTGGATGGGGAGCGCAGCCGCCCCGGCTGCATCCGTCGGCGCCTCGCCGACGGAACCACCCGATGCGTCCGGCGAGGGCGCCGGACGCTGCACGCGAGGCGCGTGCGCTCCCCGCAAAAACCACACGGAGAGTATCGGCACCAGCGTGCTCGACAGGATGAACGACGCGACCATCGAGAAGCCCACCGCCAGCGCGAGCGGGACGAACAGTGACTTGGCCGCGCCGACCATGAAGAACGCCGGGATGAACACCGCCAGCACGCAGAGCATCGCGAGCAAGCGCGGCAGCGCCGTCTCGCGCGTGGCGTCGAGCGCGGCGCGGGCCAGCGAGGCGCCGCGCGCGAGGTGTGCGTGGATGTTCTCCACCGCCACCGTCGCCTCGTCCACGAGGATGCCGACGGCGAGGGCGAGGCCGCCAAGCGTCATGAGGTTGATGTTCTGTCCGCTCACCCACAGCGCGAACGTCGCGGCGAGCAGAGAGATGGGGATGTTGATGACGACGATGAACGCGCTGCGCCAGTCGCGCAGGAACAGCAGCACCATCAACCCCGTGAGCAACGCGCCGATGCCGCCCTCCTTCACGAGGTCGTTGATGGAGCGCGTGACGACGGGCGACTGGTCGAACTCGTAGGTGATTTTGACGTCGCCCATGGTTGCCGGCACGGCGGTCATGAAGCGCGGCAGATTCTTCTTCACCAACTCCACGACCGTGAGCGTGCTCGCGTCGGCGCGCTTGGTGACGGGCATGTAAACGGTGCGGCGGCCGTTCACCAGCGCGTAGCTCGTCACGATGTCGCTGCCGTCGTCCACGGTCGCAACGTCGCGCACGAACACTGCGCCGTTGGCATTCACGCGCAGCGGCACGCCTTCGAGGTCCTTGATGTTCTTCACCACGGCGTTCACCGGCACGATGGGATACTTGTCGCCGAGGTTCATGTTGCCCGACGGGCTGATGAGGTTCGCCTGCGAGATGGCGGCGACGATTTCATCCGGCGAAAAATTGTAGGCGCGCATCCGGTCGGACTTCACGTTGATGAGGATGGTGCGCGCGCCGCCGCCGAAGGGCGGCGGGGCCGAGACGCCGGGCAGCGTGGCGAAGAGCGGGCGGACCATGTTGAGCGCCACGTCCTGCATCTGCGCGACGGTCCGGTTCGTGTTCTCGCTGGAGAAAACGAGTTGGCCGACGGCGACGCTGCCGGCATCGAAGCGCATGATGAACGGCCCCGGCGTGCCCAGCGGCATGAAGGCGCGCGCGCGGTTCACGTAGGCCACGGTCTCGGCCATCGCGGCGCTCATGTCGGTGCCGGGATGGAACTGGAGCTTCATCAGGCTCGCGCCCTGGATGGACTTGGACTCCACGTGCTCGATGCCGGTGATGTAGAGGAAATGGTATTCGTAATAGTAGGTGAGGTAGCCCTCCATCTGCGCGGGGTCCATGCCGCCGAAGGGTTGCGCGACGTAGATGGTCGGCACGTTGAGCGGCGGGAAAACGTCGCGCGTCATGCGCTGCAACGCGACCCACGCGCCGAGGCACACGGCGAGCACGAGCACGACGACCGTCAGCGGACGGCGGAGGGAGGTGTTGAGGATGGTCATCGGGTGCGCGGAGAATTAGCGGCGGCGGTCATGGATGCGAGGAATTTCATTAGCACCCGGCTTCAGCCGGGTGGCCGCGCGGCCTCCGACGAGTTCAACCGCTTCAGCGGTTTGCCGGATGCGGGAAACCGCTGAAGCGGTTGCGGCTCACGTTCGGCGCTAACCACCCGGCTAAAGCCGGGTGTTAATGAGAGCGGCCGGATGCGCCGTGGCCTACTTGCCGCCATAACTGAAATCATCGAACAGCGTCACGCTGTCCGCCTTGGTCCACACGCCGACCGCACCCGCCTGCTTGAACGTCTCGTCGTCCCATTCGAGCGCCGCTTTGCCGTCGAAGCTCACCTTGAATTGGCTCGCCTGAAAATCCACCCGCAGCGTGTGCCATTCGTTCGGCGTCACCTTCACCTCCGCGCGCTTCGTCTCGGTGCGTCTGCCTTTGATCGTATGGTAAATGCAGACGTTGTCCTCGAGTGCGTTCGCGCGGGCGACGTAGTAATTGTCGCCGTCCTGCCAGCGCCAGACGAGGCCGCCCGCGCGGTCCTCCTCGCCGGAGAGCGCCTTGAACTTCACCTCCACGAAGCCATCGGTGAGCGACGCGTCCTTTTTCACGCACCACGGATAGCGGCCCGCGCCGGACTGCTTGAGCGCGTTGGGCTGGCTCGGCGCGGTGGCGTCCTTCACCACCGCCCACCTGGGCGCGCCGCCGCCGGTGGAGCCGCCGGCCCAGCCGGATGGCAAAGCGCCCGGTTGGCTGGTGTCGAAGTTTTCGGTGTCGCCAAGAGCGGCGGTCGTGAGCAAGCCGGTGGTCATAAGGAACGCGATGAGTGGTTTCATGTTCTGCGCGGGTTACTTGGTTTGAGTGTCGAGTGCTGCTTTAAGCGACCGCGCAAGCTCCGCGGCCTTTCCTCTGCCCCAATAGTGAAGGAAAACATAGCGCGGGTTTTCCATCGTCATGTGATGGTGGATGGCCACGACATTGATGCCGCGCGTGCGCAGCGCCTTCAAGACGGCCTGCAACTCCTCCTCGCGCGCGGCGAAGTCGCCATCCACGACTGCATTGTCGTCGCCGCCGGCAAATGCCGCCCAAGTGTTCACGCCCATTTCCTTGCCCACTTCGCAGCCGCACGGCATCTGCGCCTTCCGGCCGATGACGGCCTTGAACATGCCGCTGTTCGTCTGGCCTTTGACACCCAGGATGTCCTCCAGCGCTTTGCCGGTGATGGAACTTTGGGCGGGGATGCCGGCACCGAAGGATTTTGCGGGCTGCGGATTTGCCGCGCGGATTTCTTTCACCCGGTCGAGCGCCTTGCGGACGCCAGCGGCCAGTTGCCCAAGGCTGCCTTCGCCGCCGATGTGCATGAAATAAACCTTCGGGTCGTCGAAGAAAAAGTGGTTGTGCAGCGCGGTGACGCTCAGTCCGTTGTCCAACGCGGCACTCATCACCGGATTCACCTCGTCCTGGAACAGAACGAGGTCGCCCATCACCATCGCCTCCGCCGCCTTGCCCTGCGTGAACGCCGCCCACGAGGTCAGCCCCATGAACGGCGGCATCTTCCAGCCGTCCACCGAGACGGGCAGGTCATTGCGCGGCGCGGTGACTTTGAAGACGCCCTCAGCCTCGTTCCACGCCCCCTTCAAGCCGGTGGCCTGTTCGATCTTCGCCGTGTCGAGCGCAGCGCCGAGGAGGGGAGCGGTGAAGCCAGCCAACAACACCACCGCCGGGCCGACCAGATTTCGCAGCAAGGGAAGGATCGTTTTCATGATGGCAGCGCCGTTTTCGGAATGAGGTTGAAACAGCTATTACAGCCGTGTATCAGTGTCAACAATTATGAAATCCGAAGCCTGGCTGCTCCTGCTCTACGGGTTGCCCACCAAGCACAGCACGCAGCGCGTGAGCCTCTGGCGCAAGCTCCGCAAGTTCGGCGCGCTCCAGCTCAAGACTTCCGCCTACGTGCTGCCCGACCAGCCTGCGCACTTCGAGCGTTTCCAGTGGCTGGCCAAGCAGGTGCGTGATGACGGCGGCGACGCCACCCTGATTCGCGTGACGGAAATCGAGGGCCTGTCGAACGAGCAGCTCGCCCAGATGTTCAACGACGCGCGGGCGCGGGATTTCGCGGAGCTGGGCCGGGCGGTCGCGGCGTTCCTCAAACGCAAAAGGGGGAAGCGCGCGGACACCTCCGGCGACGCGCTGGAAAAGCTCCAGCAGCGCTTCCGGGAAATCCGCGAGATTGACTACTTCGACAGCCCGGCCGCGCACGACGCGCAGATGCTCTTGAACCGCGCGGCGGGGTCGCAGCCCGCGGGCGCGCCCTCCGGCCCGAAACTCGACGCCAAGAAATTTGCCGGCAAAGCATGGCTCACCCGCCCGCGGCCCGAAATAGACCGCGTCGGCTCGGCGTGGCTGATTCGCAAGTTCATTGATCCGAAGGCGCGCTTCGTGTTCGGCGCCAGTCCGGCCGTCCACCGCGAGGCGATCCCCTACGACATGCACGACGTGGAGTTCACCCATCAGGGCGAGGACTGCACCTTTGAAACTTTGCTGCGGCGCTTCGGCCTCCGCGACCGCGCGGCGCAGCAGATGGGCGAGATGATTCACGACGCCGACCTGGAGGACGGAAAGTTTCAGCGCCCCGAAGCCTTCGGGCTGGACCGCGTGTTCAAGGGCTGGGCGCGGCTGGGTCTGGCCGACGCGGAGATTCTCGCCAAGGGCTTCGAGTGCTTCGATGCGCTCTACGCGGAATGCCAGCGTCGCGCCGCTTCGACGGCAAAGGCATGATCTAGCGAAAAGCGCCCTGCGAAATTCCATCAGCTGACTTGCGCCCGGAACGCAGCCCGTGCTAGTGCTTGCGCCCGTGCGCCGGTTCAATGTCATTCTCGCCCCGCTGCTTGCGGTCCTGTGGCTGCCGATGACCTCGCATTGCCTGCTCGAGGACGCGGGCCTGATCCATCACGACAAATGCTGCGAGCAAGGCGACGGCACGGATGAACATGATCACGACGCAGCCGATGGTGCCTGTCAGATCGAGAAGGCGGGCTTTCAACTTCCAAAGTTTCAGCGGGTGCTTGCTGAGGCGCTGCCTGATTTCCACTCGCCCCAAATAGCGCTGGATGAGCTGCTCCGGGTAGAAACCATTCCGCCGGACATTCTCACCTGCGCCGGCCCGCCTCCAACGCTCCGCGCCACCTGGCAGTTTTCATCCCGCTCGGCACTCCCGCCGCGCGCTCCTTCATTCGTTTCGTAAGTGGCTTCCGCCTTCGCGGAAGTTTCCCCTTTCGTCGGACGCCTGTCGCGCCCGCGTTTCCAACCTTAACCGGCGGTGTGTGCCGCCAAACTTTGATGCCCATGAAAATTTTGTTTTGCCCGCTGCTTGTCGGTTCGTTGCTGGTGTCCGGCTTCTTCGCTGCCCCCGCGTGTGCGGCGGCGGAGCCGGAATTGTTGTCCCTCGCCGCGCTCGTCGAGGACACGCTCGCCAAAAATCCCGAGCTGAAATTCTACGAGGCGGAAATCGCCGCCGCCAAAGGCGAACGGCGCGGCGCGGGTGCCCTGCCCAATCCAGAACTGACCGTCGGCGGCGGCTACAAGGGCGTCCGCAGCAGCGCCGGCCAGTTGCTTGGCGAAGGCGCGGCGTGGTCGGTGTCGCTCGCGCAGCCCATCGAGTGGCCGGGCCGCCTCTCGTTGCGCAAGGCGATTGCGGACAAGCAGGTCGCGCTCGCCGAACTTGGCCTCGCGCAGTTTCGTTACACGCTGAGGCAGCGCACGGGCGCGCTTGGCTACGCTGTGCTTGCGGCGCAGCAGAAGGCCGCCGCCGCAAATGAAATCGCCACGCGCTTCAACACGCTCCGCGACGTGCTCGTGCAGCGCGACCCCGCGGGCGTCACGCCGCAACTTGAGATCGGCATCCTGGAAGGCACCGCGCTCACGCAACAGCGACGCGCGAGCGATGCCGCCATTGAGGAACTCAAGGCGCTCGCTGCATTGAATCAACTGCGCGGCGTTCCGGCGCACACTCCGCTCAAGGTGGCCGGCGAACTTCCGCCGTTCCCCGCCGCGCGTCCGCTCGCGGAACTGCTCGACGCCGCGCGCACGAACAACTTTGACCTCCGCGCCCGCGCCGCCGAGTTGGAGAAGCAGGGCTTCAAGGTGGACCTCGCCCGCAACGAGCGGAAGCCCGCCATCACCGTCGCACCCTACTTCAGCCGCGAACACGCCGGCGACCGCGATACGCAGGCGGGCTTGAGCCTCACCATCCCGCTCGGATTCAACTCCGCCGCGAAGGGCCGCGCGGAGGCCGAGCGCGCGCGGCTCACCCAGGCCGAGGCGTCGCTGGGCACGGCGCAGCGCGAAGTGGAGCGCAAGGTCGTCGAGGCCGCGCTGCAATACGAGGTCAAGCGCGCCGAACTCGCGCGCTGGGACGGCGACCCCGCCGTGAAGTTCCGCGCCAACGCCGAACTGGCCGACCGCCATTACCGCCTCGGCGCGGTCCCCATCGCCACCTACCTCGAAGCGCAGAAGACATTTCTCGAAGTGCTCGAAACCCTCACCGACACGCGCCGCGAGGCGTGGGAGGCGTGGCTGGAATTGGCAACGCTCACCGGCCTGAACTCCAAGGATTGAGCCATGATTTCCGCCATCCTCGAATTCTCGCTGCGCCAGCGCGCCATTGTTTTGCTCGGCGCGGTTGCCTTGCTCGGCGTTGGTCTCTGGTCGGCCGTTCACCTTCCCATTGACGCGGTGCCGGACATCACCGGCGTGCAGGTGCAGATCAACACCGAGGTCACCGCGCTGGCGGCGGAGGAATCGGAAAAGCTGATCACGCAAGTCATCGAGCGCGAGATGGCCGGACTGCCCGGCATGGAAGAAATGCGCTCGCTCACGAAGTTCGGCCTGTCGCAGGTGACGCTCAATTTCACGGAAGACACCGACATTTTTCGCGCGCGCCAGCTAGTCGCCGAGCGTTTGCAAGGCGTGCTGGAACAACTTCCGACCGGCGCGTTGCCGAAGCTCGCGCCGATCAGCACGGGCCTCGGCGAAATCTTCTACTACAACGTCCAATACAAGCCCGACGCGCGGCACAAGCCGGCGAGCGAGCTGGATCAGCTCATCGAGTTGAGCGAGATCCAGGAATACACCATCAAGCCGCTGCTCCGCACGGTGCCAGGAATCGCGGAGGTCAACAGCACTGGTGGCTACGAGAAGCAATACGTCGAAGCCGGAGGCGCTCATGGCGGTGAACATGACGTTCAGTGAGCTGGCGGAACTCGTCGCGCAGAACGTCGAGAACGCCGGCGGCGGCATCATCAGCCGCGGCGGCCAGCAGCTCACCATTCGCGCCGTCAGCCGGGTCAACAACACGGAGGAAATTGGGAACCTGCCCTTGAAGTTTGGTTCGGGCGTGAAGCCGCTGCTCGTCAAGGACGTCGCGGAAGTGAAGCTCGGCACGAAGTTCCGCACGGGCGCGGCCACGTTGAGCGGCAAGGAAACGGTCATCGGCACCACCATGATGCTCGCGGGACAGAACAGCCGCGAAGTCGGGCAGCGCGTCAAGGCGCGCATCAAGGAAATCCAGTCGAAACTCCCCGACGGCGTGGAACTCGTCATCCAATACGACCGCTCACTGCTGATTGATCGCACGATTCAAACGGTGGGGAAAAATTTGTTTGAAGGCGCGATTCTGGTCGTGGTGATTTTGCTGTTGCTCCTCGGCAACTGGCGCGCGGCGCTGATTGTCGCGCTGGCCATTCCGCTTTCATTTCTATTCGCGCTCGTGGGCATGCAGCGTTTCGGCATCTCCGGGAACTTGATGAGTCTGGGGGCGATTGATTTCGGCCTCATCATTGATGGCGCGGTCGTCATCGTGGAAAATATCGTGCGGCAGATGGCCCAGCGTCAGCATCACCTTGGACGGGCGTTGACCGACGAGGAACGCGCGCAGGTCGTTCTCTCCGCGAGCAAACAGGTTGGTTCGCCGATGTTCTTCGGCGTGCTCATCATTACGGTGGTTTACATTCCCATCCTCGCGCTCACGGGCATCGAGGGGAAAATGTTTCACCCGATGGCGCTGGCCGTGATGCTCGCGCTGGCTGGCGCGCTGCTGTTGACCATCACCCTGATGCCGGTGCTCTGTTCGTTTCTGCTGCGCGGAAAAATCTCCGAGGAAGACAACTTCCTGATGCGCCTGGCCAAGAAACTTTACGCGCCGGCCCTCAACGTCTCGCTGCAGCATCGCTGGCCGGTCGTCCTTGGTGCCGTCGCGCTTTTGGCCGTGACGGTCTGGCCCGCCAGGCGGTTGGGCGCGGAGTTCATTCCGAAACTCGACGAAGGTTCCATCACCGCCATGCTCTACAAGCCCGTCGGCATGAGCATGGAGGAATCGCTCCGCACCGACATCGAGGTGGAGAACAAGCTGCTCAAGGAGTTCCCGGAATTGACGCGCATCTTCTCGCGCATCGGCACGAGTGAAATCGCCTCTGACCCCATGCCGCCGAACGAGAGCGACGTTTACATTTTCTACAAGCCGCTCGCCGACTGGCCGAAGACGCCGGGGCGTCCGACGAGCAAGGCCGCGTTGCGCGAGCAACTGGAGGCGTCGCTCAAGCAGGTCAACACCAACTACAGCATCCTCTTCGCGCAGCCCATCGAGATGCGCTTCAACGAAATGCTCGAAGGCACTAAAGCTGAGTTGTCGGTGAAGATTTTCGGCGACGACTACGACGTGCTCGAAAAACTCGCCGAACAAATCAAAGGCATCATCCAAAAAATGCCGGACACCGCGCAGGTGGAATACGAGACCGAAGGCCGCACGCCGCAATTGCAAATCAATGCGAAGCGCGACGTGCTCCAGAAATACGCGCTGCAAGCGGGCGAAGTGAACAAGGCCATCAACGCCGCGCTCGCCGGCCAGGCCGCGGGGAAAATCATCGAAGGCAACAAGCGGCGGTCCATCGTGGTTCGCATGCCCGAAGAGCTTCGCGCCGATGACGAACAGATTAAAAAACTGCCCGTGAGAGTGGGCGAGACCGGTCTCCTTCCGCTCGGACAAGTCGTCGAATTTCAAACGCTGAAAACCGTCGAGCCGATTCTGCGCGACGCCGGCCAGCGTCGGGCAGCCTTGATGGTGAATTTGAAAACGCGTGACATGGAAGGCTACGTCGGCCGGGCCGAGGCGCTAATCAACCAACAAGTGAAGCGGCCGGAAAATTACATCGTGGAATTCGGCGGCCAGTTCGAGCACTTGCAGGAGGCGCGCGCCCGGCTGTTTGTCGTCGTGCCGGCGACCCTGCTGCTGATTTTCGTTTTGGTTTTCATCTCGTTCGGCAGCGTGCGGCAGACGCTGATCATTTACACCGGCGTTCCACTGGCGGCGACCGGCGGCGTGTTTGGACTCTGGCTTTGCGGAATGCCCTTCAGCATTTCGGCGGCGGTCGGCTTCATCGCGTTGAGTGGCGTCGCCGTGCTCGATGGTCTCGTGATGCTCAGCTACTTCAATCAATTGCGCGAAGAGGGCAAGAGCGTCCGCGATGCGGTGGTCGAAGGTTCATTGACGAGATTGCGTCCCGTCCTGATGACCGCGCTCGTGGCGAGTTTTGGTTTCGTCCCGATGGCGCTCGCGACCGGCGCGGGCGCGGAAGTGCAAAAGCCGCTTGCCATCGTGGTGATCGGCGGCTTGATCAGTTCGATGTTTCTAAAACTGGTTTTGCTGCCGGTGCTTTACGAGTGGTTTGAAAAGAAACCCGCGCTGGCGCGCCCGACATGACCCGCCATGCCCGCGACATCGGCCAAGCAAGCACACGAATATGCGGAGCGCATCCGGGCGCGGTTGCCGCGCGCGTTTCAGGCGGCGCTGGAGGCGGTGCCCGTGACCAAATATGGGCTGGAGCAAAAGTGCGGCGTCTCGCGCGAGATGATGAAGTGCGTCGAGAGCGGCGAGTCGGTCCCCACGTTTCATGTGGGTGCGCGGCTGGCGCATGGGCTGGGCATGAAGCTGTGGCAGTTCGTTCGGAACTTGGAGGATGACGCGGAGTCGTGACGGTCCCGGACTCGTCAAAGATGTTCGACTAACGGGCCGGACGGGTTCCGTGCTGGAATCGCGGGCGTATCAACCACCGCCCGCGATGACCGCAACAACCGCCAAAACCACCCGCTTCCCGATGCCGGGGATGCGCTTTTGCCCGGCGGGGGCCGCGTTCTGCGTCAAAACGGCGGCTTTCCACTTCAAAACGGTTCCCCCCTTGGTCGCGGGGGCCGCCCCGGACGTTCCGGGGGCAGCGTTGCGCCTTCCGGGGGCTCCGATGGACGGCGCGGGTGCGGAGTTCCGGCTCGCGGGGTCGGGCCTTTTGGTCGCGGGGGCGGCGCTGCGACCGGCGGGGGCGGAGTTCCGGGGCGCGGGGGCACCGCTGGCGCGTCCGGGGTCAGCCCCCATTTTCTCCGGCGAAGCCCCCGTGAGGCGGAACGCGGCCACCGTTTCGTCCGGCGGCACGCCTCTGACAACCAGCGGCGCCCCCGCGACGGGGAGCGATGCGCCAAAAACCACGGGCGATTCCGCCCGCGCAACCGCCGCCCCGCCATGAACTGGGACACCGGCACCTGGGACAGCGGCTTCTGGGATTCACCGCCGCCGCTCTCCGATTATTTTCTTCCCCAACACAAACCACACACACAGAGCAAACCTATGAAACGACAGGACTACTACCCCAGCCGCATCGGCGACCAGGTCAACTGGCTCGACAACTACTCGGACAAACTCCCCATCCACGGCACCACGCTCGGCGTCCTCGCCGCCGATGTCACCGCCAGCGTGGCCGATGGCAAGTGGTGCAAATACGTGCTCGGCTCGTGGCTCACCGCCGTGCGCGCCTTCTCGCCCTCGACCACCGACGCCGTGGATGACGTGCTCACCGGCGCGGGCGCGTCGGCCATCGTGCTGCCCACCTTCACCGGGCCGGCGCTGCCCGCGGGCGTGACTGCGCAGTTGCCCGGCGCGCTCGCGCGCATCTTCGCGCTCATCGCCAAGATGAAGCTCTCCGGCAATTACACCGAAGCCATCGGCACCGACCTCGGCATCGTGGGCCAGCAGGTGACGGAGAAAGCGACCCCGAAGTTCAACGCCACGCTGGAACAGGGCGCGGGCAGCCAGTCCGTGCGGCTGACCTTTTCCAAATACACGCACATGGGCGTGTATATCGAGGCGCGGCGCGGCACGGCGGCGTTCGACTTCCTCGCCATTGACACGGAGAGTCCCTACCTCGACGACCGCCCGCTGCTCATCGCCGGCACGCCCGAAGTGCGCGAATACCGGATGCGCTTCTGGGACAAGGGCACGCCCAACGGCGACTGGACCGACGTGGTGAAGGTGACGGTTTACCCGTAAGCCCGCAAAGCGGCAAGGGGTAAGAGGCAGGCGCGAAGCGCGCCGGACCTCTTGCCACTTGCCGCTTACCTCTTACCCCCATGCCCTTCGATCCCTCCCTCCCCGCCGACGGCTCGCCGAATTCCTCGGCGGAAATGCGCGCGCAACTCATCGCGCTCCACGACGAAATCACCACCATCCCCCAAGGCCCGCCCGGCAACGACGGTGCGCCCGGTCTGCCCGGTGACAAGGGCGACAAAGGCGACTCTGGTGACAAGGGTGACACCGGCGACCAGGGCGTCCCCGGCCTCGCCGGCGAAGTGAGCACCGTGCAGTTGGACAACGCCATCGCCGGCGCGAGCAGCAACACCAACGCGGTGGCGACGCTGGACACGAGCGGCTTCAGCGACCCGCCCACCCTTGCCGACCTGCTGGCCGTGGCGAACAAGCTCAACGAGTTCCTCACCACCGCGCGGCGGTGAACGTCGAGCCGGCGGCCGGCACGTCAGGCGACGTAGCGCTCCAGCACCGTGAGGAAGGTGCGCAACTTGCGGCGGCTTTCCGCCGCGCTGGCCGCGTGCTCGATGCACTCGTGCAGGTGCGCGTGGATGAGCACATCGCCAAAGGACTTCAACGCGCTCCGCGCGGACACCACCTGCATCAGCACCTCGGGGCAGTCCACGTCGGATTCCAGCATCGTCTCGATGGCCTGGACCTGGCCGCGGATTTTGCGGAGCCGGGCGACCAGGGCGGTCTTCTCAGCGGGCGGATGGACGTGTTTCATGGCGGAGTCATAGCACGGGGAAGCGCCGCGCGCCAAGCGAATGCCGTTGACCCCTGAAGGGGGGTGGGGGTATATGCCTCCGATGACGAACTTCTCCGACCTGCTCGCGCAGGGCAACGCCTGGCTCTACCTCCCCGCCGCCGTCGCGCTCGGCGCGCTGCACGGATTGGAGCCGGGCCACAGCAAGACGATGATGGCCGCGTTCATCGTCGCCGTGCGCGGCACGGTGGGGCAGGCGGTGCTGCTCGGCGTGGCGGCGACACTCTCGCACACGGCGCTCATCTGGGCGCTGGCCTTCGTGGGGCTGCATTACTCCGGCAAATTCGCCGCCGAGGATGTGGAGCCTTACTTGCAGGTGGCGACGGGCGTCATCGTCATCGGCCTCGCGCTGTGGATGCTCTGGCGCGTGCGGCGCGCGCAGGGCGGCGGCGGACACGGCCCGCACGGCGGGCCGTTGCTGCGGACGGCGGAGGGATTCGTCGAGGTGAGCGTGTTCGAGGACGGCGTGCCGCCGCGCTTCCGCCTTTATTTCTTCGACGAGGCCCGGCTGGCACAGGCGCCGCCCGTGGGTGCGGCGATCACCTGCGAAACGATTCGCGCAGGAGGGGAGGGAATGGGCGTGGAGCAGAACTTTCACTTCGAGGCCCACGGCGCGTATCTCGAAGCGACGGAGGAATTGCCGGAGCCGCACGAGTTCCACTTGGTGCTTCACCTGCGGCACGGCGGCGCGGTGGAGACTTGCGAGACGCGCTTTGTGGAGGAACACGACCACGCGCACGGCCACGATCATCACGGCGGGCACTCGCCCGACCACGACGGGGGCCACGACCATCATGGCGGCCACTCACACGACCACGATGCCGGCCACGACCATGACGGCGGGCACACTCACTCGCACGATCTCGCCGACGAGGACGCGCACTCGCGGGCACATGCGCGCGAGTGGCAGGAGCGCTTCGCGGGCCGCCCGGTGACGACGTGGCAGATTTTCCTCTTCGGTCTCACGGGCGGATTGATGCCGTGCCCGTCGGCGTTCGCGGTGCTGCTGGTGTGCTTGCAGTTGAAGCAATTCGCGCTCGGGTTCGCGCTGGTGCTGGCGTTCAGCGTGGGGCTGGCGCTGACGCTGGTGACAGTGGGCGCGCTGGCGGCGCTCTCGGTGAAGCACGCGACGCGGCGCTTCGCCGGGCTGCACAAGCTGGCGGCGCGGATGCCCTACGCCAGCGCGGCGGTGATGCTCATCATCGGCGCGCTCGTGGCCATTCAGGGCGCACGCGCCATTTTGCACTGAGCGCGGCGCGAGAAAAACTTTGCCGCCGCGCGCCCCGGCTTGGCATCGTGGCGCCGCCGATGAAACGGCTCTATCACATTTCCTGGCTCGGGTTCCGCGGCGCGTTCGCGGTGTATTGCCGGTGGCGCGTGTTCAATCCCGAGCGCGTGCCGCTCACCGGCCCGGTCATCCTCGCGAGCAACCACGCGAGCATCATGGACCCGCCGCTCATCGGTTGCGGCATCCGGCGCGGCATCAACTACCTCGCGCGCGAGTCGCTCTTTCGCATCCCCGTCTTCGGCTGGTGGGCGCATCGCGTGGACGCCGTGCCCGTGGACCGCGACGGCGCGGGCGCGAAGGGTTTGCGCAACATTCTCGAGCGTCTCCTCGACGGCGGCGGCATCATTCTTTTTCCCGAGGGCACGCGCACGCCCGACGGCTCGCTCCAGCCCGCCCGGCCGGGCGTCGGGCTGGTGGTCGTCAAGTCCACCGCGCCCGTGGTGCCGGTGCGCGTCTTCGGCACGTTCGCGGCGCTCAATCGTTTCATGGTCTTCCCGCGCCCACGCCGCGTGATGGTGAAATACGGCAAGCCGATGGACTTCTCGGCCCTCCGCGCCGAGGCGCAGTCGTGCCCGAAGGCGCGGCTGAAGGAAATCTACCAGCAGGTGTCGGAGGAAATCATGGCGGCGGTGGCGAAGCTGGAGCCCAAGCGTGACGAGTAAGGAGTAATTCGTAATCCTGTCGGGAAACGGATCGGCGCGCCCAAGTGGATTACGGATCACTCCTTACTCATTACTGCCCATGCCGACGGCCTCGCGCAAACTGGAAAGCCCCGCGCGTCGCAGCCGCCCCCGCAGCCCGCGCACCAGCTCGCGCACTACCCCGGGCCCTTCGTAAATCAAGCCGGTGTAAATCTGCACGAGGCTCGCGCCGGCGGTGATTTTCTCCCACGCATCGTCCGCGTTGAAGATGCCACCGACGCCGATGATGGGCAGCGCGCCGCGCGTCTGCCAGGCGAGGTGCCGGATGACCTCGGTGCTGCGCGCGGCCAGCGGGCGTCCGCTCAAGCCACCGGTTTCCGAATAGACTTTCTGCAAACTCTCATCGGTGGAGTCAGGCCGGGTGATGGTCGTGTTCGTCGCGACGAGGCCGGCGATCTGGCGCGGGCCGACGAGTTCCAGAATTTCGTCCAATGCCCCGAAGGAAAGGTCGGGCGCGACTTTTACCAAGATCGGTTTTGTCAGTTGTCCGTGGTCAGTTGTCCATGGTTTCGCTCGCTCGCTCCCCACGACTGACGACTGACGACTGACCTCTGACCTCTGACCTCCGACCTCTGACTTCTCTCCGTTCACCTTCTGCATCGCCGCGAGGATTTCATCGAGCGCCGCCTTGTCCTGAAGCTGGCGCAGGTTCGGCGTGTTGGGCGAGCTGACGTTCACCACGAAGAAATCAGCGTGCGGGCGAAGCACGCGGAAGGAGTTGGCGTAATCCTCGGCGGCCTTTTCGAGCGGCGTGATTTTGGATTTGCCGAGGTTGATGCCGACGGGATGCGCGGGCCAACGACCGCTCGCGCGCCACGCGGAGAGTTTTTCCGCCATTGCCTCGGCACCGGCGTTGTTGAAGCCCATGCGGTTGATGAGCGCGCCGTCGGCAGTCGCGCGGAACATTCGCGGCGCGGGATTGCCGGGCTGCGCGTGCCACGTCACGCCGCCGAGTTCGCTGAAGCCGAAACCGAGCGC
>JACQFS010000100.1 GCA_016199935.1 Verrucomicrobiota bacterium
CTCCCCATCCGATGGGGCGAGGGGGACGCGCACAGACGCCGCCGGTCCGTCCGAGCCGTCGGCTTCGGTGGCCGTCCAGGTCAGTTGCCTGAGCGGCGCCGGCGTGGAGGCACTCAAGGACGCGATCAAGGCGGCGGTGTGGTCGGGCGACATCCGCGCGGAGATGCTGTCGGTCATGATCAACGCCCGGCATCAGGATGCGTTGCGCCGGTCGCGCACGGCGACGCTCAACACGCTCGCGGCCCTGCGCGACGGACAGACGCTTGAAATCCCGGCGATGGAGCTGCGCATCGCCGTCAACGCCATCGGTGAAATCGTCGGCCAGACGACCACGGAGGACCTGCTCGACTCGATCTTCAGCCAGTTCTGCCTCGGGAAGTAGCGGAGGAAAACTGGCTTTACAACAGGGGCATCGCCCCTACACTCCGCCGTGAAAGCCTATGCGTAATCTTTGCAAAACATTCCTGGCCGCGGGAGCGGCGGCGGTCCTGTGTGTCGGCTGCGCCGGTCCGCAAGAGAAGTTCGGCCGCGGCATGTCGAACCTTGGCGAGTTTACCCGCATGGGCGAGATCAACCGCTCGATCGAGAAGTCCAGCCTCTTCGACAGCCCCGAGTTGGGCTACACGACCGGCTTCGTGAAGGGCGTCAACAACAGCATTTGCCGCACGCTCGTCGGTGCCTTCGAGATCGTCACCTTCCCGATTCCCAACCACAAGTTCAACGACTACGGCCCGATCCTGAAGCCCGACGGTCCGCGCTATCCGGACAGCTACAAGCCCGGCCTGTTCTCCGACTCGGTGCTCTCGACCGACTACCAGATCGGCTTCTCCGGCGGCGACATCGCGCCGATGGTTCCCGGCAGCAAGTTCCGCATCTTCGAGCCGTGAGCTGAGAAAAAATCTTCGCGCGCCAACAGCCGCCTGTTGGCGCGCTTTTGTTTTATGGCCATCGAGCGCCCCTCGCCCTGCAAGGTCAACCTGCTGCTGAACATCCTCGGCAAGCGCGCCGATGGTTTCCATGAACTGGAGACGATCATGCAGCCCGTCGGCCTGTGCGACACGTTGCGCGTGGAAAAGGCCGCCGCCGGCGTGGCGCTGACGTGCAGCGAGCCGGCCCTGCCGACGGATGCGACCAATCTCGTCCACCGCGCGGCGACGAAATTTCTGGAGGCCGCAGGCATCTGTGACGGCGTGCGGATTCACCTGGAGAAAAACATCCCGATGGCCGCGGGTCTCGGCGGCGGCAGCGGCAACGCGGCCAACACGCTGCTCGCGCTCAACGAACTTTTCGGCGCGCCACTCGGCGCGGAAAAACTTCAGGAGCTGGCCGCCGCGCTCGGCTCGGACGTGCCGTTCTTTCTCCAGCGCAACCCCGCGCTCGCGACCGGCCGCGGCGAGCGCGTCGAGTCATTGCCGACGTTCAAAGCACTCGACGGCGTTTGGATTCTGCTCATCCATCCCGGCTTCGGCATCGCGACGGCGTGGGCCTACAAGGAGCTGGCGAAATTTCCCGCGGCATTGAACGGCCGGCCCGGGCGCGCGCGCGAACTGGCGGCACGGCTCGCGGCGGGCGATTTGCGCACGGCCGCCGGCTCCTTTTACAACTCGCTCGAAGCCCCCGCGCTCCACAAGCATCCGCTGCTGGCGCTCTTTCAGGATTTCCTGCGCGAACACGGCGCGCTCGCGGCGCTCATGTCTGGGAGCGGCTCGACGACTTTCGCGCTTGGGGCGGACCGGAAATCCGGCGAGGCGTTGCGGGAAAAATTCCTCGGCAAGTTCGGCGCATCCAACTGGACCGCACTCGTGCCGCTGGCGTGAACGGAGCGCGGAGCTCCAGCTCCGCGTGTTGCAGCTTCACCCACGCGCAAAGCTGAAGCTTTGCGCTCCGCGCTCCGACGGCGGGAAAATTTGTTGGCACTGCGGGGCGCGGCGGCTACTTTGCGGGCGGAGTGTCCGATGGTGTAATGGTAGCACATGGCCCTTTGGAGGCTATTGTCATGGTTCGAATCCATGTCGGACAGCCAATGTGCGTGAGGAGTAAGGAGTAATCCGTAATCTCAAAGACGGCTCCGCACCCGATTACGGATTACTCCTTACTCGTTAAGAAACACGAGTCAGTCTTCCGAGAACAGATACTCCAAATCCGCCTTCGTGAGGCTGCGGGCGAAGCCCTCCTCGCCGAGCACGTCGGCGATGGTCTGCGCCTTGCGCTGCTGGAGGTCCCAGATTTTTTCCTCCACCGTGCCGGGCGCGATGAGGCGGTAGGCGAACACGGTGCGCGTCTGCCCGATGCGGTGCGAGCGGTCAATCGCCTGCGCCTCGACGGCGGGATTCCACCACGGGTCATACAGCACCACGGTGCTCGCGGTGGTGAGGTTGAGGCCGGTGCCGGCGGCGCGCAGGCTGAGGAGGAAAATGGCCGCGTTGGGATCGTCCTGGAACGACTGCATGACTTCCTGGCGGTTCTTCGTTTCGCCGCTGAGCAGGTAAGTCGGAATCTGCCGCACCTTGCACTCGGCCTCGAGCAGCTTGAGCATCTGCACGAACTGCGAGAAGACGAGCACCTTCTGGCCGTCGGCGCTGAGCGTCTCGAGCAGCTCGAACAGCGTGTCGGTCTTGCCGCTGGCGCTGTCGTTGCCGACGAGCTGCGGGTGGCAGCAGATCTGGCGCAGGCGTGTGAGCGCGGCGAGCACATGCATCTTGCTCTTAGCGAGGCCGTCGGTCTCGACGGCTTTCTGAATCTGCTCGCGGCTGCGGCGCAGCTCGGCGAGGTAGAGTTTCCGCTGCGCCTCGCCAAGGTCGCAATCGCGCCGCTCCTCGATGCGCTCGGGCAAATCCTTGGCGACCTGTTTCTTCAGGCGGCGGAGCATGAGCGGGCGGAGCTTCGCGCTGAGGCGGCGGCGGGCGATCTTCGACGCCCACGCGGCGTCCTCGCCCTTCGGCTCGTAGATTTCCAAAAAATCGGCCTGCGTGCCGAGGTAGCCGGGCACGGCGAAATCCACGATGCTCCACAGGTCGAGCAGGCGGTTCTCCAGCGGCGTGCCGGTGAGCGCGAGCCGGTGGCCGGCTTCGAGTTCCTTCACGCACTGCGTGACCTGCGCCTGCGGGTTCTTGATGAACTGCGCCTCGTCAAGGATGAGCGCGCGGAAGGGGAATTTTTTCAGCGCATCGAGGTCGCGGCGCAGGAGCGCGTAGTTCGTCACCACGATGTCGTGCTGCGGGATTTGTTTGCGGAGATTGTGGCGCGCGGAGCCGCTCTCGAGCACGAGCACCTTGAGGTGCGGCGTGAATTTTTCCGCCTCGCGCCGCCAGTTGTGCAGCACGGACGCGGGGCAAACGACGAGCGAGGGCTTGCGGTCCTTGCCATTTTTAGCGACGAGGTGCGCGAGCCACGAGAGCGTCTGCAACGTTTTGCCGAGGCCCATGTCGTCGGCCAGCACGCCGCCCATGCCCATCGAGGCGAGGTGGCAGAGGAAATTGAAACCCTCCTTCTGATACGGACGCATCTCGGCCTGGATGCCGGCGGGCAATTCCAAATCCGGAATGCCGTCGAAGGTGCGGATGCGCTCGCGCAACGCCTTGGCCGCGGGCTGGTCCGCGAAGCGCGCGAAGGTCGCCTCGTCCAGATTCATCGCGGACATCACCGAGACCTTCTGCGGATTCGCGCTCAAGCCCTCGAGGCCCAGGTCGGCCATCGCCTCGTGCGCGGCGTGGACGGCGTCGGAATCCAATTCGATCCAGCCGCTGTCCGGCAGTTTCACGAAGCGGCCGGTCGCGCCCGCGAGCGCCTTGAGGTCGGCGGCGGTCAGGCGCATGCCCTCGGTTTCCCACTCGGCGGAGACGGTGAACCAGTCAATGCCGCTGCCGCCGCTGTTGAGCACCAGCTTCGGGCGGACCTTGCGCGAGTGGATGAAGAGCCGCTGGAAGGCGGGGTTGCCGAGGAAGTCGGCGTCCTTCGGGCGTGAAGCGAGCGCGGCGGCGAGGAGGTTGAGAAAATGTCCGTTCGCGTCGCCAACCCACAGGCCCGGCTCCGGCGTGAACCAGTCGGCGCTTTTGCGCAACCATCCCACGGCCGGCTCCAGGCGCGGGTCATCGAGGACTTCGGGTTTGTCGGACGTGCGCTGGTTGCCGCCCGCGATCTGCCACTCGTGACCATCCCATTGCCACACGCTGCCGTCGCGTTCGCTCCGCGCGCGCAAACGCAGGCGGATGACCTCGTCGGCCAGCTCGAAGGTGAACTCGGGCTTCGCCTTGTGCGCATTGCAGAGCTGCTCCCAATCGCCCGCCAGTGGATGGCCATGACGACGCAGGTGCGTGAGCAGGCGGTGGCTGAGCTTGCGGACGGGGATGACGGAATTCTCCGTCCACTTCGCGACAAACGCCTCGGTGGGCGGATTGCGCAACAGATAGAAATGCGTGCCGAGCATCACCAGCCGCGGCAGGCCGTCGAAAAGTTTTCCATCCTGAAAGGTCCGCGCCTCGCCGTCGGGCAGGAGGTAGTGATTCGTCAGCGCCAGCTCCGCGTCGAGTTCCTCGAGGTGCGGCGCAAGCTCAATGACCTCGCCGTGGAAACTGAGCGGCTCGCCCGCCCCGACGAGTTCGAGGCGGCGCTTGCTGCCCCACTGCGCCATCCACGCGAGCAACTCGGCGCCGGTAAGGTGGAGCCGTTGCTGGCCCTTGCGCGCGTGCGCGGGCCATTGCGAGAGCCACTGGATGAACTCCCAATCCTCCGGCGAAAACTGGTGCTGCTCCGTCGCCGCGTGCTGGTGCAGTTCGATCATCTCCGGCAGGCCCTTGACCTTTTCGCCGGTGCGCAGGCGCGTGACGCTGAACTCCACCTCGAGCCGGTGGATGGCGACCTTGCCCTCGACCGGTTCGAGCCGGCAAACCACGCGCAGTGAGGCGCGCGGGCCATCGAGCGTCTGCGACGCGCGCGGGATGAGCCAGTTCTCCAGCTCCTTGACGACGACCTCGTCCTGCTCGGCCTGCTGGAGTTCGGCGAGGCGGTTGTAGTTCGCGTAAGCGTGCAGCTCCTGCGGCACCGGCCGGCCGGAGCGCAGGAAGAGCAGCGCCGTTTCCTCGAGGCGCGATTTGCCCGCGGTGGTCAGCAACTTTTGCCACCACTCGCCGGCGGCAAAGTCCTTGCGCGAGAGCCGGAGCTTTTCGAGATAGTCATCGAGGAACAGCCACGCGCGCTGCGGGTCGGAGCAGTTGGCGAAATGGTTGAGCAGCTCGGAGCGCACGGCGACCGCGGCCTTCGTGTCGGAAAGCTCGCGGCGCAAATCGGCAAACGCACCGTAGGTCTTGTCGAGCACGGTGTTGTTCGCGTCGTATTTCGACGGCGCGCTGAACCGGGTGGTGTGTCCGCCCTTCTGTGGTGCTTTGGCCATGCTTGCTCCACCTGCGAACAGGAATTTGAGCGTCATTGTTTCATCCCATTCCTCCAGCCCGGTCAACAAGATTTGCCGAAGAGTTTTTCACAACCTTCACCAAGCCGTCGCAGAAGTGTGAGCCGGGGAAACAAACGGAAGGGCCGCCGGCCAAAGCGGGCGGACGAGGAACGGATGTGGAGCGCGGCGAAAAAACTATTCCGCGCCGACCTGGGATTTCTGGGCGTCCTTGATTTTCGCGAGCAGGTCGTCGCGCTCGGAGGTGTCGCCCGTGCCGCAGTGCGAGCCGACGTGCGGCTCGTGCGCCGCGTGCTCCTCTTCCTTGCGGGAGAACGCTCCGCGCGCGCTGGCGGCGGGATTGATCGCGGCCTTCGCCTCGGCAAGGTGGCCCTTGCCGATGCTCGCACCGTTGAACGCGCGCTGGTCCAGCGCCGCGCTCGCGGGGAACGGCTTGGGCTTCGCGCCGAAGTTGTATTTGACGTTCTTCCAGTTGTCGCCGGACTGATAGTTCGTGCCGAGCGCGCCGCTCGGGTCGTAGCCGCAGTGGACCATGCAGTGTTCGCAACGCGGATCGCGCGCGACGCCGTTGACCACGCCGTAGGTCTCCCACTTCACCTCGCCCAGCATCCCCGCGTAAGTCGGATAATGACCGTCGGTCATCAGGTAGCACGGCGCTTTCCAGCCCTTCACGTTGTAGGTCGGGATCGCCCACGCCGTGCAGGTCAACTCGCGTTTGCCGGCGAGAAACTCCTGATACACCGGCGTGCCGAAGATGGTGAAAAGCCGCCCCCACTTCTCGATGTCCTTGAACTTCGCGCGGGTCATGTCGCGCGTGAGGAAAAATTCCTTCGGGTCGCGGCCGAGGCGCTTGACCATGTCCTTCTTCGCCGCATCGTAATCGTAGCCGGGCGAGATCGTGTGGCCGTCCACGTTGAGCGAACTGAGGAACTTGAACATGTCCTCCAGCTCCTGCACGTCGGTCTCCTTGTAAACGGTCGTGTTCGTCGCGGTCTGGTAGCCGAGGATCTTCGCCATCTTGATCGCGGCGACGCATTCCTTGAAGACGCCCTCGCGCTCCACGATCAGGTCGTGCGTGTATTCGAGGCCGTCCACGTGGACGTTCCAATACATCCACTTACTCGGCTTGATGACGAGCTTCGCCTTCGCGGTGGCGTCGGCCTTGCGGATTACTTCGGCTTCCTTTTCCGTGACGAGCTGCTGCGCGACGAGTTTCTGGAGCTTCGCCTCCATCGCAGGCGAAAAATTCGCGGCCATGTATTCGCGCATTTTTTTGCGCATGAACATGGCGTTGGTGCAGATGTAAATCACGCGCCCCTGCTCGTGCAGGCCGGCGATGAGTTCCTCGATCTTCGGGTAGATGAGCGGTTCACCGCCGCAGACGCTGACCATCGGCGCGTCGCACTCGGTCGCGGCGGCGAGGCATTGCTCCAGCGGCACCATGTCCTTGAGCGACGTGGAGTATTCGCGGATGCGCCCGCAGCCGGTGCAGGTGAGGTTGCACGTGTGCAACGGTTCGAGCTGCAGCACCATGGCGAACTTCGGCGTCTTGCGCGCCTTGTGCTTGATGATGTGGCTGGCGATCTTCGCCGTGAGAGCGAGGGGAAATCGCATAGTTTAATTTTTAATTTGCGGAAGCAACCGGCGGGGAAACGATGGGAACAGAAGCAACCGGAGCGATCAGCGCGTCCACCTGCACCACGCCGGGAACGGTG
Organism: Verrucomicrobiota bacterium; assembly: GCA_016199935.1. Classification (GTDB taxonomy): domain Bacteria; phylum Verrucomicrobiota; class Verrucomicrobiia; order Limisphaerales; family JACQFS01; genus JACQFS01. The sequence goes on from JACQFS010000100.1 coordinate 7,123, forward strand.
TAGGGCGGGACGTAAAGGAAACTGCGCATCAGACCGCCGCCGCCGGGAATTAGGAAATCGAGCGGCGACACCGAATGGCTCGCGTTAATGCCGGAGCAGCCCGTCCCGAGCAACAAAGCCGGAACCAGCGCGAGCAAAAATCGAGTCCAATGCGGCCTCATGGTGGCGGACTATAAATGCGACGACGGGCTTGGCAACCCTCATTTTCCGTGGGCGGACCGCGGGCCGTCCCGGCCCGCAGCGCGCACGACGACTACGGGCGTGGGAGTTATGGGAACCTCCATTCGCCGCCGAAGCCGCTGCGAGCCGGGACGGCTCGCGGTCCGGCACCGCAAACCCTCATTGTCTCCGCCGCGCGCGGGCGTATAGTCCGCCCGACACATGAAACGCACCGACCTGCTCGACCTCTACTTCATGGAGAACCGCGCCAAGCTCATTGATCTCGCCGCCTTCATGGACCGCGTGGATCGCGCCGAAGGCGACGCCGATTTCCGCTACGCGGCTTTCAAAGAAGCGTTGAAGGAATTGGGCCGCGGCGATTCCGAGCGCGCCAAGCACGTTCTGTTGAGTTTGAGCGACCCGACGACCGAGCCGATTCCTGCGGCTCCCGGAAAGGGAGCCATCGGTGCATGGAAAACTTGAGAACGGCCGTGATTTTCTTCACCAAGTCGCGCCATTGGGAGCGGTGGGTGGCAATCGGCGTGGCAGCGCTTGTGGCAATAAGTTGGATCAGGATACTCGTAGAAAATTTTTAACCGTAATCCCATGCGCTACATCGAACCCCACGGCCACATGGTCAGCCGCACGACCGACGACTATCGCGACATGGTCACCGCCGGTTGCGCGTGCGTGTGCGAGCCCGCCTTCTGGGCCGGCTACGACCGCTCCAGCGTCCACGGCTTTTACGATTATTTCTGCCAGCTCACCGACTACGAACCGAAGCGCGCCGCCAAGTTCGGCCTGCCGCACTACTGCTGGCTTTGCATCAACCCCAAGGAATCCGAGGACGTCGGACTCGCGAAGGATGTCATCGGCATCATCCCGCAGTTCCTCGACCGGCCCAACGTCCTCGGCATCGGGGAGATCGGTCTCAACAAAAATTCGCGCAACGAAATGCAGGTCCTCGAAATGCACGTGGACCTCGCCGCGAACCACAACCAACTCATCCTCGTCCACACGCCGCACCTGGAGGACAAGCTCAAGGGCACCCGCCTCATTCTCGACGTGCTCAAAAGCGACTCCCGCATCCAGCCCGAGCGCGTCATCATTGACCACGTGGAGGAACACACCGCGCAACTCGTCCTCGACCGCGGCCATTGGGCGGGCATGACGCTTTATCCCGAGAGCAAATGCACCGGCGCGCGCGCGATCGACATTTTTGAACGCTTCGGCAGCGAGCGCCTCTGGATGAACAGCGCGTGCGACTGGGGCGTAAGCGTGCCGCTGGCCGTGCCCCACGCCGCGCTGGAAATGCGCAAGCGCCAATGGACCGCGGAGAAAATTGACTCGGTGATCTACGGCAACCCCATCCGCTTCATGAGCCAGACGCCGAAGTTCAAATCCCCCGCGTAGCAGCCGACGTGAGGAGGCTCTAACTTCCGACCGTTTGCGCCGACTTTATCCGCTCGCCTTCGACTTCCCACCGATACACCGGCGAGGTGCGTCCCTTTTCCATCGCCTTGAAAACTTCCGGCGCGTCGCGCTTCTGCATTTCCAACTCGCGCACGCCCTCCGCCTGGCAGCTCACCACTTTCGCGAAGCCCTTGTAAACCCGCGGCGCGCCGATGACGCGCGACCAGCCGTCGGCCAAAAGTCCAGGTGCCGGAGCGCGCCGCCCCTTGCGCTCCAGCACGAGGAAGCTGTAGGGCAGGCTGCGCAAATCCACGCCCGCGCGCTGCGCGAACTTCACCCAGTCCGAGTCCGCCATGAGGCCCACCGGCGGCGTGGCGAAATGGTGACACCAGTGGCGTTCGTTTCCGGTTGCGAGCATCCCGCACGCGGCCTGATGCGTGCACGGCGCGATGAGGTGAAAATTCTCGCGCAACGATTCGCGCAGCGCGATGAGCGCGCGGCTGTCCGCGTGCGTGCCCGGCTCGACCCAAAGCACGGCGTCGGCTCGGGCGACGAGTTGGAGCAGTTCGGCGCGCGAGGACTCAGCGAGCTCGTTCAGCACGTGGCTGAGAATGAGCGTCCCCGGAGCGCCGGCCTCCGGCATGTCAGTCTCGATGGCCAGTTTCGGAAACTTCTCGCGCGCCCGTTCCGTAGCGAACGCCACCGCCAGTGGCGAGCGATCATACAACCGCAGTGCCGTGAAGTTTTCCGTGCCGAAAAAATTCAGGACGCAGCGCGAGGCCACGCCGCTGCCGCAGCCCCAGTCGGTCATTGGCCCGCGCGGCGGCGACCAGCCGCGCCGCTTCAGTTCCGCCAGCACCGCGTCCCATTTCCAGCCGATGCGCTGCGCGAAGGTGAGGTCGTAGTTCGCGAGGTCGGATCGCGACTGCCAGTAGGGGCCGGTCGCAGCGGCACCGGAGAGGAAGGCGTCGCGCAACCGGTCGAGCGCGGCCCAGTCGAGCGTCTGCCATGTGCAACGTGCGGCTTCGTTCATTTCAACGCGACTCCCAGATTTTCCGCCAGCCGTTGCGTGGTGATGCCGTAGAAAGCCGCGAGCTTGCGCGCCGCCAGCGCGCGCGCCTCGCGGTCGCCGGCGTCCGCCCGCTTCACGGCGGCGATCATCAGGTTCTTGCTCGTGTGCTCGGTGGCGATGAACTCGAACACCTTCGTGTCGTAGCCGGCCCACTCCAGCAGCGCGGCGCGCAACGCATCCGTCACGAACTCCGCCTCGCGCTCGCGGAAAATTCCGTGCCTGAGCGCCTCGGCGAGCACTGGCGCGGGGTTCAACTGCGGACGCAATTCCTTGTGGCAACACGGCGCGACGACGATGAGCGCCGCGCCCGCGCGGATGCCTTTGGCGATGGCGTCGTCGGTCGCGGTGTTGCACGCGTGCAGCGCGATGAGCACATCGCACGCGTCGAGCGCGGCGCTCTCGATGCTGCCGGCCTCGAAGCGAAGTCCGGTGAAATTATTTTCCTTCGCCACGCGGTTGCATAACTCGACCAGCTCCGGCCGCGCCTCGATGCCGCGCGAACTCGCCGCCGGC
>JACQFS010000101.1 GCA_016199935.1 Verrucomicrobiota bacterium
CTTCGAGGTAACGGCCCATCTGCACCAGCGTTTTTTCCTCGCCGCGGAAATTCACCGTGAGCGAGCCGGACAGTTCCTGATACTTCTGCCCGAGCTTCGCCTCCTCGGTTTCGAGCGCGACATTTTCCTCGCGGTAAAGTTCCACGTGCAGCTTCGTGTTGCGGTCGAGCACTTCGTAGCGCGCCTTGGGCAGTTGCGCGCGGACGGGGTGCGCGAGGAAAAGTTGGGCGAGCTTGAACTGCCGCGGTTTCGTCTCCGGCTCGATCTTCTCGACGAACGCCAGATACGACTGCTTGGCCTCCGCGCTGTCCGTGTGGCACGTCATGGCGATGTAGCGCTTGCTGCTCTCCTCATCGAGCGCGGCGCTGAGTTCGCCCCAGTCGAGCAGCCAGCGCTCGAACTCGGTGACGGACTTTGCGGCGGCGGCGTTCGCTTCGAGCCGGTCGAAGAGCGGCGCGAGCTGCGGCCACTCGCCGAGGTCAATCGCCGCGGGGACGAAGCGGCGCGGGGTGTGGACGGGCAGTTTTCCGAACGGCAGCAGATTCATGCGCGCGGAAGATAGCGGAAGCGGAAGCGGGGGAAACAATTTTTCAGACAGGAAAAACCCCGGCGGACCTCCGCCGGGGTTTCATCTTCGTTTCCGAGCTGCTTTCTAATCAGCGCGGCCACGCTAACCGCTGCGGAGTCTCTGTCCAACATCATCGGCGATTCATTTGAACCCTTTCCCCGCCGCTGCGTCAGTGGTAGGACAAGCCGCATGAAATTCCGCGCCCTCCTCCTCGCGTTCACCGTTGCGCTCGTTCTGCCGCCCGCGTTGCGCGCGGATCATCCCGATCCCGGCCACTCCGCGCTGGGCGAGGCGTTCGACGAAGGCCCGCGCCAGGCCGCCGTGCTCATGGGCGGCACGGGCAAGGTGGATTTCCCCATCACCACCACGAACGCGCTAGCGAAGAAGTTTTTCAACCAGGGCGTCGGACAGCTCCACGGGTTCTGGTTCTTCGAGGCGGAGCGGAGCTTCCGGCAGGTCGCCGCGCTGGATACGAATTGCGCGATCGCCTACTGGGGCATGGCGATGGCGAATTTCGGCAATCAGAAGCGCGCGAAGGAATTCATCAAGGTCGGCACGCAGAAGAAATCGTCCGCGTCCAAGCGCGAGCAGCTCTACCTCGAGGGGTTGGCGAAGTTTTACGAGGACGACAAGCGCGAGCGAAAGGCACACGAGCGGGAGTTTGTCCGCAGCCTGGAGAACATCGTGCAGGAGCATCCGAAGGACATCGAGGCGAAGGCGTTCCTCGCGCGCTTCATCTGGGAGTATCGCGGCAACAACCCGATCAGCAGCCATCAGGCGGTGGACACGATCATTGACGAAGTCTTCCGCGCGGAGCCAATGCATCCGGCGCATCATTTCCGCATCCACCTTTGGAACAGTGAGAAGGACAAGCGCGCGCTGGAGTCGGCGGCGCGTTGCGGCCAGAGCGCGCCCGGCATCGCGCACATGTGGCACATGCCTGGTCACACTTACTCCGCGCTCAAGCGTTACGACGATGCCGCGTGGCAGCAGGAGGCCAGCGCGCGCACGGACCACGCACAGATGATGAAATACTGGGTGCTGCCCGACCAGATTCACAATTACGCGCACAACAACGAGTGGCTCATCCGCGACTTCAACCACATCGGGCGCGTCCACGATGCCGTGGAGCTGGCGAAAAACATGATCGAGCTGCCGCGTCATCCGAAGTGGAACACGCCCTCGAAGGGCAGCGCGAACTACGGCCGCACGCGCCTGCTCGACACGCTCACGCGCTACGAGCTGTGGGACGAGTTGCTCGCGCTCAACGCGACCACCTACCTCGAACCCGTCACGAACAACGCCGCCGCTGAGATCGCCCGGCTCCGCGCCGTGGGCCTCGCGCAGTTCAACAAGGGCGACGTGGATGCGTTGAAGCAAAGCCTCGCCGCGCTCGAAGACGTGGCGAAGAAGGAACGCGGGCCGTCGCGCGGGCCGCGCGGTTCCGGTTCCGCCGGCACGAATTCCATCAGCGGCACGAGCACGAATCTCGCGAAAAGTTTTCCGAAAAGCGGGCCGAAGAAGGGACGCGACACGGCCGCGGCACCCGCGGGCGATTACACTTCGACTAACGCCGCGCCCGCGCGCGCCGGCGGCAGCGCGGTCGCCGAGCTCAAGGCGCTGCTGGCCATCGCGAAGCAGGATCCCATCGGCGCGTGGCCGTTTCTCGACGAGGCGAAGGACATTCCGAAGGAGCGGCTCGCGCGGCATTACCTCCGGCTCGGCGGGAAGGACAAGGCGGAGCAGACCGCGCTCGCCGCCCTGAAGGGTGCGACGAACGAGATCGTGCCGCTCGCCACCGCCGTCGAGATTCTTTTCCGCGTCGGAAAAACGAACGAGGCGAAGGCGCGCTTCGAGGAGTTGCGGAAAATTTCCGGCCCCGCCGACACGGACGCGCCGCTCTTCGCGCGGCTCACGGAGATCGCCCCGAGCCTCGGCCTGCCGCGCGAGTGGAAGCAGCCCGCGCCCAAGCGCACCGACGTGGGCAAGCGCCCGGCCCTCGATTCGCTCGGGCCGATCCACTGGACGCCGCAGGCCGCGCCGAACTGGACGTTGCCCGGCGAGCACGGCCAGTCGCTCTCGCTCGCGGGCTACCACGGCAAGCCGGTCGTCGTGTTCTTCTACCTCGGCGCCGAGTGTCTCCACTGCGTCGAGCAGTTGAACGCCTTCGCGCCCATCGCGGACGACTTCGCGGCGGCGGGCATCTCGCTCGTGGCGATTGACGGCGGCCCGACGAGCGACCTCGCCAAGACGCATGAGAAATGCAAGAGCGGCTCGGCGTTTCCGTTCCCGCTCGCGTGCGACGAGAAGCTCGCGGTCTTCAAGCAATGGCGCTGCTACGACGACTTCGAGCGCGCGCCGTTGCACGGGACCTTCCTCGTGGACGGCACGGGCCGCATCCGCTGGCTGGACATCAGCTACCAGCCGTTCATGGATGTGAAATTTCTTCTGGCCGAATCGAAGCGCCTGCTGAAACTGCCGGACACGCGCGTGACGCAGGTGGGGCACGCGAAGGTCCGCGGGGAGTGAAGGGGAAGTGTTCAGTCGGCAGTCAGCGCTCAGCGGTCAGAAATCAGAAGTCAGAAGTCAGCGTCGTTATTTCGGCAATCTCACAACTGACAACTGAACACTGAACACGGCTGACTTCCCCCGGATTTTTTCTTGCCTCGCCGCGCGCTTGGCCTAGTTTCGCCGCAACGCCGCGAGCGCATGAAAAAACCGTTCTTCCTCCGACTTTCCGCCGCCGTGACCACCGCGCTGGCCTCCCTCCAATTTGTCGTTGGCGCCGCTGAACCGGCCGCGCCCGCCGCCGCTGTCCCTGCATCCGCTGCTCCTGCCGTTCCCACTCCGTCCGTTGCCGCGACCAATGCCGAGGCGCCGCCGTTGCCGCCCGAGCTGACCCAGATGCTGCGCGACCTGCACGAGCAGCAACGCGCCAACGCGCGCCAGATGGAACTGCTGCGCGAGCAGGCCGCGGCCGCGCGCCAGCAGGGCGAGATTGCCGGCGCGCGCCTCAAGATCATCGAATACACGCTCACCGAGGCGCGGCAGGCCGAGTTGGCCGCGTTGCGCAACGACAACCGCCACACGCTTGGCGTCATCGCCGCCGTGGCCAGCGTGGGCGTGGCGGGCGTGTTCGTGCTCGCGATCTTTCTCTTCCGCTCGTTGCAGCGACTGGGCGGCGCGTCCGGGCAGCTTGCGCTCGCGTCCGGCGGCGAAATGGTTTCCCGCGGCGTGATACTCACGGGCGAGGCCGGCGAGCAGCAGATGCGCGTGTTCGGAGTGATGGATCAGTTGGAGAAACGCGTGAAGGAACTCGAGTCCACCCTCGATCGCCGCGCCCTGCCGGCGTCCACGCCGCCGCCCAAACCCGTCGCCGTCGCGTCGCCCAAGAACGGCGCGGAAAAAATTTCCGAGACCGACGCGGATGAAATTGTCACGCTGATGGCGAAGGGCCAGACGCTCCTCAACGCCGGCAACGCCTCCGAGGCGCTCGACTGCTTCGACTCCGTGCTCCGCTTCGACGCCCACAACACCGACGCGCTCATCAAGCAGGGCAAGGCGCTGGAGAAACTCCGCCGCTTCGACGAGGCGCTGGAAAGTTTCGACCGCGCGCTCGCCACCGATGGCTCGCTCACCGTCGCCTACCTCAGCAAGGGCGGCGTGCTCAACCGGCTCGAACGATTCGACGAGGCGCTCCAGTGCTACGAGCAGGCGCTGCGCACGCAGCAGCACGGCGAGGGCGGCACGGTGACGGGGCCGATTGTGGTGCGGGAGTAGGAAGCTCCAAATTCCAAGCACCAAGCTCCAGAGAAGTTCCAAGCTCCAAGCGAGATGACGCTTGGAGTTTTTGTTTTTGGTTTTGAGATTTCCCTGGAGCTTGGTGCTTGGAATTTGGAGCTTAGAGCGGTTTCAAAAATGTCGTAGCCGCGTTGGTTGGCGAACGCGTTCTCCCTCACCCCCGCCCTCTCCCGCCGGGAGCGGCATCGACCTTGTTTTGTTAATTTCTTCTGTGGCTCCGACTCTGTCGTCGAGCGGGATGATCTGGATTCAGCAAAATCCAATTTGGTCGCTGCCAAAAATGAAAAGCCGGAACCTCCAAGGCTTCGATGTCCTCTGAACCGAATGTCAGCATTGACGAGTCAATGTCGCCTTGTGCACCTCCGAGACCCGTTGCCATCCTGCCGAGAATGTAACCACGATCACTAACGATCAGCCTTTCGAGAATCTTGCCGCTAAACAATCTGAAGGAAGTGGAGAATCCTCCGGCTGGGCAACGGCGCATCCTTAACAGGCAAAACCACAATTCATCTGGAATTTCTACTTGTGGCATTTCAACTAGGGAGTTGTCTTCGCTCACGGTTTACCTCTCCAAATCGTAACCGGCGTCAGTAATACTTCTCCGTGGGATTCTAACGTTTGAATATCTCACGTGGAAAACTTCGGTGATTCCTCCCGGATGGTCAACACCTTGTGACGCCACAACACCTTCAACCGAAAATCCATCATTGAACAGCTTGTGATTGGCGATGGGTGATTGCATATCCTTCTCGCACCTGCCTTCTGCTGAAAACTGTGCAAAAGCCAACAGCAGTTGAGGCTGGGGTGAAGGAGAACGGATTTTGCCGGCAAAGGTGGCTCCGACATTTTGAAACCGCTCTAATTCATCTTCACCCTCGGCCCCTCCGCCTTCTCCTCCTCCATCTTCTGCTGCATCAGCGTGATCGTGGCCTGGAGCAGTTCGCGGTTTTCCTGGCCGCGCCGTTCGAGGTCGGCCTCCAACTCGGCGATGCGTTTCTCGTAAATGTCGAGCCGCTCCTGCAGCGGCGCGTGCAGCCGCTCGAGCCGCGCCTCCAGATCGGCCAACTCCGCCTGCGCCACGCGCTGGGCGTCGATCATCCCGCGGCGTTGCGCGAGCAGCGCGACCACGAAGCGGTCGCGCACCAACTCCATCATGCCGGCGCGCGCGCGTTCCACCGGCGTCGCGTCGGCCGCGAGCACCGGGAGGCTCGGCTGCTCATCCACGATCACGACCTCTTCGCTGACGTGGCGCGCGCGCGACCAGCGCCACAGGCCGAGGAAGAGCAGCACGAGGAGCAACGCGGCCGCGCCCGCGGCGAGCAACGCGGTGGTCAGCCGCTCGCGCCGCTCCGCGTCCGCCGTCGGCGCGGTGGCGAGCGGCATCTGCGCGGCGAGTTGTTCGAGCACCGCCTTCACCTGCGGCGTGACGGTTCCGCCCGCGGTGACGATCGTCTGCCCGCGCTCGTAGTGGAGCGTGACGCGCAGCGGCGTGGTCCGTTCGTCGCGCAGCCGGCGCGTGAGCGCGAGATCGAACTCGCAGTCCGGCTCGAGCAGCGTCGCGAGAAATTCATTCACGCCCCGCGGCGTCTCCGGGTCGTTCGCGGCGATGAATTCCGCGCGCGCGCGCGAAATGGGCGCGAGGTCGGTCAGCGGCACCAACTCGCTCTCGCTCGGCGCCGCGTTCGCCGCGAGCCGGGCGGCGTCGAAGGCGGCGGGAAGCAGCCGGGCCTGCGGCGGGCCGTTCCAGGCTTCGGGCGGGAGCGCGTCGGGCCGGAGATGTTTGCCGCGGCGCGCGGCTTCGAGGCGCGCGGCCCAGGTGGTGAGCGTCTGGTCGGCGGTGCGGCCCATCGCCCAGGTTTTCGCGAGCGGCGCGTCGAGTGGAAACGGCGCGAGGTCCTCGCGCAGCTTGGTGCGGAAGCGCGTGAACGGCTCGCCCTCCGTCTCGGCGTCGGTGAGTTTTCCTTTTCCAAACTCGGTGGCGAGCGTGGCGGTGAACCGCTCGCGGTTGACGATGAACGCCGTGCGCAGCGCGGCCGCGGCGTCGGTGGCGGCGTCCGGTTTCACGCGGACGATCACGGGCAGGCGCGCGGCCTCCTTCGCCCGCAGCGCGGCGGTCGCGTCCGGGTCCACGGCGGTGAAGTCGAACGGCGCGGTGAAAGTGGCGGGTGAAATTTCGCCGACGCGCACACTGGCGAGCGAGGGAGAAGCGGGCTGCGCCTGTGCGGGTTTCGCAATCAGGCTGGCGAGGCAAACGGCGGCCAGGGCGGAGCAGCGCCGCAAATGAATCATGCTGCGGCTTAGGTCGGCCAAATCGGGCGGAGGGTCAAGCAAGTTTTCGGTTTTGTTGGCGCTTGATTCTCGACGCCAGCATCCGCTCAATTCGCCCCATGTTCTCACTGCCCATCCGCCGGCTCGCGATCCTCAGTCTGCTCTCCGCGTTTTGCGTTTCACTTCGCGCCGCCGAGGCCAACGGCACCATCCACGGCCGCATTGACGCGCATCTCATGCGCCAGCCCGACGTGTCGGCGACGCAGATCGCGTTCGTGTATGCCGGCGACATCTGGGTCGCGCCCAAGTCGGGCGGGACGGCGGTGCGGCTGAGTTCGCCGCGCGGCGAGGAAATGTTTCCGCGCTTCTCGCCGGATGGTTCGCTCATCGCGTTCAGTGGAAATTACGACGGTAACACGGACATCTACGTGATGCCCGCGAGCGGCGGCCTGCCCAAGCGCATCACGCATCACGGCGCGAGCGACCGCGTGGTCGGCTGGTATCCCGACGGGAAGCACATCCTCTTCGCGAGCCAGATGACCAGCCCGCGCAATCGCTTCAACCAGCTCTGGAAAATTTCCGCCGAAGGCGGGTTGCCCGAGCGGCTGCCGATTCCCTACGGTGAGTTCGGCGCAATCTCGCCGGACGGCACGACGCTTGCCTACACGCCCATCAGCGTGGATTTCCGCACGTGGAAACGCTACCGCGGCGGCATGAACCCGGACATCTGGTTCTTCGATCTCGAGAAGGGCACGGCGAAAAACATCACGAACGATGATGCCGCGGACGCGCAGCCGATGTGGCACGGGACGATTTTGTATTTCCTCTCCGACCGCGACGCGTCGCGCCGCGCGAACATCTGGGCCTACGACACGCGGGCGGCCAAGTTCCGGCAGATCACGTTCTTCAAGGACTTCGACGTGCATTTTCCGAGCATCGGGCCGGACGCGATCGTGTTTGAAAATGCGGGCCAGCTTCACCTGCTCGACCTCGCGACGGAGAAAAGCCACGCGATTGAAATTACCGTCGTCACCGACCGCGCCACGCTCAAGCCGCACGTGGAAAATGTCTCGAAGCTCATCCAGAACGGCGACCTCTCGCCGACCGGCAAGCGCGCGGTGTTCGAGGCGCGCGGCGAAATTTTCACCGTGCCCGCCGAGAACGGCGTGGTGCGCAACCTCACGCGCACCAGCGGCGCGGCGGAGCGTTACCCCGCGTGGTCGCCGGACGGAAAGTGGATCGCGTATTTCACCGACCGCACCGGCGAATACGAACTGGCCATCCGCCCGAGCGACGGCACGGGCGAGGAGCAGGTGCTCACGAAGCTCGGCGGCGGCTACCGCTTCACGCCGCAATGGGCGCCCGACAGCAAGAAGCTCGTGTTCATTGACAAGGCGATGAAGGTGCAACTCTTCGATCTCGCGACGAAGGTGACCACCGTCGTCGGTCAGCAGCTCTGGATGTATCACGGCGAACTGCGCGACTTCCGCGTGAGCTGGAGCACGGACAGCCGCTGGCTCACCTACGCGGGCGACTTGGAGAACCGCCACTCGGCGATCATGCTCTACGACGTGAAGGCGGCGAAGCGCCATCAGGTCACGAGTGGCTTTTACGACGACGACCAACCGGCCTTCGTCCCGGGCGGGCAGTATTTGTTTTATCGGAGCGGCCGCGCCTTCAACGCGATCTACAGCGACCTCGACAACACTTGGATTTATCCCAACTCGCAAGTGCTCGTCGTCGCGCCGCTGCGCAAGGACGTGCCCTCACCTCTCGCGCCGAAGAACGACGAGGAGCCGTTGAAGAAGGACGACGAGAAAAAGCCGGAGCCGAAGAAAGACGAAAAGAAACCGGCGAGTGGTGAGGTCATCGTGGTCGGGTCACCCGGGACCGACCGAGGAATTGAGACCGAAACCGCGCCGCCGACGCGCGTTCAATCCGAAGGCAAAGCGAAGGAAAAATCCGCGGCGAAAACCTCCGCACCCAGCCCCAACGCAAACAGCACGGACTCCCCGACGAATGGCCCCGCCGCTTCCACCAACGCTTCCGCCACGCTGGTCATTGACCTCGATGGCTTCGAGCAGCGCGGGGTGATTCTGCCGACCAAGCACGGGCGCTACGACAACCTCACCGCCGTCAAAGGCAAGCTGCTCTTCCGCTGGCTGCCGCGCGCCGGCTCGGACACGGAGACCAGCTCGATTGAGTTTTGGGACATTGACGACCGCAAGGCCAAGCGCGTGCTCGACGACGCGAGCGGCTTCAGTGTCTCGGCCAACGGCCAGAAGTTGCTCGTCGCGCGCAAGGGCGAGTGGTTCATCCTCGACGTGAAGGAAGGCGCCGTGCTCGGCAAGAAACTCGCGACCGACAAGCTGGAGGCGATCGTGGACCCGGTCGCCGAGTGGAAGCAAATCTTCACCGACGCGTGGCGCATCGAGCGCGATTTCCTCTACGACCCCGCGCTGCACGGCGTGGATTGGAAAAAGATGCGCGAGCGTTACGGCAAACTGCTCGAAGACGCCGTCACGCGCTGGGACGTGAACTATCTCATCGGCGAACTCATTTCCGAATTGAACGCGTCGCACACCTACCACGGCGGCGGCGATCTCGAAGCGGCCACGACGCGCGGCGTCGGCTATCTCGGCTGCGACTTCGCGCTGGAGGATGGCGCGTATCGCATCAAGCAGATCGTCAACGGCGCACCGTGGGACATCAGCGTGCGCTCGCCGCTCAAGCAGCCCGGCGCGAACGTGAAGGAAGGCGACTACCTGCTCGCCGTGAACGGCATCCCGATGGACACGAGCAAGGATCCGTGGGCCGCGTTTCAGGGACTCGGAAAGCAAACCGTCGCGCTCTCGGTCAACTCGAAGCCGGAGCTGAAGGGCGCGCGCGAAATTTTTGTCGAGACGCTCGACGACGAACAGCCGCTGCGCTACCGCGCGTGGATCGAGGCGAACCGCCTGCGCGTGGACAAACTCAGCGGCGGCAAGATCGGCTACATTTACGTCCCCGACACCACGACCGTGGGCCAGACCGATCTCGTGCGGCAGTTCCGCGCGCAGTTCACCAAGCCCGGCCTGATCGTGGACGAGCGCTTCAACAGTGGCGGGCAGATTCCTGATCGCTTCGTCGAGTTGCTCGGCCGTGGCGTGCAGAATTTCTGGGGCGTGCGCGACGGCGAAGACTGGCAGTGGCCGCAGATCGCGCACGCCGGCCCGAAGGCGATGCTGATGAACGGCTGGAGCGGCAGCGGCGGCGATTGTTTCCCGTATTACTTCAAGCAGCGCGGTCTCGGCCCGCTCATCGGCGCACGCACTTGGGGTGGACTCATCGGCATCACCGGCGCGCCGCCGCTGATTGACGGCGGCCACGTCACCGTGCCGACCTTCGGCATCTACAACAACAAGGGCGAATGGATCATCGAAGGCTACGGCGTGGACCCCGACATCGCCGTCGTGGACGACCCGGCGAAAATGGCAAAGGGCGGCGACCCGCAACTCGAACGCGCCGTGGCCGAGGTGATGAAGTCGTTGAAAAACAAACCGCCGATGCCCGCGAAGAAGCCGCCGTATCCGAAGCGGGCGGGGAATTAGCGGAGCGCGGACGGTCCCCGTCCGCAGCGGCTTCGCACTGAATGGCGCGTCCGAATCATTCCAACGTCCGTTCGCGTCCGTGGCCGCTGCGGGCCGGGACGGCCCGCGCTCCGGCCAAATCCCCGCTTGGCCGCGCGCTTTCGTTATGACACCTTCCGCGCGGGCAAACTATGCGACCACGCTTCGATTCGATCTACTCCCACGGGTTCCTCCGCGCCGCCGTCGCCGTGCCGGCATTGCGCGTGGCCGATCCGGTGTTCAATGCGGAGCGCACCATCGCGCTCGCGAAGCAGGCGCACAAGGCCGCCGCCGCGCTCGTGCTCTTTCCCGAACTCGGCCTCTCCGCCTACTCGAACGAAGACCTCTTCCACCAGAGCGCGCTGATCGAGGCGAGCCGCAAGGCCGTCGCGCGCGTGGTCAAGGCGAGCCGCACGCTGACGCCCGTGCTGCTCGTCGGCGCGCCGCTGCGGTTTGATGGAAAACTTTTCAACTGCGCCGTGGTCATCCATCGCGGGCGCGTGCTCGGTCTCGTGCCGAAGAGCTACCTGCCGAACTACCGCGAGTTTTACGAGAAGCGGCAGTTCACCGCCGCGCGGCAGGCGATTGCTAAAGAAGTTTCGTTCCTCGGCGAGCGCGTGCCCTTCGGCACCGATCTCGTCTTTGCCGCGAACAACTTCGAGGGCTTCAAGCTGCACGTCGAAATCTGCGAGGACGTCTGGGTGCCCGTGCCGCCGAGCACGTGGGGCGCGCTCGCGGGCGCGACGGTGCTCGCGAATCTCTCGGCCAGCAACATCACCATCGGCAAGGCCGAGTATCGCCGCGCGCTCTGCGCCAGCCAGTCGGGCAAGTGCATCGCCGCGTATCTTTATTCCGCCGCCGGTCCTGGCGAATCCACCACCGACCTCGCGTGGGACGGCCATGCGATCGTTTATGAAAACGGCGAGCGCCTCGCCGAGTCGGAGCGCTTTGCCGGCGACGAGCAACTCGTCACCGCCGACATTGATCTCGAACGCCTCCTCCAGGACCGGATGCGCACGACGAGCTTCGCCGACACCGCCGCCGACCATCGCGACCGGCTCAAGGCGATGCGCGAGGTGCGTTTCGACTTCACGCCGCCGACCGGCCGCGTGCCGCTCCAGCGCAACGTCCCGCGTTTCCCCTACGTCCCCGGCGACGCGCGCCTGCGCGACCAGCGTTGCTACGAGGCTTACAACATTCAGGTCCACGGTCTGCTCAAGCGCCTCGCCAGCACCGGCCTCAAAAAAATTGTCATCGGCGTCAGCGGCGGACTCGACTCGACGCACGCGCTCATCGTCGCCGCGAAGACGATGGACCGGCTGAAGCTGCCGCGGAAAAACATTCTCGCCTACACCATGCCCGGCTTCGCGACGAGCGACCACACGCTCGCGAATGCCCACGCGCTCATGCGCGCGCTCGGCGTCAGCGGCGAGGAAATTGACATCAAGCCCGCGTGCCTCCAGATGTTCCGCGACATCAAGCATCCCTTCTCAGGCGGCCAGCCGGTCTATGACGTGACGTTTGAAAACGTGCAGGCCGGCGAGCGCACGTCGCATCTCTTCCGCCTCGCCAACCAGCACGACGCGCTCGTGCTCGGCACCGGCGACCTGAGCGAACTCGCGCTCGGCTGGTGCACCTACGGCGTGGGCGACCACATGTCGCATTACAACGTGAACGTCTCCGTGCCCAAGACGCTCATCCAGTTCCTGCTGCGCTGGGTCATTTCCTCGGCGCAGTTCGACGCCGCGACGAACACGACGCTGCAAAGCATTCTCGACACGGAAATTTCCCCCGAGCTGGTGCCGCACACCGGCGGCGACAAATCGAAGCCCGCGCAGCTCACAGCCGACAAAATCGGCCCGTATGAATTGCAGGACTTCAACCTGTATCACCTCACGCGCTTCGGCTCCAAGCCGAGCAAGGTCGCCTTCCTCGCGCTGCACGCGTGGGGCGACCGCACGCGCGGCGCGTGGCCCGATCTGCTGCCCGCCGAACTGCACGCGCAATACGACCTCGCGACGATCAAGAAGTGGCTGGAGGTTTTCCTCTTCCGCTTTTTCAAGACGAGCCAGTTCAAGCGCAGTTGCATCCCGAACGGCCCGAAGGTCGGCAGCGGCGGCTCGCTTTCCCCGCGCGGCGACTGGCGCGCGCCGAGCGACTCAGAAGCGAGCGTGTGGCTGGAGGAGTTAAAGGCGAACGTGCCGGATGCCGCTCCACGACGCCGCTGAGCGCGTGATTGCCAATTGTCCTCCGCGCACTATACTCCCGGCATGAGAAACGAACGTGGCAGCGCGGTTTTGGATGAGTTGCTCGAACCGGTGAGCCGTTGTTTCAATCTCGACGTGGCGCGCGCGCTGGCCGCCTTGCGCGCGAGTGATACCACGCAGGCCCGCGTGGATGAACTCGCCGAGAAATGCAACGAAGGCCGGCTCACCGCCGACGAGCAGAAGGAATACGAGGCTTACGTCCAGGCCAGCACGCTCATCGGGATTCTCCAGGCCAAGGCCCGCCGCATTCTCGCCCAAGCCGGCTGATGGACGCCGCCCTCCGCCAGTTCGTCCGCCGACGCGCGGACAACGACTGCGAGTATTGCAGCCTGCCGCAGGAGAAGGAGCCGCTTACCTTTCACATCGAACACATCGTCCCACGCCAGCACGGCGGCGATGACTCCCCTGAAAATCTCGCGCTGGCCTGCCAGCACTGCAACCTGCGCAAAGGGACCAACCTCAGCGGACTCGACCCGGAGACCGGAGCGGCCACGCGATTGTTTCATCCGCGGCAGGATGTCTGGGCGGAGCACTTCACTGAGAGCGAAGGGGAAATCACCGGACGCACGGCCATCGGGCGCGCGACGACGAGGTTGTTGAAAATGAACGAGGACGGTCGGCTCGAACTGCGCGCTGGAACATAGGCGTCAAGCGGGCTGGTTTGGTTTCAAATCTTCAAGGTCCGCACAATCGTCTCCTTCATCGCCGACTCCGCGCCGGGGTCCACCCAGCACCAGTCGTGGAGATTTGAATCCAGTTCGGCGCGCGCCTTCTCGATGGGGATGTAGCCGGGCGCGCACTCGCCGTAGCCGGCGACGAGCGTGAAGATTTCGGGGCGCACCCATTGCGCGAAAAGTTGGAACTCCACGTAGCTCTCCGCCGGCAGCAGCAGAATCTGCGCGGGACCGAAATCGATCACCGGCACCCCGATGGGCTGGCCGCGCCCGACGCGCTCGCGCCAGCTCAGGTTCATCGCGGCGAGACATTTGGCGAACGACTTGGCGTTCGGGTCGGCGAGAATTTTCAGCGAGTCATTGCTGCTGAAGCCGGCACCAGAGCGCGGAGTGAGATGCAGCTCCGAGGCGCGCCAGTTCACCTGACACAGCGGGTGGCGCTCGGTGCTTTTCTCCGCGGCAACCATCGCGTCGTAGATGCGCTGCGTGAGCTGCGTTCGCGCGGCGGGTGAGCCGTCGTTGAACTTTCCCGCCGTCACGTTGCCGGAGCAGCCACTGGCGTAAATCTGGAAGCAGCCCGCGTCGTCCGCCTGTCGGCGGTTGCGCGCGAGGCCGACGAAATCGCATGACACCTGCCCTTGGCCGTAGTGGCTCATCGGATGCGTCGCGTAGCTGTGCAGCGAACACACGGCGCGGTTGCCGTTCCAGAAACTCACGGTCTTGAGGAACGGATCAATCGTCCCCTCCGGCGCGGCCGTCGCCTGCCCCATCACCGCGCGGCTCATGCGCGCGTAGGAAATCCCGCCCGAGTCGGGAATGAACCGCCGGTTCGACGCCACGCCCTCCACGCGCGCCTCGCCGGTGCCGATGTGCGTAACGAGTTGCGCGCGCTTCAGCCCTTCACGCAACGCGGACGCGACGCGCTGCACTGCGGATTCGTGAAACGCGAGGTCCGTGATGTTCACGCCGGGTGAGTGCTCGTCGAGCAACCGCTGCGCGCGCAGGTCCGCCACCGGCGCATCGTGGCAATGCGTGCTCGTGACCAGCACGCGGTCGGGCGAAGTTCCGGCAGCCTCCGCGAGCACGGTGCGCCAGCGGTCGAAGGCGTCGTTTCTGATTTCGCACCAGTCCACTGAGACGAGCACCAGCGGCCGCTCGCCGCCGAGCAGTGCGAAGCCGCGCGCGAGCAACAGGTCCACGACGCGCTCCGCCGGTTTGATGCCGCCGCCCATCAGCGCGTGCCCCATCGGCACCGTCACTTCAGCGGAGAACGTGGCGAGGCGAAATGCGGTGGCCGTGGCCGCGCGCGGGCGAATCGCGAATGCGCCCATGCCCACAGTGATGCCGGCGCGTTTCAGAAACTCGCGGCGGGCGAAGCGGCCGGATTCGGGTCTGAGATTCATGGATGGGTGAAGCGAAGAGTCGGGGAGCAATATCTCGCGGGCAACTGCCTTTTGAGCGGCTGGTTTCCCTCCGGTGAATTTCCCGTCCCACCCCGCAGTCGAATTGCCCGCACTTAAAACCAACATGAAAAAAATCCTCCTCCCCCTGTTCACCATCGCCGCGCTTTCGCTGCCGACTTCTGCCGCTGAGAAGAAGGCACCCGAGCCGCATCCCACCACGCAGACGTTTTACGTTTCCGGCGTCGAGTGCGGCAACTGCGTGGACGCCATCACCGAGTCCATCAAAAAGGTCAAGAGCGTCACGAAGGTCGAGGGCCTTTCGGCCGCGAGCGGCTGGGTGAACGTCTCGTTCGACTCGCACAAGGACAGCTTCCACCAGATCGCGCAGGCCATCGCCGACGCCGCGCCGCAGCACGGCAACAAATATGTCGCCACGATGAAAGTGCGCGTGCCGGATTACGCGAAGGCCGACAACGCTGCGAAGGTGGAAGGCGTCTTCGCCAAATCGAAGGACCTCGTGAAGGTCGAGGCGACGGACAAGGCGAAGGGTGAATTCGTCATGAGCTTCCTCCCGCTCACCGTGGACAAGTCGAAGGAAGGTCCGCAGGGCTGGAACGGCGGGCGTTTCGGTCATCCGATTGGTGATCCGGCGCCGAAAGGGCTCGGACTAAAATTCAACATCGTCCGCGAAGGCGCGACGGTGGCGAAGGCTCCGGCAAAGAAAAACTAAGCCGCCAAGCCGCATCATCATCTCACCCGCGCGCTGCCGGCTGCTTGCCGGCAGTTCGCTTTTCGGCTTCACTCATCGCGCCCCATGAAAAACTCGCTGTCCCTCGTTGCTCTCGCCCTGCTCACGTTCGCCGCGACCGCCGCCGAAGCGCCGCTGCCCAAGCTCGACCTCGGCTCCGTGCGCGAGGAGCACCTGATGATTCCCATGCGCGATGGCACGCGCCTTTCCGCCTACGTTTATTTCCCGCCGGGCGAGGGGCCGTGGCCGACCCTCTTCGAGCAGCGCTACGCCGTCATCACGAGCGCCGGCTCGCGCAAGGAACTCGCCGCGCTCGCGTCGCACGGCTACATCGCGGCGCGCGTCAGCTTTCGCGGCGCGCAGTTGAGCGAGGGCACGTGGGTCGGCTATCGCGCGCTGGCGTGGGGCGAATTACGCGACGGCTACGATCTCTGCGAATGGTTTGCCGCGCAGCCGTGGAGCGACCGCAAGGTCGGCACCTTCGGCGGGTCGCAGGGTGGCTTCGCGCAAAACTTCCTCGCCGTCACGCAGCCGCCGCACCTCGTCTGCCAATACATGACCGACACGGGCCTCAGTCTTTTTCAGGAAGGCTACCGCCTCGGCGGCATGTCCAAGCCCGAGCGCTTCAAGAAAATGTCCGACGTGTGCCGCAACCCCGCCGACAACCTCACGCTCATGGAGGAATGGTATCGCCACCAGGCCTACGACGACTACTGGCGCGACGAGGATTGCTCGCTGCACTTCGGGAAAATGAACGTGCCGTGTTTCACCGTCGGCAGTTGGTATGACTTCATGAGCCAGGGCAGCCTCGCGAGCTTCGTGGGCCGGCAGCACCGCGGCGGACCGAATTCGCGCGGGCAGCAGCAACTCCTCGTCGGCCCGTGGCTCCACGGCGGCCTGCCCAAGTCGAACAAGATTGGCGAGATGGTTTATCCGGAGAACGCGAAGTTCGACACGCAGGAGCACATGATGCGCTGGTTCGATCATTTCCTGAAGGGCGTGAACAACGGCGTCGAACGCGAGCCGACCGTCCGCTACTACGTCATGGGCGCCGTGGGCGAACCCGGCGCGCCCGGCAACGAATGGCGCACGGCGAAAGACTGGCCCGTGCCCGCGCAGGACACCGCGTATTATTTTCACGAAGGCGGAAAACTCGACACGGCGAAGCCCGTTGAAAACAAATCCTCCACCAGTTACCTGAGCGACCCGCGGCATCCGATGGAGATTCCGTTCACGTCATTTCCCGGCGCGCGCGATGCGCGGAAGTTCGAGGAGCAAAAGGAAGTGCGCACCTTCACCACCGCGCCGCTCGCCGCGCCCGTCGAGTGGACCGGCAGGGTGCGCGCGGAGCTTTACGTCGCCTCCACGGCGCGGGACACCGATTTCTTCGTGCGCGTGAGCGATGTGTATCCCGACGGGCGGAGCATCCTCATTGCGGACTACGTGCGGCGCGCGCGCTATCGCGAGGGCTTCGAGCGGGAGGTGCTGATGCAGGCGGGGAAAATTTATCGCGTCGCGTTTGAGGTCGGCTCGCTCAGCCAGAATTTCAACACGGGCCACCGCATCCGCATCACGGTGGCAAGCACCGGCGCGCCGTTTTACGAACCCAACCCGCAGACCGGCGAACCGCTGACCATCGAATTCCCCGCCAACGCCGTCACCGCCACGAACACGATTTTCCACGAGCAAAGCCACGCGTCGCGGGTCATTGCGCCGGTGGTGAAATGAATGGCCGTTGAGCCGGTGGGAAATCCGCCTCAGCGGAAATCATCCGCCGCGAGGCCGGAGCCTTCGATGATGCTCTTGAGGGTGCCGATGGGGATGGGTTTGCTGCCGTGCATCGCGACGATCACCTGCCGGCCGTTTGCGTGACGCCACTTCTGATGGCTGCCGGACTGACCCACGAGGAGGAATCCCTGTTTGCGCAGGACGCGGACAACCTCCTTCGCGTTGCAAACTGGAAACCGCTGGCTCACGGCAGCGCGACTTCGAGGAGTTTCGCGCCCTTGTGCGGCTTCAACTCAGTTGGCTCGAACCACAGCGCGAGCGCTTCCCGCGCATTGTCAATCGCCTCTGTTTCCGTGTCCCCCGCCGATGCGCAGCCGGGCAGTTCCGGAAACACAGCGGACCAGCGTTTGGCGTCCTTGTCGAACTCGACGAGCAGGCGGAATTTCATGGCGGCAAACTACGGCATCGCGCGTTTCTTGACAAGCGTTCCCCCGCCCCCGCCGTCACGGCGACCAACACGATCTTCCACGAGCAAAGCCATGCCTCGCGCGTGATTGCGCCAGTTGTGAAGTTGAGGTAAAACTTTCGTCGTCATGACGACGGGACCACAACCGATGGTCAGCGAGGTGGGCTTCGCTGTGATCGTGGTTTTGGCCGTCATGATTTACCTTGTCGTCCGCTGGTTCCGGCAGGGCGTGCCGCCACCCGATCCGTGGGAGCAGGCAGGAGAAACTTCACCGCTGAATGACGACACGCCCATGGCCTGCCATCGCTGCTCGACGCCGCAGGCGCCCGGCGCGAACTTCTGCCCGCAGTGTGGCGCAGCGGTCGGGCCTTACAACAACTGGATGCCGTTCGAGCAAATTTTTTCCGAAGGTGAGGTTCTGCGCAATGGGACCACGCAACGGATGCCTCCGACGCCACTGATCATCATCGGCTACGTGCTGCTGTCGCTTTCGGGTTTCCTGTTCTTCGCGCCACTCTACTGGATCATGCTCGCGAAGAATCTCCAGCGCTGGCGCCGTCATGCTGCCGAGGTGGACTGAGGCGAGAGGAATTCAGGACCGATTGTTTTGTCCGCGATACAGCACTAAAGCGGCTATCCCTCCGCCGATGAGCACGCAGAGCGAGCCATAAAAGCGCATCTGATTCGGCGTCACCAGTTCCACGAAATCACGAGGCCGGTCACTTGCGTCGTAGGCTTGATGTCGGATGATCGTCTGCTTTGGAAAGGCGATGATCCAAAATCCAACGAACAAAAGTAACGCTGCCAAAATCAACGCGCCGATTTCCGTGGCCGTGAAGCGGTTCATTATTTCTTCGGCTGATCCTTGCGCGGGAAGAGGGCGGCGGGTTCGCCGATGACGTGGCCGGCGGGCAGCCCGCCCCACGCGGCGGCGGAGAGTTTCGTTTCCAACGGGAGGTTCAGTTGCGCGAAAATTTTCGCCGAGGTCTCCGGCAGGAACGGCCCGATGAGCACGGCGAGCACGCGGCACGTCTCGGTGAGGTTGTAGAGGACTTCGTCGAGGCGCGAACTTTGCGCGGGGTCCTTGGCGAGTTTGAACGGCGCGGTCTGGTCCACGTATTGGTTGGCGCGCGTGACCAAATGCCAGATGTTAACCAGCGCTAGTTGAAGACTAATGCTGTTGCTCTCTGTCGTCTTGAGCACGACTCCGAGCCGTTCTGAAAAGTATGCGGGATCAAGGTTCCCCAAAAACTGGCGGACTATAGCTGTTGGATCTTCAGCGTTTGTTTTTAATTCATCATGCCGCGCGGGCACGACGCCGTGTCGGTAGCGTTTGAGCATCGCGAGCGAGCGGTTGACGAGATTGCCGAGGCCGTTCGCCAATTCCGCGCTGTAACGCGCCGCAAAACCGGCATCGGTCCAGTTGCCATCGGGGCCGATCTCGAGTTCGCGCACGACATAATAGCGGAACGCGTCGAGACCCCACTCATTGATGATGGCAACCGGATCTACGAGGTTGCCGGTGCTCTTGCTGATTTTCGCGCCGTCCTTCTGCCACCAGCCGTGGACGAGGAGTTTGTGCGGCAGCGGCAGGCCCATTGCCTTGAGCATGATGGGCCAGTAAACGGCGTGAAACTTCACGATATCCTTGCCGATGACGTGGATGTCGGCGGGCCAGAGCTGGATTCCGGATGCTGAAATGCCGAGCGCACGGCAGACGACCGGATCGCCGTGGGCGGCGGGGATGGAAATGTAATTCACCAGCGCGTCGAACCAGACGTAGGTGACGTAAGCCGGGTCGAACGGAATCGGGATGCCCCAGTTCAGGCGCGCGGCGGGGCGCGAGATGCAGAGGTCTTCGAGCGTGTGGTTCTTCAGGAAGCCGAGGATTTCATTGCGGCGCGATTCGGGCTGGATGAAGGCCGGATTTTTCTCGATGTGTTCGATGAGCCACGCTTGGTGCGCGCCGAGTTTGAAATACCAGTTGGTCTCGGAGAGTTTCACGACCTCGCCGTAGTGCGCGGGGAAGGAGCCGTCGGGCAGGCGCTCCTTTTCGGTGACGAACGTCTCCTCTCGCGCGGAGTAAAATCCCTCGCGAGTGTCCTGATAGAAATGTCCCTCGCGGTGGAGCTTGGCGAGGATCGCCTGCACGACTTCCTTGTGTCGCGGCTCCGTGGTGCGGACGAAATCGTCGTTGGTGAGCTTGAGGGTTGTGGCGAAGCGCTGCCAGTCGGCGGCGAGGGCATCGCAATAGGCCTGCGCGTCTTGCTGCTCCGCCTGCGCGGCCTGCTGGACCTTTTGCCCGTGCTCATCGAGGCCGGTGAGAAAAAAAACCTCCTCACCGAGCGCGCGGCGGCTGCGGGCGATCACGTCGGCGACAATTTTCTCGTAGGCATGGCCGAGGTGCGGCTGGCCGTTGACGTAATCAATCGCCGTGGTGAGGTAGAAACGTTTGCTCATCGTGCGCGGGAAAGGAGACACGAATCGGGGAAAGTTCCAAGCGGGATTCGGGGGTAACGAGTAAGGAGTAATCCGTAAGCAGTCAGTTACGGATCTCTCCTTGCTCGTTGCTTTCACTTCTTCCCCTTGAGCTGGGAGACGCGCTGGACGACCTCGGCGTGTTCGGTGGAATTGCTCGGCGCGAATTTCAGATACTCCTGGTAGTTGCTCAGCGCACCTCGCGAGTCATTGCGCTTCCATGCGATCTCGCCGAGGCCGTAGTGCACGGCGTAGGCGCGCGGCGCGAGCGCGCGGAGCGCCTGGTAGTCGCGCTCGGCGGCGTTGAGGTTGCCCGAGAGCAGGTGGGCGATGGCGCGGTTCATCAACGCGGCCTGGTTCTCCGGCTGAAGCTGGAGAACGAGATCGAGCGGCGGCACGGCGGCGGCGTAGTCTTTGTTCTGAATGGCGAGCGCGCCCTTGTTGAGCAGCGTGCGGACGTTGTTCGGCGAGAGCTTGAGCTGGCGTTCCATCGTGGCGAGCGCGTTGGTGAAGCGGCCCGCGAGCAGATACATCTGCGAAAGCGTTTCGAGCGGGCCTTCGAGCGTCGGGTGGTCGCGCGCGGTGTTTTCGAGCAGGCTCTCGGCGGTGGTGAAATCGCCGCGCCGGAAAAACGACCACGCCTCGACGCGCACCAGTTCGGCCTGCTGCGCGGCGGTGAGCGGGCGGAAGTTGGAATGAATCTCGGACGCGGCGCCGAGCGCGGCGTTCGGCAGATTGGCCTGCAAGAGCGCGTCGGCGTAGGCAAAGCGCGCGTTGACATTCTGCGGCTCGAGTTCGATCACGCGTTGCAAGAGGACCGCGGCCTGATGGAACTGAAGATTGCCCGCCAAGGTCTGGCCGAGGCGGTAGAGCAGGGCGGGTTCGTCGAGCGGTCCGCTCGCGCCGAGCGCGGCGTCCCACGTGCGATATTTGCCGAGCAGGTCCTGGATGGGTTTGCCCAGCTCGACGGAGGTGTGGCGTCCGGCCTGGAGGTTGCGGTTGAACTGCTGGTTGACGAGCGCGGCGACGTTGTCCGGATTCACGCGCAGCGCCAGCGAGAACATTTCACCGGCCTCCTTCACCTGATTCAACCGCTGAAGCGTCACGCCCCAGTGGTCGATCGCGCGCGCGTAATCGCGGGCGATCTCCGCGTGCGTGAGATCCTTCGAGTCGCCGGTGTCGGCGATCGCGCGCAGCGTCGGACCGAGCCGCTGCCAGAAGGCGTTGTTGTCATCCACCTCGCCCTTGGTCAACGGCGGCGGCGCCACCGTGCCGGGCTTGAAAAGTTCCATCCGGTAGGCCGCGCCGCGCGGCACGAGATAAAACGCCTCGAAGTAGTAGCCGAAACTCGGATGCAGATAATAGATCGCGTTGCTCTGCGCGGCGCGCACGAGCAGGTTGATGAGGGCCGGCGAATCGAACTGCACCGGCGCGTTGGTCGTGACGGCGTCGGGCCAGCGGCCGTGCGCGCTGCGGAGCACGTGGCGATGGTAGGCGGGAAACGGCAGCGCTCCCGTGTCGAGCACGACGTAGTTCGCGTCGCGCCCCTCGCCGCGCAGCGCGGTGCGCGTGAGCCGCGTGAGGACCGGGTCGTCACCCAGCACAATCGCGCCGTCGGTCGGCAGGACCGCGGTCTTGAGCCGGATCAGGTCGCGCAACGCGGGGCCGTTGGTGGCGCGGATCGCCGGGAGGTTTTTGACGATCAGGCCGAGCGGCAGCACGACGAGCGCGATCCGCATTGCCCACGTCAGGCCGGTCTTGGCGGTTTTTTCCAGGCGCGTCATGCGTTGCCACGCGCGCGGAACCGTTTCGCCGATCAGCACGAAGTAGCCGGCGAAGTAACCGATCGCGAGGGCGCTGAGCAGGTAAATGGAAAGAAACGAATACGGATAGTTCATCGCGCGCGGGCTGAACGCGGGATCGAACGCCACCCAGCCGCAGACGATCAGCAGCACCGCGTGCATCACGCGGAACATCACCGAAGTGAGCACCAGCCCGGCCTGGCTCGTTTCCCCCAGCGACGATGGCCAGCGGATCGCCATCAGCAGCACCGAGAGCAGCGGCACCAGCACGCCCAGGCGCAACAGCACGCCCTTGGGATCGCCCAGGAGGAACATTTTCTGAAACGAAAGATTTGCTTTCAGCCACGGCCAGAAGGTGAACGTGGCGTCGCCGGCCGAGTTGAGCGCGGGCAGCAGCAGGTAGAGCGAAAGCCCGAGCAGGCCGCAGAGCAGCATCCGCGCGACAAATCCGAACCGCAGGATTTGTCGCTCCATCGTCCACGCAATCGCCAGGGTGAAGGCGGGGAAGATGGCGATCAGCGCGTAGTTGTTCGGCGTGCCGAGTCCGAAGGCAAACGCGAGGAGAAACAGCCGGCCCTCCCGACGATCCAGCCGGTATTCCAATAGCGACCAGATGCAGAACGTGAGGACGAACGCATCGAGCATTTCGCCGGTGAACGCGGTGGCGTTTTCCCAGAAGGTGGATTGCAGTCCGCACGCCAGCGCGGCGAGCACGGGGGCGATCCACGCGCCGCGCGCGCTCAGGAGCGAGTGCTCGCTCTGCTCCGCGCGCCGCTGCTCCTTCGTCCGGTCGTGCGGGAGCAGTTGCACCGAGCGCGCGAGCAGGCCGAGCGTGGCGGCGGCCAGCGCGGCGGCGAAAACGTTCAGCGCCAGCGGCTGCCACGCCGCGGGCAGCAGGCGCAATGGCTGCGTCACCAGCCAACTCAGTGGCGCGTAGGCGGTCGGCATCCATTCGCCGCCGGCGACGCGCGAGAGAAACATCACGCTCGAAGCGGAGGCCCAGTGGTTGAGCGTGAGCAGGAAAACCACGAGCGCCGCGGTCGCGACCGCCCACGGCAGCAGCGAGAGATTTGGGCCTGGCGATGGCGGCGGTTGATGTTGTTCCTGCGTCTGCATCCGGTAAATCCTGCGCCAGTTGAAACCGACCGCCGCGCATTTGGCAAGCGCGGCGGTGCTTTCGGGTTACGGATTACTGCTTACTCGTTACGGCGCGTGACGAGTAAGTAGTAATCCGTAAACTTCATCCCACGCGCCGCACGTCCGCCACGCACTCGACGTGCTGCGTCTGCGGAAACATGTCCAGCGGCGTCACGCGTTTCAACTCATAGACCCCGCCCTCGCAAAGAAGGTTCAAATCCCGCGCGAGCGTCGCCGGATGACACGAGACGTAGATCACCTGCGCCGGTCCGGCCGCGCGCAACATCCTGATCGCCGTCTCGTCGCAGCCGCGCCGCGGCGGGTCAATCACCACGGTTGTCGCGTCCGGAGAAAACTTCGCGCACAGCGACGCCAGGTGCTCCTCGGTCTTGCCCTGGATGAACTCGCCGTTCGTCACGGCGTGCGACTGCAAGTTTTTCCGCGCGGCTCGGATCGCCATCACGTCGTATTCCACGCCAGCAAATGACTCCACGTCGCGCGCCAACTCGATGCCGAAGAAGCCGACGCCGCAGTAAGCGTCCACCAGATGCTTCGTCCCCGCGTCGCGGACTCGCTCGCGCACCGTCGCGACGAGGTTCGGAAGTTGGTGGAAATTATTTTGGAAAAAGGAATCCTTCGGCACCTCCCAGCCTTCCGGCGCGACGCGCAGCACCACTTTCAACCCGCCCTTCGGCGGCGGATTTTTGCGCACGTGCGCGATCTGTTCGTTCAGCACCGGCTCCGCGATCGCGCACTCGAAGATGTCCTCGACCAACCCACCGTCGTGGCGGATGAAGCCGATGTTCAACCGCTGCTCCGGCTTGTTCCACTGCGAGCGGATCATGATTCGGTTGCGGTAGCCATAAGGGGCAGGGCAGGGGACGGCCGCATCGATGACAGTCTGCGCGAAGCCGCCGACGCGCTGAAACAAATCCGCAATCTGCTTCTGTTTGAAGCGGAGCTGCTCCCCGTAGGCGATGTGCTGATACTGGCAGCCGCCGCACGCGCCGTAGTGTTTGCACTGTGGCTCGACGCGATTCGGCGACGGCTTGAGCACGCGCACGAGCTTCGCCCGCGCAAATTGTTTCTTCACCTCGGTCACCTCCGCCTCGACCTCCTCGCCGACAATGACGAACGGAATGAACACGACAAAATTTTCGACGCGCGCCACGCCCTCGCCGCCGAACGCGATGTCGTGAATCGTCGCGGTCAGCTTCTGGCCGACGGCGACGGTGGGTTGGACGGGATCAAATGGCAGCACGGCGGGAGGTTAGCGCGGGCGTCAAGGAGCGGCGACATTCTTGTCGCCTCGTCATTCAATTATGAAAACAAACGGCGACAAGAGTGTCGCCGCTCCATTCACTTCGCGTGCGATTCCGCGTAGTGCTTGGCGAGGAGGTCCGCGCCGAAGTCGCCCTGGAAATCGCGCCAGACCGAGTGGACGTGGTTCGCCTCATTCTGCGTGTTGTCGTATTCGATCAGGAAGGTCGGCCCCTGCACGCGATAGTAATGTCCCTGCCCGCGCTCGGTGCCGCCAGCCCAAGCGAAGTGAACCTTGTCCCAGCCGGCCTTCTCGATTTTCGCGAGATCAGCCTTGGCGAGATCGGGGCGGATGCGGTGGGCGAATTCCTCGACGAGCCCCTTGAGCTGCTTCTGCTGATCTTTCGTAAGCTTGGCCGACGCGATTCCTTCCGGCGTGAGCGGCGAAACTTTCGCCGGCGGCCCATCTGGCCCCGTCGTGATGATTTCCTTCGGCGCGTCCTTGTCGAAGATGGCCGTGGCGCTCTGTTCCGCGTTGAGCGATTTCACGAGCTGGCGCGCGCGATCCTCGTCGCGGCCGAGCACGCGCACGCCCTTGCGCGGGCCTTCGCGGACTTCCGCCGGGTTCGTGCCCATGAACGTCGGCGACGTCGAGATCGCCTTGCCGTCCACGATGGTGAAGACGAGCGACATGTGGTGCCCCTCGAAGCGCCAGCCCCACGTGCCCTTCGGATCGGGCGTGCCGTAGATGCTGACGAAATACTTGATCGGGTTGCGGTCCACCTTGCCGCCGGGTTTCTCGATCTGCCGGAGCACGGCTTCGAGGCTCATGATGTTCGTCGCCTTCGCGTAGCCGTCGGCGCTCAGGCCGGTGCGCAGGAGCGCGAGCGCGAGTTTGCGCTGCTCCTCGCTGAGTTCGATGAACGTCACGCCCTTGCGCCCGAACTTCACCATCTCGCTCGGGATGAAATGCCACTGCTGCCGCGCCTCCGCCTTCACGTCGGGGTAAAGCGCCTTGGCTTTCTGCTCCGCCGTGAGCGTCGCGGCAAACTTGGCGGCAGCCGCGGCCATCTCATCGGCGGCGGGATGAGCGCGGAGGGAAACGGTGGTGAAGTGTGCGGCGGCGAGCAACGCCAGCGCGCCCCGGAGTGCGATTGGAAATTTCATGGGCCGATGGAAATCCATTCGCAAGGAGGCCGCAAGCTTTAGCTTGCGCTCCATCTCCCGCGTAGCGCAGGCATCCTGCCTGCGGGTTCACGAAACATCTTGTTTCGTGTCTCTCGGACCGGGGAGCAGGATGCTCCCCAAACCCGCAAGCAGGATGCTTGCGCTACTCTTCGGCTTGCCTACTCTCCGCCCGTGCGAATCCTTTTCCTCGGCGACATCGTGGGCGAACCCGGCCGGCGCGTGACGAAACAACTCGTCCCGCGCCTGCGCGAACGCCACGGTGTCGCCTTCGTCATCGCCAACGGCGAGAACAGCGCGGGCGGCTCCGGCATCACGCCCGACACTGCGTCGGAGATTTTTTCCGCCGGCGTGGATGTCATCACCACCGGCGATCATTTGTGGGATCAGAAGGAAGTGACCGAACTGCTGATCAACGAGCGGCGCTTCCTCCGCCCGCTCAATTATCCCGCCGGCACGCCCGGCTCGGGTGCGGGGCTTTTCCAAATTCAAGGCGGTCTCACCATCGGCGTCATCAACGCGCAGGGCCGCACGTTCATGCCCGACCTCGACAATCCCTTCTCCCGCATCCGCGCCGAGGTCGAGCAGCTTCGCCGGCAGACGCCGATCATCTTCGTGGACTTCCACGCCGAGGCGACGTCGGAAAAAATCGCCTTCGCGCGGATGCTCGACGGCACCGTGAGCGCGGTGGTCGGCACGCACACGCACGTGCAGACGGCGGACGAGCAGATTTTCCCCGGCGGCACCGCGTATCTCACCGACGCGGGCTTCACCGGCCCGCACGAGAGCGTGCTCGGCCGCGAGATCGAGCCGGTGATCAAGCGCTTCCTCACCAACCAGCCGCAGCGTTTCCCCGTCGCGCGCGAGCGCGTGCTGCTCCAGGGCGCGGTGATCGAAGTGGATGAAACTTCCGGCAAGGCACTGAGCATCGTGCGCGTGTCGGAGCCGTTGAGTTGATGAAGCGTTTTCTTTCAACGCAAAGACGCAAAGACGCAAAGGCGCAGGCCAAAGAATTCCTCCCGCGTCTTTGCGTCTTTGCGTCTTTGCGTTAAATCCCCATGCCCCGAAGCGCCAAAAGCCAGTGGGAGTTCGCCGAGTTGTTCCCGGCGGCCGAGACGCGGCAGGTTCTTTCCGTTTCCGAACTCACCACGCAGGTCAAGCGGCTGCTCGAAAAGCAAATCGGCTCCGTCTGGGTCACGGGCGAAATCAGCAACCTCCGCCTCCAGCCCTCGGGCCACGCCTACTTCACGCTCAAGGACGCCGGCGCGCAGCTCTCGTGCGTGCTCTTCCGTGGCGAGGCTGCCGCGAATCGCGACGCGCTCGCCGAGGGCCGCAAGGTCAACCTCCGCGGCGACGTGACGGTGTATGAGGCGCGCGGCCAGTATCAGCTCCGCGTGATGGAGGTGGAGCCGGTGGGCATCGGCGCGTTACAGGCGGCATTCGAGAAGCTCAAGCAGAAGCTTAATGCCGAAGGACTCTTCGCCACCGAACGCAAACGTCCGCTGCCGCGCTTCCCGGAGCGCATTGGCATCGTCACTTCGACCGCGGCGGCGGCGTTGCAGGACGTGCTGCACGTGATCGAACGGCGTCATCGCGGGCTGGAAATTTTTCTCGCGCCCAGCCGCGTGCAGGGTGATGGGGCGGCGGCGGAGATTGCGGAGGCGATCCGGATGCTGAATGACTTTTCAGCCAACTCGGGCGGCAAGCTCGACCTCATCCTCGTGACGCGCGGCGGCGGGAGCCTCGAAGACCTGTGGGCGTTCAACGAGGAAGCCGTCGCGCGCGCCATCTTCGAGTCCGTGCTGCCGGTCGTCTCCGCAGTCGGGCACGAGATTGATTTCACCATTGCCGACTTCGTGGCCGACGTGCGCGCGGCAACGCCGAGCGCGGCGGCGGAAATCATCACCGAGGGATTTTTCTCCAGCCGCGGGTTCGTGGGTGAATCGCTCGCGTGGCTCTTCCGCCGCGTCCGCCAGCGAGTCGAGGAGGACCGCGAATCGCTCGACGCCCTGCGCTCGCGCCTCGCACGCGTCCACCCGCGGCGCTCGCTGGAGGAACAGGCGCAGCGCCTCGACGAGTTGCACGTCTCGCTCCTGCGCGGCGCACGTTCGCAACTGCGGGCGAGCCAGTCCGCGTGGCAACTCGTGCGGCAACGCTTGCTCCACCTCCGCCCCGCGCGGCAACTGAAGCAGCACCGCGAGCGCCTCGCCTCGCTCAACGCGCGGCTCCGCCTGCTCTCGCCCGAGAACGTCCTCGCGCGCGGCTACTCGATCACGATGGATGCAAAGACCGGCGAGCCGATCCGCAATGCCCGAAAGGTGAAAGCCGGGCAGAGGCTGCGGACCAAGCTCCAAGTCGGGGAAGTATTGAGTCTGACCGAGACGGTCAATACTCAGGTCAAACGGTGAGGTTTTGACTTGTTGCGGCAGGACGGCCGTCGTTGTCTCCCGCCATGCCAGAAGAGCAACAACACGGTTTCGCCTTCCAAGGTTTCGTCAAGCAACTCGCCATCCGCCTCACGGGTTGCGAGATCACAGATGAAGACTACACAGGAAAATGGGACTTGCCGCCGGAGGCGAATCCCGTGGCGGGCGGCGGACCAATTTCCATCAAGACGGCGCAATGGGGAACCGGCATTGGTTTCGGCGATGCATTGCGACAGTTCGATGTCGCCGAGCGGTTCACCCTAGTCGTCGGCTTTTGGGAATGGAGGAGTGGCGTAAAGCATGTTGTCAAAGTCGTGGCAGTATCGGTCCAACCGGAAATCTGGCGCGGATTGTGGCATCCCATTCTACGGGACGATCTGGTGCGATTGAATGCCGAGGTGAAGCCCGTCGCGCCGCGCAGGCCATCGTGTCGTGTGCGCCCTTCACCGGCGCGATCTTCACCGTGAACCGGAAGATTGATTCCAAGAGTCAGAGACGGGTGCAGTGCAGTTTCACTCAGGCGCATCTCTTCACGCGCCTTGCTCCGCAAGTTCCGGCGAAGTCCGATGCCGAACCGTCGTTGTGGGGTGAACGCGCCCCGCTCGCGTTGCCGGGACGGAAGCGTTTTGGCGCGGTGTGAGCGTGGATTGGCTCGCGATGAAGCGCGCTGGGAGGCGCAGTTCGGCCAGCGACGACTTTGACACGCTCAACGTGCCCACACCTTTTGCGAGCCGGCGAATTTGACTTTGCCCTTCCGTGCCCGACAGCCACGCCGCGACCGCGGGCGCATCCAATTTCACCGTCGGCGTCAGCACGTGCAGCCAGTCGTCCGCCTGCGCCTCCAGGCCGCGCGGCACCACGGCCACGCGGCCGTAGCAGCCCGCGCCCACGCGCACGAACAGCAGTTCGCCCGCCGCGACCAGCGCGCCCGCCTTGAACATCACGCCGGCCCGGCTGATGTAAGCCAGTTTTTCCTTGAGCCGCAACCCGCCGCCGGGCGCGAGGTTCTTGGCGCGGAGCAACAGCAGCCGGCCGCGTGCGGGCTTGTCGAAAAGTTTGCGCGCACCGCCATACTTGGCCGCGCCGGTGCGCAGCGTGAACACGTCGCCGAGCCGCACGGTTTCGGCGTGGTGCGTCGCGTATTGCCCATTGTGAGCTTCGGGACGCCAGTCGCGCGCGTCCGCGAGGACAGCGGAACAGGTGAAGGCCGTTTCGTTGGCGGTGACGAGGAGTGAATCCAGTTCCGCCAGTTCTTCACACATCACGAGTCGTGTCGGCTCGCGGTTGGGTTGGTGGCTGGGCGTCAGTTTGCGCGCGATGAGAATGTTGGCCTTGGCGGTCGTGCCGTGGAACGTGCCGCGCGGCAGGCTGACGATGGTCTCCACGTGCGCGTGTCGAAGCAGCCACGCACGCACGCCGCTGAACGGCGCGTTGCTCAGCGGCCCGTCCGGCAAAATGATGGCGATGCGCCCGCGCGGTTTGGCGAGCTTGAGGAAAAGTTCGAGGAACAGGACTTCGAGACATTGCGAGGGCCGGCCCGCGCCCAGGTCGTATCCTTGCAGCACCTCGGCGCGCCGCTCCAAGCTGGCCTGCGCGCTGAATGGTGGATTGCCAATCACCAGTTCGAACGTGCCCCACACCGGGACGAGGCTGGTCAGGGCATCGCCGTGGATGAAACATTTCGAGCGTAGAATTGGGCTGACGACCGCGGCGTAACGCGGGTCGCACTCACAGCCGTGAACTTCAGGGTGGCCGGCGATGGGTCGGAGAAACGCGCCGTCACCGCAACTCGGGTCGATGACGCGCAGCCCCGGCCGGTAACGCGCGAGCCGGAGCATGGCCCGCGTGACGATTTCCGGCGTAAAAAACTGACCGACCATGCGGGGTATGTACACCGTCGGTACAAGGCTGGCAAATTATTTCCGACCTCCAACTGATTTTTTCCAAGGGACAGCGCGGTGGGCGCTCAGACATTCGCCGCCGGTTGCGTTGGCGCGTTGCCATCGGCCCCGCCGCCGTCGAGATCAATGAGGATTTCGCGCGGCTCGGCGCCGTTGTTGGGGCCGACGATGCCGCGGCCCTCCAACTCATCCATGATGCGCGCGGCGCGGCCGTAGCCGAGGCGCAGGCGGCGTTGCAGCAACGACACGCTCGCCTTCTGCTCGCTGCGGATGACCTCGATGCAGTCCTGGATGATTTTCTCGTCCTCGCCGCAGCCGGATTCCTCCAAGTCGAAGCTCTGGCCGGCGCTGCCCTGCATTTTTTGCAGCGCGTTGTGGAAGTCCATCTCGTAGCTCGGTTTGCCCTGCTTGGCGATGAAGTCCACGATGCCCTGCAATTCCGAATCGGTGATGAGCGCGCCCTGCGCACGGTTCAACTTCGCCGAGCCGGGCGGGAGGAAAAGCATGTCGCCCTTGCCGAGCAGCTTGTCCGCGCCCATCGCGTCGAGAATGGTGCGCGAGTCCACGCGGCTCGCGCACTGGAAGGCAATGCGCGCCGGGATGTTCGCCTTGATGACGCCGGTGATGACATCCACCGAGGGCCGCTGCGTCGCGACGATGCAATGGATGCCGGCGGCGCGCGCCATCTGCGTGATGCGCGCGATGGCCATCTCCACGTCGGCGGGCGCGACGAGCATGAGGTCCGCGAGTTCGTCAATGATGACGACGATGTAGGAAAGTTTTTCGGGGATGACGATGTCCTCGTCGCGCGGCACCACAATTTCCTCGTCCACCTCGACGGCGAAACCATCCGCGCCGGCCTCCACTTTTTCCTTTTTCGCGGAGAGCGGCAGCTCGGGCTGCGACTGCGGCAGCGGCTTGTCCTTGGGGCGCCCGTTGAAGGAGCTGATGTTGCGGACGCCGACGCGTGCGAAAATCTGGTAGCGCTTTTCCATTTCGTTCACCACCCAGCGCAGCGCGAGGATGACCTTCTTCGGGTCGGTGACGACAGGGACGACGAGGTGCGGGAGCGCGTTGTATTGCTGAAGCTCGACGACCTTGGGGTCAATCATCACAAAGCGGAGCTGGTCGGGCGAGAACCGGTAAAGCAGCGACGCGACGATGGAGTTGATGCAGACGGATTTGCCCGAGCCGGTGCTGCCGGCGATGAGCATGTGCGGCATCTCGCCGAGGTCGGCGATGATGGGATGGCCATAGACGTCCTTGCCGAGCGCGAGCGGGATGCGCGCCTTGGTGGTCCGCCACTCCTCAGATTCGAGCAGGTCGCGCATGATGACCTTGGTCTTCACGGCGTTGGGGACCTCGACGCCAACGGAGGATTTGCCGGGCACGGGCGCGAGAATGTTGATGCGCTCGGCCTTGAGCGCGGCGGCGATGTTGTTGGAAAGGGCGGTGATTTTTTCCAGCTTCACGCCGGGCACGGGATGCAACTCGTAGCGCGTGATGGTCGGCCCCTTGGTGATGTCGCCGAGCGAGACCTCGATGTCGAATTCCGCGAGCGTCTTCTGCATCAGCCGCGCGCGCTCCATGAGCTGCTCCTTGGTCTCGCTGGGGACGAGGTTTGGCTCGGCGTGGTTGAGCAAATCCACCGAGGGCAACTGGTAATTGCCGATGAGCGGCGTGCTCGCGACGGTGAGGGGTTTTTTCCTTTTCGGCTGCGGCCGCGCGGTGCTGCCGGAGTTGTCGGTGATGGTGGGCTTGGCGGTCGCGTCGGCCGGCGCGGTGACGGCGGCGGCCACGGCCGGCTCCGGTGAGACTGGAGCTTCCGGCTTTTCTGAATCGGCTCCCCGGGATTTTTCGGCGTCCTTGTCTTTGTCCTTCTCTTTCTCCGCCGCGGATTTTTTTCCGAGAATGTCGGCGGTGCTCGCCTTGCCGATGATTTCATCGGCCTTGATGATTTCGCCCTCGGCGCCGGATTCCTCGATGGGCACCAGCGCGATGGCGGGCTTCTCGCCGCGTTTGCGGACAGCGGGCTTCGCCTGCGTGATGCTCAGGTCGCGCACGGTCGGCTCGGGGACGGGCTGGAGGTCCTGGCCGAGGCCGGAGCGTTCGTCCTTCGCCTCGGGGGCGGATTTTTCGGCGCGCTCGACTTGTTTGCGGAGGCGCTCGGCCTGGGCTTCGAGTTCGCGGGCCTTGCGCTGGAGGGCGCGTTCCTCGGGCGAGAGCGCGGCGTCTTTCGCGGCGGCTTCCTTGTTGAAAAAATTATCCCACGCGGTGCGGAACCATTGGCCGAACTGGAAGTTCGTCAGGAAAATAATGCTGACGAGGTAGATGGTCGCGTAGATGACGGTCGCGCCGACGGTGCCGAACATGCGGAAGAAACCGTTCAAGCCCATGCCGATGAAGCCGCCCGCGCTGCCGGCGTCGGCGGTGAGTTGGAGGCTGAGCCGGTCGGAATAAAGCGCGAGCAGGCCCATGCACGCGAGCATCATGACGACGCCCCAGGGCCAGCGGCGGCGCAGGTAGCCGAGGAGTTTCAGCAGATGCCCGAGGCCGACGCCGAGCAGGAGCAACGGCAGCAGGTAGGCCGCGCCGCCCATGAGCCGGAACGCGCCATACCCGCCCCACGCGCCGACGGCGCCGATGAGGTTGTGTTTGACGCGGTTGACCTCGGTGGTGTTGTAGCCGATGTCCCGGCGGTCGTAGCTGAACAGGGCGATGGCGAGCAGCAACGCGACGGCGACGAGCACGATGCCGATGACATCGTGCCAGCCGTGATGTTGCTCCGCTTCGTCTTTGCGCGCCATGCGGGGAAGGTAGGGGACGCGTGAGGAAAGTTCAAAGTTCAAAGTTCAGAGTTTCCACTGCGTCCAGCGGATTTGCGGCTTGGAACTTTCGTCCGTGGCGGGCATCGTTCGCGCCATGCCCGAACAGCCGACCTCCAGGCTCAAGCGGTTCCAGGATTTTCTCGACGAGCGCGGCCTCGAAGCGCGCGAGCACGAGAAGATGCCGCGGCTGGAACGGTTCGCGCATTTCTGGCTGGTGGTGACGAAGTGGTTCGTGGGCAACCGCTGCCCCGTGCGCGCGTCGGCGCTGGCTTACACCACGCTGCTCGCGCTCGTGCCGTTGCTGGCGGTGGCCATCGGCGTGTCGTCGAGCTTCCTCAAGAAGGGCGGCGAGGAGCCGATCGAGCGCTTGATTGACGGTTTCGTGGCGAACGTCGCGCCGCAGTTGAATCTGGAGATGAAGGGCGAGGGCGCACAGGCGGAGGCCAAGCGCGCGGAGGTCGTCGCGAAGATCAAGGACTTCGTGGACAA
This sequence comes from Verrucomicrobiota bacterium, assembly GCA_016199935.1. Classification (GTDB taxonomy): domain Bacteria; phylum Verrucomicrobiota; class Verrucomicrobiia; order Limisphaerales; family JACQFS01; genus JACQFS01. Next base: position 33,038 of record JACQFS010000101.1, read on the forward strand.
CATCCAGTCCGGCAAGCTGAACACGACGGGCATGATCGGGCTGGTGTTTGTCGCCATCATGCTGTTGAGCAACATCGAGGTCGCCTTCAATGACATCTGGGGCGTCTCGACCGGGCGCAACTGGGTCGGGCGCGTGGTGAATTACTGGGCCGCGCTGACGCTCGGGCCGATCCTCATCGCACTCGTCGTCGGCCTGACCAGCGGTCCGCATATCGAGTCCACGAAAGATTTTTTCGCCGGGATGCCGGTGCTGGGGAACCTGCTGTTTCGCTTCGTGCCCTTTGTGATTCCGTCGCTCGGCTTCGCGCTGTTCTACAAGCTGATGCCGAACACGCGGGTGGATCTTTCGGCTGCGCTCGTGGGCGGCGTCACCGGCGGCGTGCTGTGGCAGTTGAACAACCTGCTCAATGTCGCCTACCTCTCGAACGTCGTGACCTACAGCAAGATTTACGGAAGCCTCATGGCGCTGCCGCTGTTCCTCGCGGGACTCTACATGTCGTGGCTCATCCTTTTGTTCGGGGCGCAGGTCGGCTACGCGTTCCAGAACCGCAGCCTTTACCTCGACGCGCTCAAGGCCGGCAGCGTGAATCAGCGCGGGCGCGAATTCATCGCGCTGCGGATGATGACGCTCATCGCGGCGCGGTTCGACGTGGGGCAGAGCGCCGCGCAGACTGAGTTGTCGCGCGAACTCGGCGTGCCTGGCCGGCTGGTCTCGGAAATTCTCTCGGTGTTGCTGAAGTCCGATCTGGTGCAGGAGGTCAGTGACGAAGGCGGGGCGTTTGTCCCGGCGCGACCGCCCAGCCAGATCACCGTCCACGAGATCTTGATGGCGATACGCGCCGGTCAAGGACAGGAGCTTGCCACGCGCGAGGATACGGCCCGGGAAAAAATCCGCGCCGAGCACGAGCGCGTGCAGCAAGCCGAGGCCGACGCGGCGAAGTCGGTGACTTTGGAGGCGCTCGTGGACCGTTGCGGCACCGAAGATCAGGACCCGAGGCCGCCGGCGTCCGGCGCGTGACGACCGCATTTCCCTGACTCCGCGCTTGGCGTCCGGCACCGCGTTCCCTAAACTCGCGTCCGAGTGATAGCGTTTCTGCGATTTGTCGGAGTGCTCAATGCCGCCGTGTGGTTCGGCGGCGCGGTGTTCTTCACGCTGGCAATCGGGCCAGCCATTTTCTCCGCGGAGATGCTCAACAACTTCCAGGTGTCAGACCCCTGGCCGCGTTTCTACGCCGGGTTGGTCGCGCAGGTGATGATCACGCGCTACTTCCACGTGCAACTCTGGTGCGCGGGCATCGCGTTTCTTCATCTGCTCGCCGAATGGCTCTACACCGGCCGGCGCATCCAGAGCCTGATGCTTTACCTCTTGGGCGGACTGCTCGCGGCGGGACTCATCGGTGGATTCATTCTCCAGCCGCGGATCAAGGCGCTGCACGTGACGAAATACGACGCCGCGACGACGCCCGTCGTGCGCGAACAGGCGGCGAAATCCTTCAGCCTCTGGCACGGCGTTTCGCAGACGCTCAACCTCCTCGTGATCGGCGGCCTGGCGTTCTATCTGTGGCGGACGGCCAACCCGAGCGACCCCCTTCGCTTCATCGGCTCGCAGCAACAATTCAGGGGTTGACTTTCTTTTACGCGGGGTGAATTTCTCACCGGTTCGGAATTCTCCGGGTCACAAACAAAACGTCGTATGATATCGAATGAAAGGCCATCCCCATTCCGCCGGCACTCATCACACGAGCAGCACGGCTACGGACAACACGGTTACGCCCCCAAGCCCCACGTCCCCGAGGACACGTTGCGGACGGAAAAACTCCAGGTCGAACGCAAGACGTTCGTCTTCACCCTGAAGGCCAACGCGCGCGGCCGGTTCCTCCGCATCACCGAGGACGTCAACGGTCGCCGGGACAACATCATCATCCCCACCTCCGGGCTCGTGGAGTTCAAACAAATCCTCGAGTCAATGGTGGAGGAGGCGATGAAGACCGAGCCGGCGGAGTCAGCCGAGCCGGGCAACGAAGCGGACGAGGCGCCGCCGTCCCACGAATAGTTTCCGCGGTCAGGCCGCGGGGTGATCAAGCTCTGCCGGAGTCTTCTGGCGGAGTTTTGTATTCGGACGCGGCGGCCTTGGCGCGGGTGCGCACCTTGGGCGCGTCGCGCCACAGGCCTTCCAGGTCAAATTTCTTCCGCACCTCTGGCCGCATGACGTGGACGATCACGTCGAAGTAATCGAGCACCACCCAGTTGATGGGCATCCGGCCGTCGGTCGCGCGCGGGCGCTGGCCGTGTTCGATCTCCAGCGTGTCGGCGATTTCCTCCACGATCGCGCGCAGGTGCGGGTCGCTGGTGCCGCTGGCGATGACAAAATAATCCGTCACGGAGGAGATTTTCCGCACGTCGAGAATGACGATGTCTTCAGCCTTCCGGTTGTCCGCCAGTTCGCGGCAGAGCAGGGCGAGTTTCTTTGAATCCATTTTGGTCGGCAGACTAAACCACAGCGCGCCGGGATTGCACACGGATTATTTGCACCCGTGATCGTCGCGCTGTTTTGGGACACCGTGCAGGCGGGGCAGGCGATAAGATTTGAACCGGGTCCCGGCCGCACCTAATGCTTCCGGCCGACACCGACGATCCGCACCTGTTCGCACGCCATGAGCGACTCCTCATCCAATCCCGCCGACTCGGGCCCCGGCAGCCACGGCCAATTTGCCGAGACGCGCTGGAGCATGGTGCTCGCGGCGCGGCGCGGCGGCGACTCCTCGCGCGCCGGTGACGCGCTCGCCAAACTCTGCCAGGCCTACTGGTATCCGCTTTACGCCTTCGTCCGCCGGCAGGGCCACGCGCCGCACGACGCGCAGGATCTCACGCAGGAATTTTTCGCGCGCCTGCTGGAGAAAAACTGGCTCGCCGACGTGGACCGTGCCAAGGGCCGCTTCCGTTCCTTCCTGCTTGCCGCGCTCAAACATTTCCTGGCCAACGAATGGGACAAATCCAAGGCGCTCAAGCGCGGCGGCGGCATCCACAATTTCATCTCGCTCGACGCCGAGTCAGCCGAATCGCGCTACGCCATGGAACCGGCGGACGCCGTCACCGCTGACAAACTCTACGAACGCCGCTGGGCGCTCACGCTGCTCGACACCACGCTCGCACGGCTGCGCGCCGAGTTCGTGGCGGACGGAAAGGCGAAGCAGTTTGATGAGCTGAAGTTCACCCTCACCGGCGGCCGTGGCGAGACGCCCTACTCCGAACTCGCCGCCAAGTTCGGCATGAGCGAGGGCGCGGTGAAAGTGAGTGTGCATCGTCTGCGCCAGCGCTACCGCGAAGTCCTGCGCGCGCAGATTGCCGAGACCGTCGCGACCGCGGCGGAGGTGGAGGAGGAATTGCGGCATCTCTTCGCGGCGCTGAGCTGAGCGTGCAGGAGCGCGGCCTTCAGGCCGCTTCACTGCCCGATTGTCATTGGACTTGAGACTTCTGGTGTTTCCTCTGCCTACGCGTGTCGAAGCGGGCTGAAGCCCGCGCTCCGTGAGTCGCACTCAGGCTTCCCTTTCTCCCCGGTCCTTCTATCCTCCGGCCCAATCCCATGAGCGATGCCGCCAAAAATTCCGTGTGGCTGGAAAATTCCGCCGGCGAAAAATTTCCCATCGTCGGCAACTGCTCCATCGGCCGCGCGCCCACCAACCAGATCGCGCTCGCCGACGATCGCGCCTCGCGCCGGCACGCGCTCGTCCACGCGCAGGAGCAGCATGAGTATTGGCTCGTGGACCTGGGCAGCAGCAACGGCACGCTCCTCAACGGCCGCCGCGTCAGCCAGCCCACGCTCCTCCACGACGGCGACCGCATCGAGGTTGGCGCCAGCGCGCTCAGCTTCCGGCAGTCCGCCGCCGCGGGCCGCTCGGCCAGCCGCAACCCCATCAGCGACGAGACCGTGCTCGACATCAAATCCGAACCCTGCTGGCTGCTCGTCGCCGACATCGAGGGCTCGACGCGGTTGCATGAAAAATTTCGCGCCGAGGAAATTCCGGTGCTCACCGGTCGCTGGCTCGCCGAGTGCAAACAGCTCGTCGAGGAATGTGGCGGCAGCATCAACAAATTCCTCGGCGACGGTTTCTTCGCCTACTGGCAGGCGCGCGAAGGCTCGGCGCTCCAGGTCACCCGCGCGATCGAGGCGCTGAAGCGGTTGCAGGACGGCTCGAAGCTGCCGTTCCGTTTTGTGCTGCACCACGGCACCGTGTTTCGCGGCGGCGCGTCGCTGGGCGAGGAAAGTTTGTCCGGCCGCGAGGTGAATTTTATTTTCCGGATGGAAAAACTCGCCGGCTCCCTGCGCGAGCCGCGGCTCGTGAGCGAGATGGCCGCGAGCCTGCTCGAAACGCAGCTCCCCGCGAACGACGCCGGCCGCCACGCGCTGCCGAGCTTCGAGGGCGAGTTCGGGTTTGTAAAATTTTGACAGCGCTCGGTGTCCACCCTTCAGGGTGTCGGGCCGGACTCCGACACGCTAAAGCGTGAACACCGAACGCCGCGCTCCCATGCGGTGAAGATTTTCAGTAACCTTTGCCCACCGTTTCTTCTGTAACGGGTGAACAGAAGACGAAACTTATGAACACCGTGCGAATTTGCCAGTCCTGCAAAAAGCCGCTGCCCGCCGACGCGCCCGAAGGCTTGTGCCCCGAGTGCCTCGTCAAAGTCGCGCTCGGCTCGGGCGTGAGTCCGTCCGGCACGCCCTCCAGCGCGCCCACGAATTTTTCGCCCGCCGCGAGCGCGGCCTCCGCCGAGACGCCGTCGCTCGACGACGTGGCGAAACTTTTTCCGCAGCTCGAAATCCTCGAACTGCTCGGCCGGGGCGGGATGGGCGTCGTTTACAAGGCGCGGCAGAAGCAGCTCGACCGGCTCATCGCGTTGAAAATCATGCTGCCGCAGTTCAGCCGCGACCCGGCGTTCGTCGAGCGGTTCAACCGCGAGGCCCGCGCGCTCGCCAAGCTCAACCATCCGAACATCGTGGCCGTTTACGACTTCGGCCAGACCGGCGATGCCGCCGCTCCGCTCTGCTATTTCATCATGGAGTTCGTGGACGGCGCGAATCTCCGCAGCGTCATCCAATCCGGCAAACTCACTTCCGCCGAGGCGCTCGCCATCGTGCCCCGGCTCTGCGACGCGCTGCAATTCGCGCACGACGAGGGCGTGGTCCACCGCGACATCAAACCCGCGAACATCCTCGTGGACCGCCGGGGCCGCGTGAAGATCGCCGACTTCGGCCTCGCCAAGCTCGCGGGCGCGACCGACGTGTCGCTCACGCGCTCGCAGCAGGGCATGGGCACGCCGCAATACATGGCCCCCGAGCAGTTGTCGGACGCCAAGTCGGTGGATCACCGCGCCGACATCTATTCGCTCGGCGTGGTCTTCTACGAAATGCTCACGGGCGAACTGCCGATGGGCCGCTTCGCCTTGCCGTCGGAAAAGGTGCAGATTGACGTGCGGCTCGATGAAGTGGTGTTGCGTTCACTGGAGCGCAATGTGGAACTCCGCTACCAGCACGCGAGCGAGGTGCGGACGGATGTGGAAAACATCTCCGCGCTCATGGCGAACGTGCCGCTCGCCGTGCGCCATTGGCTCGGCTGGGAATACAAGTCCAAGGCCACCTGCTTCGGCCTGCCGTGGATTCACGTGTGCAGCGGCGTTGATCCCGCGACGGGCAAACGGCGGGTGGCGAAGGGAATCATCGCCATCGGCGACACCGCGAAAGGAGTCTTCGCTTTTGGCGGAAAGGCTTTTGGTGTGGTGGCCTTTGGCGGAGTCGCTGTGGGCGGCTTCGCCTGCGGCGGTGTTGGACTCGGGCTGTTTTCGCTTGCCGGACTGGCGCTGGCGCTTGTGGCGGCTTACGGCGGTGTCGCGATTGCGCCGGTCGCGCTGGGCGGGCTTGCGGCCGGCTATTACGCGGCAGGCGGCGGAGCATTCGGAGCGCACGCCATCGGAGGAAACGCGAACGACCCGGACGCGGAGCGCTTCTTTTCCTCACTCAATACTAACGGGGAATACCTGACCATCGGCGGTCTCGCGTTCATGGCCTTAGCTTTCCTCGTGTCGATTGCCGGAACGGCCTGGGCGCGGCGAAAGGCGGCGGGCACGGAAAAACCAACGGCCTCCGCTGCGGAAATGAAACCCCTCGACCACCGCGTCTCGGAGGCGCTCACCGTCGGCCTGCCCGGCTGGTTCAACCGCCGCGCGCCGTGGGCGCAGAAGCTGATCCAAGCTGCACTCACAATCATCGTGGGATGCGCGACGCTGGTGTTCCTCGGCTTCAACATCCACTCCAAGACGGATGTGACCGCCGGCCAACAGATCACGAACAAAGGTGCGATTCAAATTGGCCAGCCCTCGCCGTGGTTCACCGTGGACTTCGGCGGCTCGTATCAGGGGATCACAATTCACTGGTTGTCCGCGTCGTTGTGGATCGGCCTCGCCGGCGTGGCGGCTGGCTTTCTCTCCGAACGGTTGCGCCGTTCGCGCCCCGGCTTCGACGAGGTGGTGGATCGCCGCAAGCGGCGGCGCTGGATGGTGGTGGCGATCGTGGTCGCCGCGCTCTACGTGGCCTGCCTCGTGGTCAACGTGATGAGCATGAGCGGAGCCACCGGCAAAGCCGCGCGCACCGTGATGGATCGGGCAACCAACTCCGTCCCACCGGCCGCCACCAAGGACGCCAAGCCCGCGTCCGCCGCCACCGAACTGCTCCGCAAGGTGGACGAGAAGTATGGCGCTCTCTCCACCTTCAGCGCGGCGGGCAAAAACATTTCCCAAGTCACACTCGCGAGTGGCGGCACCCCGACCACGCTCGCACACACGTTCTCCCTCAACCTGGCGCGGCCCGAGTTTTACCGCGTCGAGTGGACGAACGTGATCATGCCCGGGGTCACCATGACGGGGGCCGCGTGGTCGGCCGGCGATGGCCACAAGGTTTTGATGAACGGCAAGGTGTCCACGTTCCTCAACCGCGAGATGTCGTTGGCCACGGCCACGGGCCTCTCCGGCGGCGCCACCCACACCGTGCCGAGCCTGTTCTTCAAGGACGAGGAGAGCAGCCTGCTCAAGTCCCTCACGAATGCCACGCTGCTGGCGGACGAGAGCGTGGGCGCGGACCTTTGCCATGTCATCACCGGCGACGGCCCCGCTGGCAAATACACGCTCTGGATCACGAAGAAGGATTTGTTCCTGAAACAATCCCGCACCGCCCACGCGGCAAACTCCGGCCTCGGCACCGCGTCGGCGACGGATCAGGTCAGCCCCGAGACGATGAGGAAGTTGATGAAGACGCTGGGCCAGGATTCCTCGCCCGAGGGCGTCAGCAAGATGACGAAGCAGATGGCCGACATGAAACAGAAAGCCGGCGCGGTGCAGGTCACGATCACGGAAACCTTCGAGCACATCGCGGCGAACGAGTTGATGATCAAGGAGGATTTTGAAGTCGCGGTGCCGGCGGCGAGCGGCCCGGCACCGAAGAAACCATAGCCGCCCTCGTTTGCATCATTGTCGGCGCGGCTTGCCTTCGTTTCAGTTCACTGGCTACGCTGCGGCCCTTGATGCGCCTGCTCGACCGATACCTGTTGCGCGAACTGCTCGTCCCGCTGGGCTATTGCTTCTTCGGGTTCCTCATTTTCTGGATGTCCTTCGACGTGATCGGCGAGTTGGACGACTACAACGCGGCGCACTTGAAAGGGGGCGAGATCGCGCTGCTGTATCTCCTGCGCGTGCCGGAGTTCACGCTCACCGTCGGGCCGGTGGCGCTGCTGCTCGCGCTGCTCTACGCGCTGACGAACCTCGCGCGGCACCACGAACTCACCGCCATCCGCGCGGCGGGCGTGGGCCTTGCACGGATGTGCGCGCCGTTTTTCGCGGTCGGGTTCATCGGCAGCCTGATGCTGCTCGTGTTGAATGAAGGCATCGCGCCCGCGTGCGCGGAGATGGCGGAGCAGGTGCGCACGCGGCACGTGCGCGAACTGCTCCGGCCGGAGTTGCGCGAGTGGCAGATGAATCTGAATTTCCACAACGCCCGCGAGCGCCGCTACTGGGCCATTCAGGAATACAACACCGTCACCGCCGAGATGCGCCGGCCGCGCGTCATCTGGGTGCTGCTGGACGGCGCGCGCCGCGACATCACCGCGGAGAAGGCGCTGTATTTCGACGGAGCGTGGACATTCTACAACGTGCAGGAGCTGACCTACTCCGGCCAGCCGGGCGCACTGCCGGTGCCGTTCCAGACGAACCAGATCGTCTTCCCGGCCTTCAACGAGACGCCGGCGCAGATCAAAAGCGAAATCAAGATCGGAAACCTCACCGACATGAAGGCCGCGAAAAAAGTCCGGCTGACGACGAGCGAGATTCTCAATTACATCCAGCTTCACCCGCATCCCTCGCCGCGCGAGGAGGCGATGCTCTTCACGCAATTGCACACGCGCCTCGCGATGCCGTGGACGGCGCTGGTCGTCGTGCTGGTGGCGATTCCGTTCGGCACGCCCGCGGGCCGGCGCAATGTGTTCGTCAGCGTGGCGGGCAGCATCTTCATCGTGTTCGCGTTTTTCGTTTTGCAACAGGTGGGCCTCACGCTCGGCACGGGCGGCTACGTCGCGCCGTGGCTGGCGGGCTGGGGGCCGAACGCGCTGTTCTCGATCATGGGCCTGGTGCTGACGCGGCGGGTGAGGTGACTTACGCGATCGGGCAGTAGTTTGGTGCTGCGATCCGATAAAACTCTAGCCGGAGGTCGTAAAACTCTAGCCGGAGGTCGTAAAACTC
>JACQFS010000088.1 GCA_016199935.1 Verrucomicrobiota bacterium
CAGGCTGAAGCCTGAACTCCGAACCGCCCGTCCGGCCGAAGCCCGTCATCACTTCATCCGCGATCAACTGTGCGCCGTGGCCGCGCGCGATCTCTGTCACGCGGCGCAGCCAACCGGACGGTTGCGGGATCATGCCGGCCGCGCCCTGCATCAGCGGCTCGAAGACGAACGCCGCGTAGCCGCCGCGTTTTTTCCGCGCGGAAAATTTTTGCTCCACCTGGCCGACACATTCCCAGTTGCACTTGCGATATTCGCGCGCATCGGCGCGCCCGGGCTTCGCGCGGTTGAACGGGCAGCGGTAGCAATACGGCGACATCACGGCGTCGGATTTGAAGAGCAGACCGCGATAGGCGCGGTGGAAAAGGTCAATGTGGCCGAGGCTCACCGCGCCTACGGTGTCGCCGTGATACGCGCCTTGGAGCGAGAGAAATCGCGGCAACTTACTCCGACCCGTCCGCCGCGCGAACTCGTAGGCAAGCTTCAGCGCGACCTCAAGCGCAGTGGAGCCGTCGTCGGAGAAAAAAACTTTGGCGAGGTAGGGCGCGCTGTCCTCAGCGCGCCGTGAGGACATCGCAGGCTTTCGGACGGTCCGCGGCGCGGTGAGGACACCGCGCCCTACCGTGGCGGGATTCGCGAGCGCCACCAGTTTTTCCGCCAGCCGGCTCGCGGGTTCGTTTGCGAAGCCGAGCGCGGAGCTGTGCGCGATTTTTTTAAACTGCCGTGTGAGCGCCGCGTTGAGCTTCGGGTGCGCGTGGCCGTGGAGGTTCGTCCAGATCGAGGAGTTGGCGTCGAGATACTCGCGACCCTTCACGTCGTGCAGCACGGCTCCCCTGCCCTTCACGATCACGATCGGCTCGCGCTTGAGCCAGTCGCGCATCTGGGTGAAAGGATGCCAGACGAAGCGATGATCGAGTTGGGCGAGCGGGTGCATCAGCGGGGATTGCCAAGTGCGGCGGCGAGCGCCGCGAGATCGGCGGCCGTGTGGTCTGCCGAGACGGTCACGCGCAGCCGCGCCGCGCCGCGCGCGACGGTCGGGTAGCGGATGGCCGGAACAAAAAATCCCCGCTCCCGAAGTTTTCCGGCCAGGCTCACCGCCGCCGCGGCCTCGCCGACGATGAGCGGCACAATCGGACTGCGCACCGCGCCGGACGGGGGCCAGCCGGCGTTGATCAACTCGGACTTCAGCAAATCCACGAGCGACCAGAGTCGCACGCAGCGGTCCGCGCCTTCCGCGGACTGGATCAGTTTGATGCCGGCGCGCGCGGCGGCGGCCTGCGCCGGAACAGGTGCGGTGGAAAAAATAAAACTGCGCGCGCGATTCACGAGCCAGTCCACGAGCGCGCGCGAGCCGCAGATGTAACCGCCGGCCGCGCCGACGGCTTTGCCGAGCGTGCCCATCTGAATCTCGATGCGGTCGCACACGCCGTGCTCCTCCGCAAGCCCGCGCCGGCCCGCGCCGAAGAGGCCGGTGGCGTGCGCCTCGTCCACCATCAACCACGCGCCGTATTTCTCCTTCAACGCGACGAGATCGAGCAGCGGCGCGAGGTCGCCGTCCATGCTGAAGACGCTCTCGGTGACGATGAGCGTGCGGGGTTTCGGGTTTCGGGTTTCGGGTTTTGGGCTTGGAGTTCGCGAGTCAGCCCACTTCAGGATGCGCTCGAGGTCATCGAGGTCGTTGTGTTTGAAGACGCGCAACTTCGCGCCGCTCAAGCGCGCGACCTCCCCGACCGTGTTGGTGCGGCCGAGCGCGTTTTCTTCCGCGAGGGCGCGCAGATTTTCGCGAAGCCGAGATAGTCGTTGGAGGAAAAATTCAGCAGCGCGCGGCCGGCGATTTCCAGCCTCGTCCCTTGCGGCGACTCCACGCGGCGAAGCTCGCGGAGCAAACCGTCCGCCTCCAGCGCCGCGATCCGCGCGCGCAGCTCGGTGTCGAAGTCGTTGGATTTCTTGCGCGTCATTCGCGTGGTTCGCGGGCTAGCACCAGCGGCCGATACGGCTGTCGAGTTGGAACACCTGGCCGGAGATGTTCTGCGTGCCGGCGAGGAACGCGGCGAAGCGCGCGACCTCCCCGACCGTGTTGGTGCGGCCGAGCGCGTTTTCTTCCGCGAGGGCGCGCAGATTTTCCCCGCTGAGTTTCGCGGTCATGGGCGTGGCGAGCACGCCGGGGAGGATGACATTCACGCGCACGTTGCGCGAGCCAACTTCCTTCGCGAGCGATTCGGTCAGGCCGATGAGTCCGGCCTTGGCGGCGGCGTAGTTCGCCTGCCCGGCGCGGCCAACGCGCGCGACGAAGCTGCCGAGATTCAGAATGTGTCCGTCGCGCCGCTTCATCATCGCGCGCAGGACGGCCTGCGAGCAAAGGAACGCGCCCTTGAGATTCACGTCGAGCACGCGGTCCCACGCGGCCTCGTCCAGTTGCGCGAGTAAGGCATCTTCCGTGACGCCGGCGTTGTTGATGAGCGCATCCACGCGACCCCAGCGGGCGAGGAGTTGCGACACGACCTCTTCCACGCGCGCGCGATCCGTCACGTCCAGCGCCACGGGCCAGAGAGACTCCGTCTCAGCGTGCGGTGTCGCGTGATGATGCGCCGCGGCTACGCGCCAACCGCGCGCGGCAAATTCGGAGACGAGCGCGCAGCCCAATCCGCCGGCCGCGCCGGTGACGAGCGCGACGGGAGCGGTGTCATTCGCAGCGGTCATGAGCGTGACGCAAATTTAGTCAGAGCCTCCTCACGTCGGCTGCTACAGGATTTGGGCGGGCGGCACGGCCCACTTGCCGGCGATGAGCGAGGCGGCGACCTCGCCATCGTGTTGCACGACGGACTCGGCGGCGTCAGCCGGCTTGCCGGAAAACGGAACGGCGATCACGTCGGCATACGCGCCTTTTTTGAGTTCGCCCGCGCGGCCGGCGAGACCGAGCGCGCGCGCGCCGTTGATCGTCGCCATGGCGAGCAACTCCTCGGGCGCGACCTCGGGATGCGCGGCGGCAAAGGTGCGCAGTTCCGCAAACAGACTCAGCTCCGGCAGTTTGCTGCGCGCCTTGCGCGTGCTCGCGAGGCTGTCGGTGCCGAGGCAAATGTTCACGCCGGCCTCCGCCAGCTCATGGAACGGAAACCGTTGATGACCGAAATACTCGTGGCTCCGCGGGCAGTGCGCCACGCTCGCGCCCGCGCCACCCAGCCGTTGCGCATCGCCGTCGGCGAGATAGTTCACGTGGACCGCGAGGAAATTTTTCCCGAGCAGCCCCGCGGCCGCCACGTGTTGCACGGGCGAGCCCGCGCCGCAGTCCCTCATGTCGCGTTGGCGCTTGAGCCAGTTGAACATCGGCCCGCGCCGGTTCACGAACATCTCAAACTCCTCCTCGCTCTCCGCCACGTGCGTGCTCAGGCGCATTCGCGCGCGGTGCGCGGCCCGCGCGGCGGCGTGCAGCAATTCAAACGAAGTCGAGTAAGGCGAGTGCGGTGAGAGCGCGAGCGAGCCGCGATGGTGGTCCAGCCGCTGCCGCTCCGCCAGCGCGTCGCGCACGAGCAACCGCGGCGCGATGCGGCTGCGCACGTTGAGCAGCTCGAGGAACGAAATCACGCGCAGCGGCGTGGCGGTCCAAACTTCGGGCAGCAACTCGGGCACGGCCTCGATGTCGGCGACGGTGGTGACGCCCGAGCGCACGAGCTGCCGCGCGCCGCGCACCCACGACTGGGCGTAATCGGCGTAGCTCCATTGCGCCTTGAGCGCGACGATCTCCGTGATCCAGTCGGTGAATTTTTTCGGCGGCGGAATCAGCCCCGCCATCGCGGTGTAGTCGAGGTGGCAGTGCGCGTTGATGAGGCCGGGTAGCAGCGCCGCATCACCAAGATCCACGACCACGCCCTCGGAACGATCCGCCAAATCGCGCCAGCGCCCGACCGCGACGATGCGCGTGCCGGTGACGAGCACCGCGCCGTCTTCAATCGGCGGCTGGCTCACCGGCAAAACAACGCGGGCGCGCAGTAGCATGGAGATTCAGAAAATGCGAAGGCCGGGAAACCCTCGGCTCCCGGCCCGCGCTGGATGATTGCTCGGCCGGCTCAGGTGGCGGCTTCCTGGCGTTTGAGTTTCGCGCGCGCGGCGACCGTGTGCTTGCGGGCCTTGGCCTTGCCATGGCGCTTGCGGATTTGCTGCTCGATTTTTTTCGTCACCTTGTCGATCGCCTCGTAGAGGTCGGCCTCCTT
>JACQFS010000008.1 GCA_016199935.1 Verrucomicrobiota bacterium
CACACAGCCATCACGTGGAACGCGACCGCGCTGCACGATTTTCCCATCGTCATCGAGACCACCGAGAAGGGCTCGGCCATCACGCTGCTGTTCACCGACGTGAAACTCGGCAAGCCCGCCGCCAGCGCCTTCGAGCCGCCCAAGGAGTTCAAGAAATACGACAGCATGCAGCAGATGATGCGCGAGGCGATGATGAAGCGCTTCAACCCCGACGCGTTGGACAAGTGACGCGGGCCGGGGGCGGCGCGATGGAACTTCCGTTTTCAGCGCGACCCATCGGGCCGAGGCTTGACGCGCGCGAGTCGGGCGGACACCGTCGCCGCCGTCCGCCAGCAGACCAAGCCCGCCCGTGCGCGGCGGCGCGCTGCCCGGCGGTCGCTGAATCATCATTGACGATTGAAGATGTCCGAGTCGCTCCGAACGCATCGAATTTTTTCCCGGTGGATGCTGGCGTCCGCGTTTCTGGCGGACTGGTTGCTCGGCGGGCGCGCGCGCGCGGAGCAGCAGTTGGGCTACCGTTACTCGTATTATCAGGAGGACGATCATCGCATTCGCGTCGAGACACATTCGGTGATCGGCGAGGTCGCGCCCACGGCGTGGATGTCGCTCAAGGCGCAACTCGTGCAGGACGCGATCTCCGGCGCGACGCCCACGGGCAGCCGGCCGGACCCGGTGACGGGAGAGCTGCCCTTCGCGCGGCTCGTGGATCGGCGGCGCGCGGCGGATCTGGAGGGGACTTTCCGCCTTGACCGGCTCACGCTGCGGCCGGCGTTTTCCTACAGCGTGGAGGATGATTACCGGTCCACGGGTTTCGCGCTGAACGGCTCGTTTGATTTCAACGACCGGAACACGACGCTCAACCTCGGCTGCGCGCGCAACAATGATTTCGTGTTTCCGGCCCGCCGCCCGCAGGAGTTTGGGAAGGCGAAGGAACTCGGCAAGCACACGACGGATGTGTTGCTGGGCGTCAACCAGGTGCTCACGGCGAAGACGCTGCTGACGGTGAATTTCACGCTGGGCTTCGCAAACGGCTACCTGAGCGACCCCTACAAGGCGGTGACGTTCGAGCGGCTCGACACGTCGTTCAACGACTACTACGAGATGCGTCCGCATCATCGCTTCAAGCAGATCGGCTACGTGCAGCTCACGCAGTTTGTGGACGCGCTGGACGCGAGCGTGGAGGCGAGCTACCGGCCGTATCACGACACGTGGGGCATCTGGAGCCACACGGCGGGCGTGCAGTGGTTTCAGAAATTCGGCCGGCACGTGATCATTGCGCCGCTGTTCCGCTACATGCAGCAGACAAAGGCGTCGTTCTACCAGCCGTTCTTCTACGGCGATCCGCGCCCGGTGTTCCTGCTGGACGATCCGAACGACGCACTGACGGTGCCCGGTCATTATTCATCCGACTACCGGCTGGGGGCGCTGCACACGCTCACCTACGGCGCGGAGGCCACGGTGTTGCTGACGGAGAAGGTGCATCTGAATCTTTCCTACTCGCGCTACGAAATGCACAGCGACCGCTCCAACCAGCCGGCGGACGCATTCGCCAAGGCGCACATTTTCACGATTGGCATCCGGGCGTTCTTCTGAAATGTTCCCCGGGCAAACCCATACAGCATGAAAGCCAAACTGTTTCTTCTTCTCGCCGCAGGCACGGTGCTGCTCGGCGCCGGTTGCGCCGACGTCAAGCCGTGGCAGCGCGGCACGCTGGCCGAATACACGATGCGGCCCGACCGCGATCCGCTGGGGCTCATGTTTTTCGAGCACACGTGGTTCTCGCGCGAGGCCGTGACCGGCGGGCGCGGCGTGGGCGGCGGCGGCTGCGGGTGCAACTGACCGCGACCCGAAGCTGGCGTCGCGCAATCGGGTGCGGTTCCGTTTTTAACGCAAAGGCGCAAAGGCGCGACGAACCCACTACGGCCGGCGCAGGCGGAAGAAAGTTTTCACCGCGGGGTTGAGCGGGGCGGTGACGACGTTGGTGCTGCCGCTGACGGCGGGTGCAAATCCTGCGTCGCTCCACGCGGTCGGGGTGGCGAGATTGGTGACGGTCTGCAACACGAAGCCCGTCTCCGCCGTGACCCATGAGATGAGCGCGTTGGTGCCGGAGCGTGTGACGCCGAGCACGGGATAGCCCGCCTGCTGCACGGCGATGCCCCAGAAGCCGCCTTCGAGGCGGAAGGAATCGTTGGTGCTCGCGACGCGGCCCGCGTCCGGCTGGCCGATGGTGCCGCTCAAGGCGTAAACGCCCCCGGTGCTTTGCATCGCGCCGCCGCCGGCGATCTTGAACCAAGGGATGGCGTAGTTGGTCTGCGCGTGCGCAACGGCGTTCGCGGCGAGCAGGAGACAGGTGACGATGAAGGTTTTCATGGCTGGTTTCGTTTTAGAGTGTTGATGAATTCTTCCAGAGCTTCAAGCCGTTGTTTCAATTTGCGACCGGCCTTCAGGGCCGCAGGTAGAGATAAAGGAAGCGCGTGGGCGTGTAGCTGAAGGTGTCAACGACCGCGCTGCTGATGGTCTGCCCGCCCCAGACTATCATGTCCGTGTCCGTCCACACCGCCGTGTGATAGGCGCGGGCGGTCGGCCCGCCGGCGGTGGACACGGTGGTCCAGCCGTTGCTGGCGGGACTGTAGCGCGCGCCGTCATTGAAGTAGGTGCCGTTTTGATTGAGGCCACCCCAGACCATCATTTCACCTCCGGTCCACACCGCCGTGGCATAGGAGCGCCCCGCGAGCGGGGTGCTCGCGAAGGAACCGCTCCAAGTGTTGGCAGTGGGGTTGTAACGTCCGCCGTCGTTGAAGTCATGATTCGCTCCATCGTAGGAGTATCCGCCCCAGACGATCATTTCGGTGCCCGTCCACACGCCCGTGTGATACGCACGGCCGGCGGGCGCGCCATTGGTGGGGATGGCCGTCCACGTGTTGGAGGTGGGGTTGTAACGCGCGCCGTCATTGAAGTAGTTGGTGTCGCTGTATCCGCCCCAGACGATCATCTCGGTGCCGGTCCACACCGCCGTGTGAGAGTTACGCGGGGCGGGCGCGCCATTGGTGGTGATGGCCGTCCATGTGTCCGTTGCGGGATTGTAGCGGGCGCCGTCGTTGACATCATTGGTGGTGACTCCGCCCCAGACGATCATCTCGGTGCCGGTCCATACTGCCGTGTGCGACTGACGCCCGGAGGGCGCGCCGTTGGTCGTGGTTGGCGTCCAACTATCGGAACTCGGACTGTAGCGACCGCCGTCGTTCGAGACGGTCGGGTAGTAGCCGCCCCAGATGATCATATTGCTGCCCGTCCACACCGCCGTGTGATTGATGCGCCTGGAGGGCGCAGCGTTGGTCGTGGTAAAAGTCCAACTGTTGGAGGCCGGACTGAAGCGCCCGCCGTAGGTTAG
>JACQFS010000096.1 GCA_016199935.1 Verrucomicrobiota bacterium
CGGAGCGCCGGCTTCCAGCACGGCGCGATGAGGATGTCGCATTGGTGAATGCGCCGTGCCGGAGGCCGGCGCTCCAACCGCAACCAAACCTGCAGCTCACCTGACTCACCGATGATCCAGCGCCTCCAGCAGCGCGCTTTGAAAGAACGCGCAGAACTCCATCGCGGCGAGGGTGCGGAGTTTTGCGGGCGTGGCCGCGAGTTTGCGAAGTTGGTCCTCCTCCGGCTCGCCCAGCTTGACCCAACTGCCGACGCGCACGTCGTTCAAGACCTCGAGCAGCCAGTTCGCCTCCGGGCGGGTGAGCGTGAGCGTGAAGGGTTCTTCGCCCGGCAATGCTTCACTCCCGCCGAGCCGGTCGCGAATGAAAACGGTGACGAGCTTTTTGTTCTCGCGCTGGTGATCGGACCTCACCTCGTGCAGGAGCGCCTCGGCCTCGGCGAGTTTGCGGCGCAACTTGGAGCGCGTGAGCGGCTGGTGCGCGGCGTTGAGCTGCGGGTAAAGCGCGAGGGCCGCGAGCAGGACACGGCGCTCGGGGCGGCCGAGCTGGAACGCGAGCCTCCCGCCGCGACGGCTGACGAGTTTCATTCCGCCGGCTCCAGGGTCGCGTGCAGGCCGGCCTGCTGGAGTTGGTGGACGAAGTGCTCGGCCTTCTCGAAGCTCTCGCGCGTGAGGAGGCTCCGGCCCTTTTCGTGAACCTCCTTCATGTGGCGCTCCGCCTTCGGGCGCGACCAGCCGAAGATTTGCTGAAAGATGTGCGTGACGTAGTGCATGAGGTTCACGGGATCGTTCCAGCAAATGACGAGGTAGCCGGGATCGAGGTCGGCGGCGGAGCGTTCCTTCGTCCCCGTGCCGGGGATGACTTCGGGCATTGCAGTCTGCGCCATGGGGGGAAGCTGGCAGAAAATTCCGGCGCGCTCAAGAGCACCGCCGCGGCGAGGTCACGCTCACTGCGGTGGCTTCATCACGCTGCGCGCCATCTTGAAGCCGGAGAAAAGTTTCTGCGCCAGGCTGACCAGCCCCACGCCTTTGCGCATGACGAAGAAGCCGAACATACTCGCAGCAATCGGCATCAATGGCCCGATGCGGCGCGACCAGCGCGCGCCGGTCTCCACCCAGCGGAGCGACTCGGCGACGTTCTGGCATTCGAGCGAGATGACGGCGCGGTGCAGATCGCACTCGGCCTTCACCATGCGCTTGCGCCGGGCGAGCTCGTCTATTTTTTCTCGCGCAACCATTCGCGGTCCTTTTTCAACTCGTCAATGCTCTCGGCAAACGGCGGCGGGCTGTGCTTCAGCTTGTCGCGGATGCCCAGCGCCACCGCGAGCGTCGCCAGCGCGTAGAGGCCGGTGATGATCGCCAGCGTGGCGACGGGCGAGCGGTCCCAGAAGATCACCACCACGAGCGCGGTCGCCGTGACGAGCGTGAGAATTCCGAGCACGACCAGCGCGGCGGCGCGGAGCAGCAGGTCGAGAAGCCGGTGCTTCTCCTCGTGCAGCTCGATGGAGGCGAGTTCCAGCCGCCGGTGAATCATGCCCAGCGCGGCGTCGCCCAGACGGCGCACCGAGCCGAACAGTCCGCCGGAACTGGATTCGTTTTCGTCCATGCCCTACTTGCGCGTGACGAGCACGCCGATGAGCAGGCCGACGCCAAACGCGATGCCGATGGACTCATACGGATGATCGCGGATGACCTTGTCGGCGACCTTCGCGCCGGCGATGGCCTTCTCTTCGAGCCGGCCGCAGGCGGCCTTGGCGTTGGCGAGCGAGGCGGTGAGGCGGGCGCGGAGTTCCTTGGCCTTGTCGCTCATGTCGCCGGCGGTGGATTTCATCATTTCCTCGAGGTCGTGCATGACGACCTTGAGGTCGGCGACGAGTTTGGCGCGGTCCACGCGCTCGTGTTCGGATTCCAGGGCGTCGAAATGTGTTTCCATAAAGTTCCTTTTGGTTCGAGTGATTTGCCTGAGCTACTACTGCATTGATTGGAAGAAAGAGTCAACGCTCCACGTTGGACAAAATTTGGCGGAGGCGGGTGGTTTCTTGGCGGAGCGAGAATGGCGGAGCGCGGGCTTTAGCCCGCTTAAACGTCCGAACGTCAACACGCCATCAAACCCCAAACCGGGACTCACCTTGAAGCGGACTGAAGTCCGCGCTCCGCTCACCGCGCCGCGGACAGGCTGAGCGCGTCCGGTCTTTTCGCGGCTCGCTGAGGACAGCGAGCCCCACCGCGCGCGGGTTTGCCGACTTTGCCGGCCGGGTTCCGGAGTGAAGCGGCGTTGCAAAACCCTCTCGACAGAGCATCTTGGCAGGCGTCAAGTCCCCGACATGAAACCGAACTCGGCCACAGAACCGAAGCCGACATCTGGATAGGCGGCTTCGCGTATGAAACCTCCATGTCAGGTTTTGGTAGAGCATGAACTGGGAGCAATCAGCGACGTGCAGCTTATTGAGTGGGCTTGTGAGGTTTTGTCCACCGATGGTCCGCTCGCTGACGATCTCACCGTCGCCGAGTTGGCCGGGCTTGCTCCACAGGTTCAGTCCGACTTGGATTTGGCTGGCGGCTATTTTCGCAGCATCATCCAGAAACATTTCCCGGACTTCGCGTTCCAGTCACCCGATGGGATTCGGTGGGCACGAGAGACACTCAGGCGACGATGTGATGATTACATTCAGCAGCGCATTACGCCCGACGAGTTTTGCCGCGTTGTTTCGCCGGTCGAGCAGCACTTCGATTATCCGAGTTGGCTCGGCGACCTCTACAATGCCTGCGACTGGATTGACGGACACACCAAG
>JACQFS010000087.1 GCA_016199935.1 Verrucomicrobiota bacterium
AGATGGGCCGTTACCTCGAAGAGACGGACCGCGCGCTGCGCGAGGAGGCGTGGCAGCTCGTGGCCGAGCGGCGGCTGAAGGAGGCGGAGAAGTTCGAGGATATCTTCGAGGGCCTGCTGACGCTGCGCGAACAGATCGCGAAGAACGCGGGCTTTCCCAACTACCTCGCCTACGCGTTCCGGATGCGCGGGCGCTTCGACTACACGCCGGAGGATTGCGTGAAGTTCCACGACGCGATCGAGCGCGAGGTGATGCCGGTGCTGCGCGAGTTGCAGGCCGAGCGCAAGCAACAGCTCGCGCTGGCGTCGGTGCGCCCGTGGGATCTCGCGGTGGACACGCTCAACCGCGCGCCGTTGCGTCCCTTCGAGCAGGTGGAGACGATGGTCGAGCGCACGCAGCACATTTTCGACAAACTGGATGGCGGGCTCTCGGGCGAGTTCAAGCTCATGCGCGACCTGAAGCTGCTCGATCTCGCGAACCGCAAGGGCAAGGCGCCGGGCGGCTACCAGTCCACGCTCAACGAATCGCGCCTGCCGTTCATTTTCATGAACGCGGTCGGCCAGCAGCGCGACATCGAGACGATGCTGCACGAGGCGGGGCACGCCTTCCACGCGCTCGCGACTCGCGGCGAGGATCTCTACGGCTACCGCAGCGCGCCCATTGAATTCTGCGAAGTCGCCTCGATGAGCATGGAGCTGCTCGGCAATGAGTTCATCGAAAGCTTCTACGCCGCGCCCGAGGCGAAGCGCGCGCGCCGCGATCATCTCGAGGGCATCGTGGAAATTTTCCCGTGGATCGCCACGGTGGACGCGTTTCAGCACTGGATTTACTCGCACCCCGGCCACACGCGCGCCGAACGCACTGCCGCGTGGCTCGCGCTGATGGACCGCTTCGGCGGCGACGTGGACTGGAGCGGCCTCGAATCCGCGCGCGCGAATTTGTGGCACCGGCAGCTCCACATTTTCCTCTACCCGTTTTACTATGTGGAATACGGCATTGCCCAACTCGGCGCGTTGCAGGTGTGGGCGAACTCGAAGCGTGACCGCGCACGCGCGCTGGCCGACTACAAGCGCGGCCTCGCCCTCGGCGGCTCGCGTCCGCTGCCGGAGCTGTTCACCGCGGCCGGCTGCCGCTTCGACTTTTCGCAAAAGACGGTGAAGCCGCTGGTGGAGCTGGTGCGCGGCGAGTTGAAAAAATTGAACTGAGGTCGGGCAAATGCGCGTTGAAAAGGCGCCCTCTCGCGGCTAGCTTCCGCCCGCAATGGCGATAGCTGACCGAAG
This sequence comes from Verrucomicrobiota bacterium, assembly GCA_016199935.1. Taxonomy (GTDB): domain Bacteria; phylum Verrucomicrobiota; class Verrucomicrobiia; order Limisphaerales; family JACQFS01; genus JACQFS01. The sequence goes on from JACQFS010000087.1 coordinate 1,281, forward strand.
TTACATGCGGGATCCCTACCACCCGCCGCGATACACGACCGTGCTGATCGTCGCGTTGATCGCCGCCTTCGTCGTCCAGAGCCTCGTGCTTTTTTACGGCCGCTTTGACAGCTACGACTTCTTCGGGTTGACCGTTTCGGGTCTGCGCGCCGGGCGAATCTGGCAACTCCTCACGTTTCAGTTCATGCATTCGGCACCGTGGCCGTGGCACGTGCTGTTGAATTGCCTCGGGCTTTTTTTCTTCGGCCGGGCGGTGGAGGAGACGCTCGGCTCCCGGCGCTTTCTGATTCTCTATTTTACCTCGGGAGTGGTGGGCGGGGTCGTGCAGGTCCTGGCGACGGTCATTCTTCCGAATCATCCCGATGCCGCAGTCGTGGGTGCGTCGGCGGGCGTATGCGGCATGCTGGCGATCTTCTGTTCGCTGCATCCGATGCAGGAGGTGACGACCTGGATTTACTTTTTCCCCGTCAACATCCGCGCCCGTTATATGCTCTGGTTTTTCGGAGGGCTCTCCCTGTTCGGGACCTTGGTGCCCTTCGACCACATTGCCCACGGAGCGCATCTGGGCGGCATCCTGCTGGGAGTGGCCTATGTGAAATGGATCCACGGCGCGGATCAATTTTCGGGAATGCCCGCCTGGCTCAGCAATCGCCAACGAGCCGACGACCGGCAGGGCATGCGTCGGAAGCGTTCGATCTTCACCCGGAAGCCAGCGATCGCACCCGAGGAAATTCCCTCCGACGAATTCATCAGCAAGGAAGTGGACCCGATCCTCGACAAGATCGCCGCGCACGGGATGCAGAGCCTCACCGACCGCGAGAAAAAAATCCTCGAGTCCGCGCGGGCGAAGATGGCCAAGCGGTAGAAACCCTCGGCGACAACTTTCTGCTCGCCTTCCGCCGCGGTTTTTTCCAGCCTCCCGGCCCACACTTTTAACAACCAGACATTATGCGCATCGGCATCAATACGTTTCTCTACACCTCCCCGTTCACCACCAAGAGCGTCAGCCTTTTCCCGAAGTTCAAGAAGTGGGGCTTCGCGACGGTCGAGATTCCCATCGAGGCGCCGGAGCACATTGACCCGGTGAAGGTGAAGGCCGCCGCGGACAAGAGCGGGCTGGTGATTGGCTCGGTCTGCGCGTGCATGGGGCCGGGGCGCGACTTCCGCGGCAGCGCGGCCGAGCAGCGCACGGCGATGAAATACTGCAAGGCGCTCGTGAACCAGGCCGCGAAGATGGGCCGGCCGAACATCATCGGACCGCTCTACTCCGTCGTGGGCAAGGCCGACGCCGTGGAGCCGAAACAGCAGAAGAAGGAGTTCAAGCTGGTGGTGAAAAATCTCAAGGCACTCGCCGATTACGCCGCGAAAAAGAAAATCAAGCTCTGCATTGAGCCGCTGAACCGTTTCGAGACCGACTTCCTCAACACCTGCGACCAGGGCCTGCGGCTGCTCAAGGCGGTGAACAAGAAAAACGTGAAGCTCCACCTCGACACGTTCCACATGAACATCGAGGAGAAGAACCAGCACGATGCCATCGTCAAGTGTGGCAAGGCACTCGGACATTTTCACGCGTGCGGCAGCGACCGCGGCACGCCGGGCGGCGATCACATTGACTGGAAGCCCATCGTCCGCGCGCTCAAGAAAATCGGCTACAAGGGCGACGTGGTCATCGAAAGCTTCACGACCGACGTGAAGGTCATCGCGCGCGCCGCGGCCATCTGGCGCAAGATCGAGCCGCACCGCGACGACATTGCGGTAAAGGGCCTGCGGAACCTGCGTCGCTTCCTCCGGTGAAATGAGGAACCGGATTCAGCATCGTCAGCTTTTTCAAATCCAAACATCAACCGAATGAAACTCCCATTTGCCGGATCGCTCTCCAGTCGCCTCGTCGCCATCTTCGCCACGCTGACGTTCATCGCCGCCGCGCGCGCCGAGGTCAAACTCCCCGTCGTCATCGGCAGCCACATGGTGCTCCAGCGCGAGCAGGCGTGCCCGATCTGGGGCTGGGCCGATCCCGGCGAAGCGGTCACGGTCGAGTTCGCCGGACAGAAGCTCGCGACGAAGGCCGCGGCGGACGGCACGTGGAGCGTGAAGTTGCGCTCGATGAAAGCCAACGCCACGCCGCAGACGATGACCGTCTCCGGCAAAAACAAAATCGCACTCGAAGACGTGCTTGTCGGCGAAGTGTGGCTTTGCTCCGGCCAGTCGAACATGGAGTGGCCCGTGTCCGCGTCCGACAATGCGAAGGGGGAAATCGCCGCCGCGGATCATCCGCGCATCCGGCACATCAAGATCCCGCACCGCCCGTCGGACAAGCCCGAGCGCGAAGTGCAATCGGACGGCTGGCAGGTTTCCAATTCCAACACGGTCGTAGGCTTCACCGCGGTCGGCTATTTCTTCGGCCGCTCGTTGATGAAGGACCTCGACGTCCCCATCGGCCTGCTCGGTTGCAACTGGGGCGGCACGCGCATCGAACCGTGGACGCCGCCGGTCGGCTTCAAGTCCGTGCCTGCGCTGAAGGCTGACTACGCCGACAAACTCGACACGTTTCCGACGAAGCTGCCCGTGACCGCACCCGAAATGCAGCCCGCGCTCGACAAGGAGGGCAAGCCGATCCTCGACAAGAGCGGCAAACCCACCACCAAGCCCGTGCTCGGCGCGGACGGCCGCGCGAAAATGAAAGTGGTCATGGGAAAGGACGGCAAGCCGGTGATGCAGATCAATCACCAGTCGCCGCTCGCGCTCTACAACGGGATGGTTCATCCGCTCGTGCCCTTCGCGATCCGCGGCGCGATCTGGTATCAGGGCGAGTCGAACAACGGCGAGGGCATGCTCTATTACGAAAAGATGAAGGCGCTCATCGCCGGCTGGCGCAAAGTGTGGGGCAACTCCAGTCTGCCGTTCTACTTCGTCCAACTCGCCCCCTACACCTACGGCGGTGATCCGACGAAGCTCGCCGGCATCTGGGAGGCGCAGACCGCCGCGCTCGAAATCCCACACACCGGCATGGCCGTGACCGTGGACATCGGCAACACAAAGAACATCCACCCGACGAACAAGCAGGAGACCGGTCGCCGCCTCGCGCTCTGGGCGCTGGCGAAAACCTACGGCAAAAAAGGCTTCGAGTATTCCGGCCCGCTCTACGACGGCATGAAGGTGCGCGGAAACAAAATCGAGTTGAGCTTCGACCACGTCGGCGGCGGACTGGTCGCGCGCGACGGCAAGGCGCTCACGCACTTCACCATTGCCGGGGCCGACAAGAATTTCGCCGAGGCCAAGGCGGAGATCGTCGGCAAAAAAGTCGTCGTGTCGAGCGACGCGGTGGCGAAGCCAGCCGCCGTGCGTTTCGCGTGGCACCAGCAGGCCGAGCCGAATCTCTCGAACAAGGATGGCCTACCCGCCTCGCCGTTCCGCACCGACAAATGGCCGCTCGTCGAGGCCGCGCCGGCGCCCGCGCCCGCGAAGAAATAATTCCACACCCTGTCGCTTAACATGAACGCCGAATCGCTCAAGCCCTTCCTCCTCGCCGCTGACGCCGGCAAACGCCTGAACGTCCTCGGTGACGGCATCACCGTCCTGCTCCACGGCCGCGACACTGGCGGGACCATTTCCGTGGTGCTCGCCGACGGCGACCCCGGCCACGGCCCGCCGCCGCACGTGCATCATCGCGAGGACGAAACGTTTCATTGCATCGAGGGCGAGATCGAAGGTTTCTGCGGCGACCAGACATTCAAGCTCATGCCCGGCGCGACCGCCTTTCTGCCGCGCAACATCCCGCACACGTGGCGCGTCGCCGGCACGCGCCGCGCGAAGGTGCTCGTCGTGCTCACGCCCGCGGGTTTCGAGGAATTCTTCGAGGCCGTCGGCGCGATGTCGCCCACGGAACAGCAGGACATCCCGCGCGTGGTCGCGCTTGGAAAGAAATACGGTCTCGATATTCTCCCGCCGCAATAAATTCCACGGCCAAACCGTCAGTTCAACCAACATGAAAACCATCAGCACCCTCGTCGCCTCGCTGGCGCTCACCCTGACCCTCTCCGCCGCCGACGCGGAGAAAGGTTTCAAATCCATCTTCAACGGCCACGACCTCACCGGCTGGGAGGGCAATCCCGAACTCTGGTCGGTCAAGGACGGCTGCATCAACGGCCAGACCACCGCCGAGAAGGGCATCACGCACAACACGTTTCTCATCTGGAAGGCCGGCACGCCGGGCGACTTCGAGTTGCGCTGCTCGTGGAAGCTCACGTCGCAAAACGAAAAGGGTTTCGGCAACTCCGGCATCCAATATCGCAGCAAGGTCATTGACCCGAAGGAGTGGATCGTCGGCGGCTACCAGGCGGACATCGCGACCGACACCGTGCATACCGGCATCCTCTACGAGGAGCGCGGGCGCGGCATCCTCGCCAACTGCGGCGAGAAGGTCGTCATCAAGGGCTCCGAGGAAGTGGAGAAGAAGGGCAAGAAATCCCAAAAGCCCAAGCTCGAAGCCACCCGCGCCTTCGGCACCGTCGAGGAAGTGCAGGGCAAGGTGAAGAAAGGCGAGTGGAACACCTACGTCATCATCGCGAAGGGCAATCACCTCCAGCAGTTCATCAACGGCGCGCAGACCGTGGACATCACCGACGAGGACGCCGCCAACGCCGCGAAGTCCGGCGTGCTCGCGCTGCAACTCCACGTCGGCGGCGCGATGACGATCCAGTTCAAGGACCTCCGCCTCAAGGAACTGAAATAGTTTTCCCGGTAGCAGCCGACGTAAGGAGGCTCTGGCTTTTCGGATTCGGATGGAGCCTCCTCACGTCGGCTGCTACCGAATTTTTGGCGCGGGCCGCGAGGTCCGCGCTTTTCTTTTTCAGCGATTTCACGCCATGCTTCGCCAACAACTCCTGACATGAAAAAACTCCTCCTCGCCCTGGCCGCCTTCGCCGCCGCCTTCGCCGCCGCCTTCACCGCCACCGCCGCCGACCAGAAAATTATCTTCATCGCCGGCAAGCCCAGCCATCCGCCGCTCGCGCACGAGCATCGCGCCGGCTCGTTGCTGCTCGCGAAATGCCTGCAAGGTTTCCCCGGCGTCATCACGGAGGTTCACACCAACGGCTGGGTGCAGGATGAAGCGGCGCTCGACGGCGCGGCCGCCGTGGTCATCTACAGCGACGGCGGCGTCAACCATCCGGTGCTGCTCGATGATCGTCTCGCCAAACTCGGCGCGCTGATGAAGAAAGGCGTGGGCCTCGCGTGTCTCCACTTCGCCACCGAGCCGACGCCGGACAAGGGCGAGCAGGAATTCCTCGGCTGGCTCGGCGGCGCGTTCTCGCCGAACTGGTCGGTGAATCCGCATTGGGACGCCGACTTCACCACGCTGCCCAAGCATCCCATCACGCGCGGAGTGCATCCGTTCAAGACGAATGACGAATGGTATTTCCACCTGCGCTGGGCCGAGGGCATGAAAGGCGTCACGCCCATCCTCACCGCCATCGCGCCGCCCGACACGATGAGCCGACCCGACGGACATCACAGCGGCAATCCCGCCGTGCGCGAGTCCGTGGCGAAGCAGGAGCCGCAACACGTCGGCTGGGCGATGGAGCGCGCCGACGGCGGACGCGGCTTTGGCTTCACCGGCGGCCACAATCATCTCGGCTGGAAAGACGAAAACCAGCGCCGCCTCGTCCTCAACGCCATCCTCTGGGTCGCGAAAGTCGAAGTGCCGAAGAACGGCGTGCAGTCGAAAGTCACCGACGAGGATTTGATGGCGAACCTCGACGTGAAGCGCGCGCCGAATCCCAAGGCGGCGGCAAAGAAGAAGTAGGAGCGCGGGCGGCCCGCCCGCGAGTCCCGCGCCCTGAAAGGGCGCACGCTGGTAGCCACGGGTGAGCGGAGCGAACCCGTGGACGCCGTGGAAAAAGGGAATTCCCCGCCCCAACAGGGCGGACGAAATGCGCCTCCGAAATCCACTGGCCTTGTCCTCGATCTCACGTGCGCTCCTTCGGAGCGCGATCGTTTCTTTCGCTCACCACCACGGGTTCACTCTGTTCACCCGTGGCTACCTTCGTCCGCTCCTTCGGAGCGAACCCAGGACGCCCTGCGGTATTCCCCATCACAATCCGCATTGAAGCCCGCCGCGATTCGCCTAGTCTGATCACCACACTGAACATGAAACGTCTCCTCCTCCTCGCCATCGCGCTCGTCGCGTTCAATTCCTCCGCCGCCGAGCAGCCGCGCAAGCTCGTCATCATCGCCGGCAAGCCGAGCCATCCGCCGGGGATGCACGAGTTTCGCGCCGGCTCGTTGCTGTTGGAGAAATGCCTGAAGCAGGGCTATCCGAAACTCAAAGTGGAGGTTCACACCAACGGCTGGGTGAGCGACGAGAAAACTTTCGCCGATGCCGACGCCATTTTCATTTATGCCGACGGCGGTGCGAAACATCCCGCCGTCGTGGACGGTCATCTGGAAACACTCCGCGCGCTGATGAAACGCGGCGTGAGCCTCGGCTGCGGTCACTACGGAGTGGAAGTGGTGCCCGACCAGGGCGGCGCGGAGTTCAAGGAATGGATCGGCGGCCATTACGAGAACCAGTTTTCCTGCAACCCGATCTGGGATGCGGACTACAAAACATTTCCCAAGCACGCGATCACGCGCGGCGTGAAACCCTACACGACGAAGGACGAGTGGTATTTCAACATGAGGTTCCGCGATGACCTGAGCGGCATCACGCCCATCCTCGTCGCCAAGCCGAGCGATACGACGCGCGACGGTCCCTACGTTTATCCGAAGGGGCCGTATCCGCACATCCAGGCCGCGAAGGGCCGCGCCGAGACTATGATGTGGGCCGTGGAGCGCGCCGACGGCGGACGCGGCTTCGGCTACACCGGCGGACATTTCCACGCGAACTGGGGAAACGACCAGCAGCGCAAGATCATCCTCAACGCACTCGTCTGGCTCGCAAAGGCCGAGGTGCCGAAGAACGGTGTCGAGTCGAAGGTGACAGAGGTCGACCTCGCCGCGAACCTTGACCCGAAGCCCGCACCCAAGCCAGCGGTGAAGAAGTAATCGGTGCTGCGGACCGGAGCGCTTCCCGTGTTCACTCCCGCTGAATTTCAAGAAGCGTCTGCACTCGTCTATCGCACGCTTTCACCCACGGCGCAGATTCACTGGCCGTTGTTGAGCCAGCGCGCCGGGTGCGAGGTGTGGGTGAAGCACGAGAACCACCATCCCACCGGCGCGTTCAAGGTGCGCGGCGGTCTCGTCTATCTCGATCACCTGAAGCGCACACGTTCCGGCCTGCGCGGCGTCATCACGGCGACGACCGGCAATCACGGCCAGAGCATCGCCTTCGCGGGCGCGCGCCTCGGCATCCCCGTCACCATCTGCGTCCCGTTCGGCAACAGCGTGGAGAAAAATGCCGCGATGCGCGGCTACGGCGCGGAGTTGATCGAGGTTGGGCACGATTTCCAATCGGCGCGTGAGGCCGCGACCCAGCTCGCGGCCGAACGGAGTCTCGAAGTAGTCCCGTCATTTCACCCGCTCCTTGTGCGCGGCGTCGCGACTTGCGCGCACGAACTCTTCACGGCGCGGCCGGAGCTCGACACGGTCTATTGCCCCATCGGTCTCGGCTCCGGCGTCTGCGGTCTCGTCACCATGCGCGACCAACTCGGCCTGCGCACGCGCGTCGTCGGCGTCGTCGCCGCGGGCGCGCCGGCATACGCAAAGTCATTTGCCGCGGGACGTGTCCTCGCCAGCGACGAGGTGAACACGATGGCCGAGGGCGTGGCCGTGCGCATGCCGGACGCCGACGCGCTCGCGGTCATCCGGCGCGGCGTCGAGCGCATCGTGGAAATCACCGAGCCGGAAATTGAAGCCGCCATCCGCGCGTATTTCACCGACACGCACAACGTCGCCGAGGGTGCCGGCGCCCTTGCCCTCGCCGCTTTGCTGAATGACCCGCCGGCGCAACGGGGCAAGCGCGTCGGGGTGATCCTCTCCGGCGGAAATATTGATCGCCCCCGCTTCGCGAAAATCCTCGCCGGCTGAAATCCAAACCCACGCACCATTCGTCCGAACAAAATCTCGCCTCACCCGTCCATCCTTGCTCTGATTTCAAAACCTATGAAACCGAACCCGCGTCTCGCTCCGCGTCTCGTCGCCTTTGCGCTGCTCTTGCTCCTCGCGCTGCCGCTCGCGGCGGCGGACAAAAAAATCGTCCTGCTCGCCGGGCACGCGAGCCACGGCTCGGGCCAGCACGAGTTTCGCGCCGGCTGCCTGCTGCTGAAGAAATGTCTCGATCAGGTTCCCGGCATCAACGCCGTCGTCATCGAGTCGGGCTGGCCCGCGGATGAGAGCGTGTTCAACGGCGCCGACGCGGTGTTCATTTACTCCGATGGCGGTGGCAGCCATTTCGCGATCAAACCCGAGCGGCTCGCGGTGCTCGACGCGCTTGTGAAAAAAGGCGTCGGCCTCGGCTGCGCGCACTACGCCGTCGAGGTGCCGAAGGACCACGGCGGTCCCGAGTGGCTCGCGTGGACCGGCGGTTACTTCGAGACGTTCTGGTCGGTGAACCCGCATTGGGACGCGGACTTCAAATCGTTTCCGTCGCACCCGATCACGCGCGGCGTGCAACCATTCAAGATAACGGACGAGTGGTATTACCACATGCGTTTTCCCGACGGAATGAAGGGCGTCACGCCACTCCTCACCGCGGTCCCGCCCGACAGCACGCGCGGTAAGCCCGGCAAAAGCGACGCGCACGGCGGCAATCCCGAAGTGCAGAAACACGCGGGCGAACCCGAGCACGTGATGTGGTGCATGGACCGGCCCGATGGCGGACGCGGCTTCGGTTTCACCGGCGGACATTTTCACAAGAACTGGGCCGAGGAAAATTTCCGCCGCGTGGTGCTCAACGCGATGTTGTGGATCGCCAAAGTCGAAGTGCCCGCGGGCGGCGTGCAGACGAAACTCTCCGACGACGATCTCAAGGCGAACCTCGACAAGAAGGACGCGCCAGCTTCTACCGCGAAGCCTGCCGCGCCCGCGCCGAAGTTCACCGCGGCACCGAAGTTCAAGAGCGGCATCGTCACTGCGAAGACCGGCAACCCGACCAAGGTGGACGTGGACCTGACGGGCGCGAAGGATTTGTTCCTCGTCGTGAGTGACGGCGGCGATGGCATCGGCTGCGACTGGGCGGACTGGGTGAATCCCGAGCTGACGCGCGCGGACGGCTCGAAGGTGAAGCTTACCGAACTCAAATGGGAGTCGGCGGTTGCGAGCCACGGCCAGGTGCGCGTGAATCGGAACAACGCCAACCAACCGCTCCGCATCGCCGGCCGGCCCTACGAAAACGGCTTCGGCACGCACGCGAAGTCGGTCATTCATTTCGAGTTGCCCGGCGCGAAGTTCGCGCGCTTCACCGCGCTGGCCGGGCTCGACAACGGCGGCACGGATCAGGGCTGCGGCTCGACGGTGGAATTTCTCGTCTTCACCGAAGCGCCGAGTCCGACGGCAATCGCAGCCGTCGCCGCGATCGCCACCGGCGCAGAAGGCCGCGCCGGTCCCGCGGCCGCGAAGGCTTTCATGAGCACGATGACCGCCGCGGCCGGCCTCGAAGCCACGCTCTTCGCCAGCGAGCCGATGCTCGTGAATCCCGCCGACATGGACGTGGATGCGCACGGCCGCGTGTGGATCACCGAGGGCGCGAACTACCGCAAATGGTCCACGCTCCGTCCCGAGGGCGACCGCGTCGTGATCCTCGAAGACACGAATTGCGACGGCGTCGCGGACAAGTCCACGACCTTCTATCAAGACCCGAGCATCAACACCGCGCTCGGCATTTGCGTTTTGGGCAACAAGGCGATCGTCTCGTGTGCGCCGAATGTTTTCCTGCTCACCGACACGAAAGGCACCGGCGTCGCGGACAAGCGCGAGTTGCTGTTCACCGGCATCGAGGGCCATCAACATGATCACGCGATCCACACGTTCACGTTCGGGCCGGACGGAAAACTCTATTTCAATTTCGGTAACGCCGGCCGGCACCTGCGTCGTCCGACGGGCAAGTTGAAGGACATTCCGTTGCACGGGGAAATTTCCGCCGAGGATATCAAGGCGAACAGCGAGCCCGTCATTGACCTCGCGGGCAACGAAGTCAGCGACGCCGGCAAGCCTTACCGCGACGGGATGGTTTTCCGCTGCAATCTCGACGGCTCCGAGGTCGAGACGCTCGGCTGGAATTTCCGCAACAACTACGAGGTGGCCGTGGATTCTTTCGGCACGCTCTGGCAGTCCGACAACGACGACGACGGCAACAAAGGCGTGCGCATCAATTACGTGATGGAGTTCGGCAACTACGGCTACAAGGACGAGATGACGGGCGCCGCGTGGAAGGCCGACCGCACCGGCATCGAGGAGGAAATTCCGCGCCGCCACTGGCATCTCAACGACCCCGGCGTGGTGCCGAATCTGTTGCAGACCGGCGCAGGCTCGCCGACAGGCATCCTCGTTTACGAAGGCAAGCTGCTGCCGAAAATTTTCCAAGGCCAGGTGATTCATTGCGACGCCGGCCCGCGCGTGGTGCGCGCGTATCCGGTCAAGCGCGACGGTGTGGGTTACTCCGCCGAGATCGTGGACGTGCTGACGAGCAGCGACACGTGGTATCGCCCGTCGGACGTGTGCGTCGCGCCCGATGGCTCGCTCTACATCGCCGACTGGAACGACGCCGGCGTGGGCGGCCACAACATGGCCGACCGCGAACTCGGCAACATGACCGGCCGCGTCTATCGCGTTGCGCCGAAGGGCAACAAGCCCGCCCTGCCGAAGCTGGATTTGAACTCTGCGAAGGGCTGCGTCGAGGCGCTGCAATCGCCGAACCTCGCGCGCCGGTATCTCGCGTGGACGAAGCTGCACGAGATGCAAGGCGCGGCGGAGAAGGAGCTGCTGAAGGTTTGGAACGGCAGCGAGCCGCGGATGCGCGCGCGCGCGTTGCAGTTGCTCGCGCGGATCAAGGGCGGCGAGAAGAAATACGTGGAGGCCGCGTTGAAGGACAAGGATGAGGACCTCCGCGTGACCGGCCTGCGCATCGCGCGCTCGCTCAAGCTCGACGTGATCCCGCTCGTGAAGCAACTCGCGAAGGATTCCTCCGCCGCCGTCCGTCGCGAGTGCGCCATCGCGCTGCGCCATAACAAATCTTCCGAAGCCCCGAAGCTCTGGGCCGCGCTCGCGCAGCAGCACGACGGCAAGGACCGCTGGTATGTCGAGGCGCTCGGCATCGCCGCGGATCAGCAGGACGACGCGTTCTTCGCCGCGTGGCTCTCGGCCGTCGGCGGCAACTGGAACACGCCCGCCGGCCGCGACATCGTGTGGCGCTCGCGCAGCAAGCAGACGCCCGCGTTGCTCGCGAAGATCATCAACGACAAGTCCACGACGGAAAAAGAAAAGCCGCGCTACCTGCGCGCGCTGGATTTCCACACCGGCCCCGAGAAGGACGCCGCGCTCGTCGAACTGCTCACGGGCGGGACGAAGTGATTACGCGTAGCAGTCGAGGTAACGAGACTCCATCTGATCGAAATGAAGTTGGAGTCTCGTCACCTCGACTGCTACCGGATTGAGAAGCGCCGCCTCGCAACCTCCATGAACCTTCGCGCCATCCTTGCCTTCATCTCTCTCCTCGCCGCGCCGCTGCTCGCGCAGGTGCCCGACACGGCGCGGCTGAAAATCATGGCGGAGGCGCTGAGCCGGATGCAACCGGAGCAGGTCGCCGCGAATCCGAAGCTCAAGGAGGCGCTGGACCAGGTGCTCGCGGGCACGCGCGGCACGCCGGAGTTCGTGCGGCTCGTGCAGAAATTTTCCATCACGGGCCAGGAGGAGGCGCTGCTCGCCTTCGCGCAAAAAAATCCGGCGGAGGAACTCGGCGTGGCCGCCATCCGCCTCGTGCTCGCGCCGAAGAGCGAGCCGTTGCTGAAAGGCGCGCTGGCCGGCCCCGATGCGGCGAAGACTATCGAGGCGCTCGGCAACTCGAACCACCGCCGCGCCGCGCCGCTGCTGCTCGACGTGATGAACGACGCGAAGCGCGACGCCGCGCTCCGCCAGCAATCCGTGCGCGCGCTCGCGCAGCTTCAGGACGGCGCGAAGGAACTGCTCGCGCTCGCGAAGGCGGGCAAGCTGTCCGCTGAGCTGCGCGACACGGCCGGCGCGTCGTTGAAGGAGGCGCGCTGGTCGCCCATCCGCGACGAGGCCGCGAGCGTTTTTGCGAGCAAATCCTCCGGCACTGTTTCGAACGCTCCAACCATCGCCGAGTTGATGAAGCTCAAGGGTGACGCGACGAACGGCGCGAAAATTTTTCGGCGCGAAACGGTGGGTTGCATCAAGTGCCACCAGATCAACGGCGAGGGCGTGGACTTCGGCCCCGCGCTTTCCGAGATCGGCACGAAGCTCGGCCGCGACGCGATCTACCAGTCTATCCTCGAACCGAGCGCGGGCATCTCGTTTGGTTTCGAGGCGTGGAGCCTCGAGTTGAAGAATGGCGACGAACTTTACGGCCTCATCACGAGCGAGACCGAGACGGACGTGACGTTGAAGGACGCGCGCGCCGTCGCGACGAAAGTGGGCAAGCCCGACATCGCCAAGCGCACGCAGAGCAAACTCTCGATCATGCCCGACGGCCTCGCGAAGCTGATGACGACGCAGGAGTTGGTGGACGTGGTCGAGTATCTTTCGACGCTGAAGAAGAAATAGCGCTCAGCCGAAGAGCGGCAGCGGCGCGAGTTCGAAGGCCGGGAAGGTGCGGGCGAGATCGGCGGCGGGCGAATGTTTTTTCAGCAGCGCCGCGAGGACGTTTCGGTAGTTCGTCGTGACGGGCAGATCGCCGGGGCCTTCGAGCACTTCGTCCTTCAAGCCGGGCCACTTGCCCAGCACGCGCCCGCCCTGGATGCCGCCGCCCATCACGAACATCACGCCGCCGCGGCCGTGGTCGGTGCCGAAGGCGGAGTTCTCCGCGAGCCGGCGGCCGAACTCGGTCATCACCACCACGGTCACGTTCGCCATTTCCTTCCCCAGGTCGCGGCGGAACGCGGCCAGGCCGGTGCCGAGGCGCGTCATCATCGGGTTCATCAGCGCGCCCTGATTGATGTGCGAATCCCAGCCGTTGAGGTCAACCGAGGCAGCCTCGAGGCCGACGCGCGCCTTGATGAGCCGCGCGAGCTGGAGCAGGCCGCGGGAAAATTCATCGCGGCCATACTCGGCGCCGGCGGCGGGATGATAGGAGGCGTTGCGCAGGTTCTCGATGTCCTTCAGCGCGCCGAGCGTGTCGAGTCCGGCCCGGCCCACGGCACTTTTTTCCGCGCCGTAAAGTTTCTCCAACGAGGCCGTCAGTGAATGCGACTGGCCACCCAGCAGGAAGTCGTCGAACGACTGCATCACCGTCGCGGAGGGCGCGCCGCGCAAACTCTCCGGCATCGTGCGGCCGAAGACGACGGCCGAGAGCGGGCCGCTGACGTTGCCCGGCCGCGCGCGCAGGAAGCGGCCGAGCCAGCCGCCGCCGGCGACGCCGCCGTGCTCCATCAAATCCTGCGCCTCGAAATGCGAGCGCGTGCCGTCCTCGGAACCGGCGGCGTGGACCAGCGCAAGTTCGCCACTGTGGAAAATTTCATGGAGCGGCTTGAGCAGCGGGTTGAGTCCGAAGAAGCCGTCGAGCTTCAGCGCCGTGTCCTTGCCGAGCGCGATGCGCGGGCGGGCCTTGTAGTAGCCGGCGTCCTCGAGCGGCGCGACGAGGTTCAGGCCGTCCGCGCCGCCGCGCATGAAGACGACCACGAGCGTTTTGCGCTGGTCGCCGTTGCCGGTGATGAAAGTTTGCGGCGTGGCCATATCAGCACCATTGAAAAGCCGGTGAGGCGAGGCACAGCGCAGGGCCGGCGCCGGAGTCGTGATAGGCGGCGCGTTCCTCTTTCGTCGCGCGGCGGCCGAGCAGATGCGCCATCAACTTTTCCTCGCCGCCCGCGTGCGCGGTGAGCGACTTGAGGTCCACGCGCGTGCCCTTGATTTTATTTTCGCCGAGGTTCACCGCGAAATTCCAGCGCCAGAGCATCGTGCCCAGCCACGGCCCGGGTTCCTCCGGATAGCCGTCGGGCGTGGGATAGTGAAACGGCACGTGGCCCATGCGTTCGAGGTAGCTGATGAGTTGCTGGTCGGCATCGGTGCCCGCGCGGGTGGCGCGCAACGCGGAGACGATGAAGTGAAACGGGCGCTTGAACTTGTTCCCGCGCGCGTTGAGGAAATCCCCGGTGGCAAAAAGTTTGCGCAGCGTCGCGCGGATGTCGCCGCTGCTGGCGATGAACTCATCGGCCACCGTCGCGACGGCGGCGCCCGAAGGCTCGTCGGAAATGAAGCGGCGGCAGAGTTTGGTGGCGATGTGCTTGGCCGTGGCCGGGTGCAGCGCGACGATGTTCAGCACGCGGTCGAGGTCGCCCGCGCCGAGGCCGGCGGGAATCGTCTGGCCGAGGACGGTCTTGGGCCCGTCGTCGTGGAGGCGTTGGTTGAACTCGACCATCGCCTTGCCGAACTGCCGCTTGCCGCGCACGGTCCAACCGGTGAGGCAGCGCGCGACTTCCATCACGTCCTTCTGCTGATAGCCGGCGTGGACGCCGAGCGTGTGGAGTTCGAGCAGCTCGCGCGCGTAATTTTCATTCGGCTTCTCGGCGGGGTTCGCCTTGCGGTTCGAGCGGCCGTCGAGATACCAGAGCATCGCGGGGCTGAGCGCCGACGCGCGGAGCATTGCGGGAAAATTGAACGCCGGCTTCGGCGCGCTCGATTCGCCGGCCCAGAAAGTCTGGAGGCGATCGAGAATCGTCACGGGCTCGCTCAGGCCGCAGTCGCCAAGCGCGAATTTGCGGACGACGGCGCGGTCGTCCGAAGCCTTGAGCCAGCGGCAGTCGCCCTTGCCGGGGTCAATGTTGAAATGGTCGGTCCAGAACCCGACCATCACCTCGTAGAGTTGGCGCTCGGAATAAACGGCGCGCAGCACCGCGGCCTTGACCATCTGGTTAAGGAGGAAGCGCTCCTTGTATTCGAACATCTCCGCCGCCGGTTCATCGAGCGCATCGAAGCGGCGGACGATCCGATCCGCCAACGAGTCATCCAGTTTCTCCGGCTGCAATTGCTCCTCGACGTAGGCGCGCGCGGCTTCTTCCGGCGTCGCACCGAGTTTGCGCACGCGCTGGTAGTCGCCCGGCCGCGCGCCAAAGGAGAGGCGGTTCAAAACGTGGGCCACGGGATCAATCGCCTCCGCCGTCGGCGGCTGGAACGGCTGCGAGTCGAACCCGGCGGCCGCGACGAAGCCGCGCACGGGATTTCTCCAGTCAACGCCGCAGCCGGCCGTGGCCGCGAGCGCGGCGGTGGTGGCGCCGGTCTGGAGAAATTTTCGCCGGGAGGAGTTCATCAGGCGGTTTGCCGGGCACCGGACAATTCCACTTCCGCGAGCGGCGGCGGCGCGGAGGGCGCGCGGCCTTTCCACATTGCGCGCACCGCGGCACCGACTCCGCTCAAGAGCGTGAGCGGCAAGACGCCGAACCACCCGAGGAACGGCAGGAGAAAACCCAGCGAGAGCACGATGCCGCCGCGCAGCGCGCGCCGCCACGGTTGCGCATCATCCACCGGCGAGGCCATGCCGGCGCCGATGCGCAAGCTCAGGCCCGCCGAGCCGACGAGCCCGAGGAGCACCGGCACAGCGCCGATGGTGAGGCCGAGGACCTTGAAGAAGGGATTGTTGCGCGCGCCGATGACGACGCCGAGCGTGATCAGCGGCGTGGCGATGAGGACGCCCAGCAACACGGCGCGCACGGGCTGCGCGTAGGCGGCGCGCGCGCGCTCGGCCATGCGCGGAAAGAGCGCGACCGACGCGAGCCAGTAGCTGATGAAGACGAGCAGCAGCCCGACGACGAGGAGGAACCACATGAGGATGTCAGCGACGATCATAGGATTGGTGACGGTTGTAACGGAGCATGGCTGGCTGGCCCGCCCCGCGATGTTCACAGGTGATAACGCCCCAGAGCGAATCAGGTTTCAATCTATTTGCTATTTGCGCACGGGAGAAGAAAGCCCGGGCCCCGCCGGGTCCAGCGCGCACAGCACGCGACCCAAGGCGGCCAGTCGCGGTGCCGCCACGCCGGCCGCCCGCGCCTGACGAAGCGGTTCGAGAAAAAGGCTCTCCAGTTCGAGCGCCTGGCCGCGCTCGAAATCCACGAGCGTCGAGGCGCGATACGCGCCCATCACGCGCGTGCGCTCGATCTGAAGGTCGGCGTAGCTTTCCTCGATCTTCAACCCTTTCGCATTCGCGGCGGCGATGACTTCAAGCATCACCTCGCGCACCAGCGCGCACCAGCGCGGGTCGCCGAGCAACTGGTCGGTGGGCATCACCGATCGCCGGTTGGCAATCGGGGATTGCGAGTCGAGCAAGGCTTCGAGGCCCGCCGCGCCGGCGACGCCGAGGCCATTGAAGGGAATGTTCCAGACGAGTTTCTCCCAATGCGCGCGCTCCAGATTTTCGCTCACGGCGCACGGGATGCTCGCGTGGCGGAACATCGTGGCGAGGTCATGCGTGCGCGGCTCGGGCCAGCGGCGAAACTCGCCAAGCACGATCTTGCCGTGCGCGAGATGATGGACGACGCCGGGCGCGACGCGGTTGAGGCAGACGAAACAGAGGCCGCCGAGGATTTGCTCCAGCGGGAAAATTTTCGCGAGCGCCTCCTCGTTGCCGAGGCCGTTCTGCAACGTGAGCACCGCGGTGCGCGGGCCGACGAGCGGCGGGAGGAGTTTGCCGAACTCCGCGTTCGCCGTCGTCTTGAGGCCGAGAAGGACGAGGTCGGCCACGCCGATTTCCTCCGGCGTGCGCGCGCAACGCGGGTTGAAGTGAAAGTCGCCATCGGGACTTTTCACCTGCACACCGTGACGGCGGACCCACTCGAAGTCGGAGCGCAGCAGGAAGTGCGTCTCCTGCCCGTCGCGGCAAAGTTTGCCGCCGTAGAAGGAGCCGAGGGCGCCACAGCCGATGACGGCGATTTTCATTACGAGTCAGTGGTCCGTGGTCAGTCGTCAGTGGCGCGGCGCGAAGCTACACCCGATGATGACGGACCGCGAACCACTGACAACTGACCGCTGCCCCGTGACATTGCAAAAATAAAAAAGCGCCCCGGCCGAAGCCGGGGCGCTGTGAAAAGGGCGTGACGATCAGCCGCCGAGGATCGCGTCCTTGGCCGCCTTGGCGACGCGGAACTTCACGACGCGCTTGGCGGGGATGTTGATCTGCTCGCCGGTGGCGGGGTTGCGGCCGATGCGGGCCTTGCGGTTGACAAGCACGAGCTTGCCGAGACCGGGAAGGACGAAAGTGTTCTTCGCGTGCTTGTAGGCGAGCGAGGCGAGGTGCTCGAGAATCTCGACGGCCTGCTTCTTGGACAGTTCAGCCTTGGTGGCGATTTCGCCGGCGAGTTGCGACTTGGAGAGTGCTTTAGCCATAGTGTGTGTTTGTGTTTTTGTTTTTTTGGTTTGGATTTCGTCTTGCGACTTGCGCGCATTAAAAACGCGGTGAAAACCCGCGCAAGCAAAAAAACACAGTATTTATCGGGTTGGAAACGACTTCGCGCCACCCGGGTCGTGTCGCGCGGGGCTTGACTTGGGTTCAAGCTCCCGCAACATCCGCCGCATGGCTTCGCTGTTCACCATCGAGTCTGGCTTCCGTTACGAAGTCGTCCGCAAGATTTTTGAGGGCGGCATGGGCATCGTTTACGAGGCCGAGCAACACGGCGCGCGCGAGTTCGTGAAACGCATCGCGATCAAAGTCATCCGCCAGACTTACTCCAACCAGAAGCAGTTCATCGACAATTTCATCGGCGAGGCAAAACTGGTCGCCGACCTCATCCACACGAACATCGTCCAGACCTACCACCTCGGCGAATCGCGCGGCGTGTTCTTCATGGCGATGGAACTCATCCGCGGCGTGAACCTTGAGCAGTTCACGCAGCAACTCCGCGACAAGAACCGCGTGCTGCCAACCGAGTTGGGCGTCTTCATCGCCAGCCGCATCGCCCGTGGCCTGGCCTACGCGCACAACAAGACCGGCGCCGACGGCAAGCCGTTCGGCCTCGTGCACCGCGACGTCAGCTTCAAAAACATCCTCATCGCCTTCGAGGGCGACGTGAAGCTCACCGACTTCGGCATCGCCAAGGCGCGCGGCTTCCTGATCGACAACGAAGGCGAAGTCGTCGCCGGCAAGGCGGACTACATGAGCCCCGAGCAGGCGGACTTCAAGATCACCGACAAGCGCTCGGACATTTTCTCCACCGGCGTGGTGCTCGCGCACCTGTTGCTGGGCTACAACGTCTTCAAGGCCGAGACACCGGAGGAATCGCGCCAGCGCATTCTCACGATGCCGATCCCCGATTTCCGCAAGCTCGACAAACGGATTGACCAGCGGCTCGACGAGATTCTCCAGCACGCGCTCGCCCGCGAGGTGGCGGATCGTTACGCGACTGCGGACCTGCTCCTCTACGATCTGGAGCACTACATTTACCATTCCGGCTACGGCCCGACCAACGAGACCGTCGGCCGGTTCATCCGCGAACTTTTCGGGCAGAACGGGCACAAGGCCGTCCACAGCCAGGACGGCGGCACCGTGCAGATCGCGCGGGGCACCAACACCGGCACGCCCGTCAAGGTCGTGAAACCCTGAGGCCGGGCGGCGCGGCGCGTTTCGGTCCCGGCCCGTCCGCCAGTTTTTTCCGCTGATGAAATCCCGCAAAGCCAGTTCCAAAACCGTCACGCTCGGCCTGCTCCAGCACGCCTGCTCCGCCGATCCGGCGGCGAACCTGAGGAAAACCCTCGCGCTCGCCGAACAGGCCGCCAAGCGGGGCGCGCAGATCATCTGCACGCAGGAACTTTTCCGCTCCCAATACTTTTGTCAGAACGAGGACCACGACAATTTCAAGCTCGCGGAGAAAATTCCCGGCCCGAGCACCGCGGCGTTTCAGAAACTCGCGAAGAAGCGCGGGGTGGTCATCATTGCCTCACTCTTCGAGAAGCGCGCCTCCGGCCTCTACCATAACACCGCGGCGATCATCGATGCCGACGGTTCGCTCCTCGGCACCTACCGGAAGATGCACATCCCGGACGATCCGCTCTTCTACGAGAAATTTTATTTCACTCCGGGCGATCTGGGTTTCCGCGCGTGGCAGACGCAATTCGGCAAGCTCGGCGTGCTGATCTGCTGGGACCAGTGGTATCCCGAGGCCGCGCGGCTCACGGCGTTGCAGGGCGCGGAGATTCTTTTCTACCCCACGGCCATCGGCTGGCATCCGAGTGAGAAAAAGGAATATGGCGCCAACCAGCACGGCGCGTGGGAGACCATCCAGCGCGCCCACGCCGTGGCCAACGGCTGCTACGTCGCCGTCACGAACCGCATCGGCCTGGAGCGGCCCATCGGCGGGGATGGCTTGGAATTTTGGGGCCAGAGTTTTGTCGCCGACACGAGCGGACAAATTCTCCAGAAGGCCAGCGTGGACCGGGAGGAGATTCTCCTTCAGAAAATTGACCTCGCGAAGGTGGACGTGACCCGCACGCACTGGCCGTTCCTGCGCGACCGCCGCATTGACGCTTACGGCGGCCTGACGAAACGGCTGCTAGACTGAGCCGCGACTCGCCGCCATGGAACGTCTCGCGTGGATCACCGGCACCGGCGGACTCATCGGCAACCAACTCGTCCTACTCGCCGCGCGGCATGCGCTCGACGTGAAAGCATGTGGCATCACTCGCACGGAAATTGACCTCACCGACTTCGCCGCCGTCACGCGCGCCTTTCGTGAGCAGTCCCCTGCCCTCGTCATCCATTGCGCGGCGATGAGCAAAAGTCCGGCGTGCCAGGCGAATCCCGAGGCCGCTCGCAAGGCGAACGTCGCGGCCACGCAATGCCTGGCCGAACTCGCGGCGGAAATTCCCTTCGTCTTTTTCAGCACCGACCTCGTCTTCGATGGACGCAAGGGAAACTACGTCGAGACTGACGCGGTGAAACCGCTGAGCATCTACGCCGAGACCAAGGTAGCCGCCGAGCAGATCGTCCTGCGCAACCCGCGCCACCTCGTCGTGCGCACCTCGCTCAACTACGGCACCTCCCCCAGTGGCACAAGCGCGTTCAACGAGGAGATGGCCGCCGCGTTGCGCGCGGGCCGGCCGCTGAATCTTTTCGCCGATGAGTATCGTTCACCCATTCCCGCGGTGGTCACTGCGCGAGCCGTGTGGGAGCTGGTTTCGAAAAATGCGACCGGACTTTTTCACGTCGCCGGTGCCGAGCGGCTCTCGCGTTTCCGCATTGGCGAACTCGTGGCCGAGAAGCATCCCGAACTGAACCCGCGCCTCATTCCCGGCTCGCGGCACGACTAC
Organism: Verrucomicrobiota bacterium; assembly: GCA_016199935.1. Lineage (GTDB taxonomy): Bacteria > Verrucomicrobiota > Verrucomicrobiia > Limisphaerales > JACQFS01 > JACQFS01. The sequence continues at coordinate 21,681 of JACQFS010000087.1, forward strand.
CAAGGTGCGCCGCGTCCGCCGGATACGTCGTTCAACTGCATGAAGGCGCAGGCGCTGCTGTCGTTTCGGCTGCCGAAATTTTCCGAATGGTTGGCAGGGGAGAAAGGGAGAAAAGTTGCGGAGGAGAACTAAAATGCAGCGCGCATGAACACCTCCCCCGCCCCCTCTCCCCCTTTCCCCCCTGCCTCACCCTACCGCGGCCGCCTCGCGCCCTCGCCCACCGGCCTGCTCCATCTCGGCCACGCGCGCACCTTCTGGACGGCGCAGGAGCGCTGCCGCGCCGCCGGCGGCACGCTCGTGCTGCGCAACGAGGATTTGGATTCCACGCGTTACAAGATGGAGTTCGTGGACGCGATGATCGAGGACTTGAGGTGGTTCGGTTTCGAGTGGCAGGAGGGGCCGGATTGCGGCGGCGGCTTCGGGCCGTATTCGCAGAGCGAGCGAATGAGGTTCTATCTGGACGCGCTGGAGAAACTGCGCGCGGGCGGTTTCATCTATCCCTGCACCTGCTCGCGCAAGGACATCCAAGCCGCCTCCCGCGCCCCGCACGCGAACGACGACGCCGAACCAATCTATCCCGGAACGTGCCGGGACAAATCTCCCTCAACTCCCAACTCTCAACTCTCAACCCGTTTCGCATGGCGTTTCCGCGTTCCCGATGGCGAGACGATCGCGTTCGTGGATGGAAACTGTGGCGCGCAACGGTTCATCGCGGGAAAGGATTTCGGCGATTTCGTCGTGTGGCGGCAGGACGATGTTCCGGCGTATCAACTCGCGTGCGCGGTGGACGACGCGGCGATGGGCATCACCGAAGTCGTGCGCGGCGCGGACCTGCTGCTCTCCACCGCGCGGCAACTCCTGCTCCACCGCGCGCTCGGCTGGATGCCGCCGGTGTTCTTCCACTGCGAACTGTTGCGGGATGAAAACGGAGTGCGCCTGGCGAAGCGGCATGACGCATTGAGTCTTCGCGCGCTGCGAGGGGCGGGGCGCACGCCGGAAGAGTTGCGCGCAGCGTGGCGGTGATTTGCGCCGGAGCGGCGACACTCTTGTCGCCGTCGTCATCCCAATTTCAGAATGAGGAACGAGGGCGACAAGAGTGTCGCCCCTCCGCTTGCCACCGAACGCCCGGCATGGTGTTCTCGCCGCCAGCCATGACCAAGCGCCGACTCATCCAGCTCGTGCTCGCGCTGTGCGTCGGCGTAGCACTCGCGGGCTTTCTGCTCACCCGCCCCGCGCCCACCGTCGTGTGGCTGGGCACACTGGAGCAAAGTTTCACCAACCGCCCCGGCGGGTTCTCCAAACTGACCGGCTGGATTGAAATGCAGATTAGCCGCTGGGCACCCATGCTGCGCCGGACGAGACCAAATGTGGAAGTCGCCGTGTCCATGCGCGAGGCCTCCTCCAGCATGCTGGCATGGCTCGCGCAGGCGACGAGTCCGGTCACCAACGGCGCGCGAGCCAGCGCGTGGGTGCTGTCGCCGGAAGCGTTCGCGGAATTCAAACGGCAGCGCTCGCCGCGCCCGGACCCGTTCAACTTCTACCTCTCCACATCCGCCCGGAGATCGCGTAGCGAATACATACTCTATCCCAAAGCCGGAGCGGAAACAGTCGTCGTGGAAAGCCGCTACGGCTTCGAAGAACTCTCCAGCCGCTCACGCTACTTCAACGCGCCCGACGAGTTTTTGAAGCTTCACTTCATCGCCCACCCGCAGACCGATGAAATCACGCTCCATGTCGGCGCCACGCTCACCGGCTCCCGATGGCTGGCGCCCCGGGTCGCCCCGCCGGGGTCGCGGAGCAATTTTTCCATCGCCCTGAGCGCCCGCGTGCCGGATGGCGGCGGGCTGCTGGTCTGTCCGCCGGCCACCGGGTCGGCCGGGGAGGAAAGGTTTCTCTTCTTCGTCGCCCCACGGCGGGTGGATGCAAATCTGCATCCGCTCAAACCGCTGCCCAAGCCGGCCAGACCGTAACATTGTGCGCAACGCCCCTCCGCTTGCCACCAGACGCCCGGCGTGGTGTTCTCACCGCCAGCCATGACCAAGCGCCGCCTCATCCTGCTCGTGCTCGCGCTCGTGGCGGGGCTGTCGCTCGTGGGTTTCTTGAGCACCCGGCCCGCACCCACCGTCGTGTGGCTGCGAAATTATGACGAGGTGTTTGCCTCAAGGGCCGGGTGGATGTCCACAAAGGCAGACGAACTGACCGCCATCGTGAAGGGATGGCTCGGCTTGGGAAACAACAACCGGATCATGGTGGGATACGGACCGGCAATCTTGTCAGGCCGCCGTCAGTCGCTCGATGCACTGACGCCAGTCACGCCCGCTTTCACGAACGCCGACGGCACTCGCGTGTGGGTGCTCAACCGGCAGGCGCAGGAAGATTTCGCGACGCGGCGCAAGGCCCAACCGCCCGATGTAAGGCCGACGCGGACCGACTCAGCACAGATGCAAACCTCGCTGGGAATGCAGGCGGAAATGTTCATGGGTGAGTATCTTTCCGGCGCGAGGATCGGATTAACAACCAACGCGCCGCGAATTCACGATGGCCTGCAAGTCCGCCTCCATTCGGAGCCACACGGACAACTGGTCACCTATACAGTAGCCGGCCTCCACATTGCCGCCGTGCCCCTTCCCGGCCCAGTCGCCACCATGACGGAGCGGACCAATTTTGACTTCGCCCTGCGGGCCGCCTTACCCCGCGGATCCGGCCTGCTCATCCGCCCGGCGGCAACGAACGCGAGCAACGGCGATGAATTCATGTTGCTGCTTGTGCCGGTGCTGCTCGACGCGAAAGGACAACCACTGTGGCAGTAACCAACGCCGGCTCGTTTCTGAAATCGAACGCGCTGCCCCGTCACTGACGTATTCCGAGAAATGCAAAACAGGCGCGGAGCATTTCACTCCGCGCCTTTGCGTTTCCAAAATGTCAGAGCCTCCTCACGTCGGCTCCTACCTTTGCTCACATATGGCTGATCATGTTCGTGCCGAACTCGGAGCACTTGATCTCCGTCGCGCCTTCCATGAGCCGCGCGAAATCGTAGGTCACGCGCTTGCTGCCCACGGCGCCGTTGAGGCCCTTGAGGATGAGGTCGGCGGCTTCCACCCAGCCGAGGTGGCGCAGCATCATTTCGCCGGAGAGGACCACGGAGCCGGGGTTGACCATGTCCTTGCCCGCATACTTGGGCGCGGTGCCGTGCGTGGCCTCGAAGATGGCGTGGCCGGTCACGTAGTTGATGTTGCCGCCGGGCGCGATGCCGATGCCGCCCACCTGCGCCGCGAGCGCGTCGCTCAGGTAGTCGCCGTTGAGGTTGAGCGTGGCGATCACGTCGAAGTCGGTCGGGCGCGTGAGGACCTGCTGGAGGACGATGTCGGCGATGGCGTCCTTGATGAGGACGGCGCCGCCGGCGAGCGCGGCCTTCTGCTCGGCGTTCGCGGCGTCCTCGCCCTTTTCCTTCTTGGTGCGCTCCCACTTGGACCAGGTGTAAACCTTGTCGCCGTAGATGCGCTCGGAGGCGTTGTAGGCCCAGTCGCGGAAGGCACCCTCGGTGAACTTCATGATGTTGCCCTTGTGGACAATCGTGACGCTCTTGCGCTTGAAGCGGAGGGCGTAGTCCACGGCGGCCTTCATCAGGCGGATGGTGCCCATGGCGGAGACGGGCTTGATGCCGATGCCGACGCAAACTTCCGCGCTCTTCGGCGAGTGATCGGGCGCGGCGAGTTTCATGTAGTCAATGCCCGCCTGCTGCGTGCCGAAGCGGATTTTTTTGAAGTCCTTCGGGAATTCCTTTTCGATGAACGCGAGGACCTTCGCCGCCTCGGGCGTGCCGCCGGCGAATTCGATGCCGGCGTAAATATCCTCGGTGTTCTCGCGGAAGATGGTCATGTCCACCTTCTCGGGATGCTTCACGGGCGAAGGGACGCCGGTGAAATACTGGACGGGGCGCAGACAGACGTAGAGGTCGAGCATCTGGCGCAGCGCGACGTTGAGCGAACGGATGCCGCCGCCGATGGGCGTGGTGAGCGGGCCCTTGATGCCGACGAGGAATTCGCGGAAGGCCTCGACGGTGTCGTCGGGCAGCCAGTTGTTGAACTGCTTGAAGGCGGTCTCGCCGGCGAAGACTTCCATCCAGGCGATCTTGCGCGCGCCGCCGTAGGCCTTGGCGACGGCGGCATCCATCACGCGCACCGACGAGGCCCAGATGTCCGGCCCCGTGCCGTCGCCGCGGATGAAGGGCACGATGGGATTGTTGGGGACGGTGAGTTTGCCGTTGGCGATGGTGATTTTGCCGCCGGCGGGGACGGTGCAGGTGGTGTAGGGCATAAATTCGGTTTCGAGTTTTGCGTTCGGAGTTTCGCGTCGCACGTGGTGCGGCGGGCCGCGACCAAGAGAGCGCGTTTGTAGCGAAGGCGCGCGGGTGGGGCAAGCGGTTTGGTGAGCGAAGAAGGGCGGCGCGTGGCCGGACACAACCCCCCGGGGTCGCTCCCTCTCGCCCGCACGAAGGCCCGGGGAGAGGGGGTCACGCGCAGGCACCACGAATTGCGGTGGCGCGGATGCCGAACACCCCCCAGATTTTTCCGCCGAGCAACATTTGCTGTTTGCACTCGCGCACGAAGGTTGTTTACTCGCCGCCAAGATTCATGGCTGAAGAAAAACAAGCGAAGCACAATTACGACGAGAGCAAGGTCAAGACGCTCTCCTCCATCGAACACATCCGCCTGCGCACCGGCATGTATATCGGGCGCATCGGCACCGGCGCGCATTACGACGATGGCTGCTACATCCTGCTCAAGGAGGTCATCGACAACGCGATTGACGAATACATCATGGGCTTCGGCAAGCAGGTCGAGATCAGCATCGAGGGCACGAACGTCTGCGTGCGCGATTACGGCCGGGGCATCCCGCTCGGCAAAGTCATCGAGTGCGTTTCGCAAATCAACACCGGCGCGAAATACAACGACGAGGTGTTCCAGTTCAGCGTCGGCCTCAACGGCGTGGGCACCAAGGCGGTCAATGCGCTCTCCAAGGAGTTCGTTGTGCGCAGCCACCGCGACGGGGAATTCGTCGAGGGCATCTTCAAGCAGGGGAAGCTCAAGAAACAGGACAAGGGCAAGACCAAGGAGCCCAACGGCACGTTCATCGCGTTCGAGCCGGACCCGACCATCTTCAAGGAGACGGACTTCAAGCCGGAGTTCGTCGAGCGCCGCCTGCGGCACTACAGCTATCTCAACACCGGCCTGCGCCTCATCTTCAACGGCCAGGAATTCGTCTCGCGCCACGGGCTGCACGACCTCGTGATGGAAGACCTCGCGGGCGACGGCGCCGAGCCGATCTACCCGCCGCTGCATTATTCGAGCAAGACGCTGGAGTTCTGTTTCTCGCACACGAACAGCCGCTACGGCGAATCGTTTTACTCCTTCGTCAACGGCCAATACACCGCCGACGGCGGCACGCACCTGAGCGCCTTCCGCGAGGGCTTGCTCAAGGCCGTCAACGAACATTTCAAAAAGAGCTACGAGGGCGACGACGTGCGCGAGTGCATGGTCGGCGCGGTCGCGATCCGCATCAAGGACCCGGTCTTCGAGTCGCAGACGAAGAACAAACTCGGCAACACCGAGATTCGCACCGACCTCGTGAACAAGGTGCGCGAGGAGCTGCTCCATTTCTTCAACCGCAACAAGCAGGTCGCCGAACAAATCCTCGCGAAGGTCGAGGACACCAAGCAGCTCCGCAAGGAACTCCAGGACGTGAAGAAGCTCGCGCGCGAACGCGCCAAGGCCGTCACGCTCCGCATTCCGCAGCTCAAGGACTGCAAGAACCACTTCCACAAGGCGAAGGACAAGGGCAAGGGCTCGATGGTTTTCATCTGCGAGGGCCAGTCTGCCGCCGGCTCGATCACGAGCTGCCGCGATGTGAACACCCAGGCCGTCTTCACCCTCAAGGGCAAGCCGCTCAACGTCTGGGATCTCAAGCGCGACATCGTTTACAAGAACGACGAGCTCTACAACCTCATGTGCGCCCTCGACATCGAGGACAACATCGAGAAGCTCCGTTACGAGAAGGTCATCCTCGCGACCGACGCCGACGTGGACGGGATGCACATCCGCAACCTGATGATCACCTACTTCTTCAAGTTCTTCGAGCAGCTCGCGCACGACGGCCACCTCTACGTGCTGGAAACCCCTCTCTTCCGCGTGCGCAACAAGCAGGAGACGATCTATTGCTACAGCGAGGCCGAACGCGACGCCGCGGCGGTGAAGCTGGGCAAGAGCTGCGAGATCACGCGCTTCAAGGGCCTCGGCGAAATTTCCCACAAGGAGTTCAAGCAATTCATCGGCAAGGAAATGAAGCTGAGCCAGGAGGAATACGCGCCCAAGTCCGACGCCGCGAACATCCTCACCTTCTACATGGGCAAGAACACGCCCGAGCGGAAGGACTACATCATGGACAACCTCGTGGTGACGGTGGAGGAGTAGGCGCAGCGGAGCGCGGAGCTCCAGCTCGGCGCGTTGGGATTCAGTCGTGGCGCAGTCTGGAAATCATACCGCGTCCCTGTGTTCACTTCCCTTGCGTTCACCGCGCGTTGTGGCTTAATCGGGCCCGATGTTGATCGAAACCAAAACCATGAAGCCTTGCCTCACCAAATTTATCGCCCCGACGCTGGGCGTCCTCCTGCTCGTCGCCGCCGGTTGCGAGACAAGTTTCACCGAGATCAAAAGCCCGAGCGTCGCCAACGTCGAGGTCGGCCAGGGCACGAACAAGACCACGGTGAAGGTGTCCGCTTCGCGCTTCAACAAGCACTCGCAGGTCGGCGTGCGCTACCTGCAGGTCGGCGATTGGAAGCTGGCCATCGAGGAGTTCGACCAGGTCATCAAGGCAAGCGCCTATGACGAGGGCGCGCTGCTCGGCCTCGCCGTCGCGAACGAGCAATTGGGCCAGCTCGACAAGGCGTTCGAATACTACAAGAAGGCCAATGCCGCCAAGGCGGGGGGTGAACCCGACCCGCAGGTCATCGCCGCGATCAAGCGCCTCGAGGGCAAGGTGAAGAAGTAGGTGGGGAGCGGGGGCGGGTTGAAGCTGGGTAGCAGCCGACGTGAGGAGGCTCTAACTGCTTTCGGTCACGATGCCGTCGCGACCTGTCACCCGCGTCGGATTTCGCAAGCGCATCGAACATTCTCACCCCTCACCCCGGCCCTCTCCCCGTTGAGGGGAGAGGGAGAACCTCCGGCCGCGCGTCGCATCCGTTGATCGCCGTGATCATCGGATGCCCGAACGCGACCTCCCTCTCCCCTCAACGGGGAGAGGGATTGAGGGTGAGGGGTGAGGACGCCCGTGGGGCCACCAATTTCGAGGGAGTCGCCATTAACAGTCGCCCACACAAACACTCAGTCAGAGCCTCCTCACGTCGGCTGCTACTTTTTTCGGCGCGGCTCAGGCTTTCAACTTCTCCGGCGTGGTCTGGAACGCCCGGGCGCGGAACAGGAAGTCCACGATGTTTCCCTCGTGCGGCTGGAGCCAGTCCAGCTTGATGGTCGGGATGGGCCCGAGGTTCAGGCGGTCAATGTGGGTCGCCTCCATGAGTTGCTTGCTCCAATCCTTGTCGTTCGTGATGGCGCTGCACACGAGCGTCTGGCCGATCTTCTCGAGCATCTGCGCCTGCGGACATTCCACCACGGTCACGTAGGGGAACATGTATTCCGTCTGTGCAATCTTGCGCTCGGGCGAATTCGCATGAATCACCCACGGACGCAGGTAGGCGCAGCGTTCCTTCTCGACCAACCGCGGGCCGAACTTCGCGGTCATGTCGGTCACACCGTCCTCCTTCATCTTGTCGAGGATCGAGGCGTTCACGCCCTGGGCCTGTCCGGGCACGGTGAAGGCGGCGAGCACGGCGGCCGGATCCTCGGGCGGTTTCACATCCATCGGGCCGAGCCGCTCGGCAAGCGCGGCGGCGATTTCCTTCGTGTGACGCGAGGCCCACACGCCGGAGCAGTTGATGCAACCGCGACCGCTGTTGAGGTAAACACTGTCCACCATCAGGTCGAGATACTTGGGCCAGTCGTCCACACAGTCATCGCCGAGGATGATCTTGCTGAAGCCCGGCCCGTGAACCTGCACGGCGGGATTGCCGTGATAGCGCTTCACCGTTTCCGTGCTGCCGAAAATTTTCACGCGCTGGACACGCGCCACGACCTCCGCGCCCATTTCCGCGCCGCCGGGATAAACACTGATCGCCTCGCGCGGCACGCCGGCCTCGAAGAACGCCGCGGCCATGCGGTAGGGCGTCCACGGTTCCTGCGGGCCGGGCTTGAGCACGAGGCCGATCTGCATCGGAATCACCGGGAGCCACAACGTGTGGACGCCGGGAGAGTTCGACGGCAGCACCAATCCCAAGACCGGTGACTGGGCCTGATAACTCACCACTACGCCGCGGCCTTCGTCGCCGTAACCGCGCGTGAGGATGTCCAGCGGCAATCCGCGCGTGAGGCAATCGAGGATGCGGTCCATGTTCGACAGGACGAAGTGGTTCTTCGACATGTTGAACTTGCACATATGCTCGGGCAGACCGGTGGAGGCGGATTGCTGGCGCGCGAAATCATCGGGCGTCTGCACGCCATCGCCCATCGGCAGCGTGGCGTCGCGATAAAGGTCCGCGGCCTTCTTCATCATCTCGACGAGCTGGCGGATGGGAATCTCGCGCAACGCCTCGCGCGCGCGCGGCGCCTTCTTCATGTCCTTGGCCATGAGGCCGGGATTGGCCTGGCCGACGTGGGCGAGCGTCTCGCCGGTGACGAAGTTGACGACCTTGTCGTGATCGAGGCTCTCGTAAGGCTGGCCCCAGCGGAGGACGGGAATTTTGACCATAGGATGGATGTGATGATGGGTGAAACGCGAACGGGCTTTTGTGTGAAAACAATTGGCAACTTCGGCGGGCATTGATTCAAGCAAAAATTCGGGAAAAGAAATCCGCGCGCGGAGTGAACAGGCTCCTTGCCTCCGTTCACCGCGTTGGCTACACCCGTCGTGCAACATGAGCGCCGCAAAGCGAAAGACCGACTCCGCACAGCCCGAACTGCCGATGGATGACGCCGCCAAAAAAGCCGCCGAGGCCAAACCCGCGAAGTCCAAGCCCACCAAGAACGGCAACGGGAACGGTCACGACCACATCATTGCCGAGGAGACGACGGGCATCGCGCACCGGCCGTTCGCGCCGGCCAACATCGAGTTGCCGCTGCATCGCCGCGTGGACAAGAGCTTTCTCGAATACGCCTCCTACGTCATCCGCGACCGCGCGATTCCGAATCTCGAAGACGGACTCAAGCCAGTGCAGCGCCGCATCCTCTGGACGCTCCACAAGAACGACGACGGCCGCTTCATCAAGGTGGCCAATGTGGTCGGCGACTGCATGAAGTATCACCCGCACGGCGACGCCTCGATCGGCGATGCGCTCGTGGTGCTGGCGAACAAGCGTTACCTCATCGAGGGACAGGGCAACTTCGGCAACATCTTCACCGGCGACCCGTCCGCCGCGCCGCGCTACATCGAGTGCCGGCTCACGGCGCTCGCGCGGGAGGAACTGTTCAACGACGAGATCACGCAGTTCGTCGCGAGCTACGACGGACGCAACCGGGAGCCGGTGCTGCTGCCGTGCAAACTTCCGCTCACGCTGATGCTCGGCACCGAGGGCATCGCGGTCGGTCTGTCGTGCAAGATTCTGCCGCACAATTTCCCCGAGCTGCTCGAAGCGCAGATCGCCATCCTCAAGAAACAACCCTTCAAGTGCCTGCCGGATTTCCCGACCGGCGGCCAGATGGACGCGCGTGATTACCAGGACGGCAAGGGCGGAGTGAAGGTCCGCGCGAAGATCAAGGAGAAGGACGAGTCCACCGTGGTCATCAAGGAACTGCCGCCGGGCACGACCACCGAATCACTCACCACGTCCATCGAGGACGCGGTCGCCAAGGGCAAGCTCAAGGTCAAATCCATTGACGATTTCACCTCCGAGGAAGTGGAGATCGAAATCAAGGCGCCCAGCGGCGTCAGCGCGCAGCAGCTCATTGACGCGCTCTTTGCCTTCACGAACTGCGAAGTCACCATCGCGAGCCGCATCACGGTCATCAAGGACAACCGGCCGGTGGAGCTGACCGTGAGCGAGGTGTTGCGCGAGAACACCGATCAACTGGTGCGGCTGCTGAAGCAGGAACTGGAGTTGAAGCAGAAGAAGCTCGAGGACGAACTCCATTACCGCACGCTGGAGCGCATCTTCATCGAGGAGCGCATCTACAAGCTCATCGAGAAGTGCAAGACCAACGAGGCCGTGATGGCCGCGGTGCACGAAGGTTTCAAGCCGTTCAAGCGGCAGTTGCTCCGCGACTTGGTGGACGCGGATGTCGAGCGCCTGCTGCAAGTCCGCATCCGCCGCATTTCGCTCTTCGACATCAACCAGCACCGCGAGGAGATGGAGAAGACCAAGGCGGAACTGGCCGAGACGCAGAAGCATTTGAAGAACGTCGTGAAGTTTGCCATCGGACATCTCGAAGCACTGCTCGAAAAATACGGCCCGCAGTATCCGCGCCTCACGACCAAGTCCTCGCGGCACGAGGAGATTGACGTGAAGGAAGTCGCCTTCAAGTCGTTCAAGGTCGCGTATGACCGCGAGAGCGGCTACGTGGGCTACAAGGTCAACGGCGAGGAGTTCAAACTGGAGTGCACGAAGTTCGACAAGGTGCTGCTGGTGTTCAAGGACGGCACCTACAAGGTCAGCGAGCTCCCAGAGAAACTCTTCGTCGGGCCGGAGCTGTTCTACGCCGGCCTGCCGGATCGGGAGCGCGTGTTCACGTGCGCCTACACAGATCGCAAGGCGAGCTACCTGAAGCGCTTCAAGTTCGGCGGGACGATTTTGAACAAGGCCTACCTCTGCATCCCGGACAAATCGCGCATTCTCTTCTTCTCGGCCGACACGCCGAAAGTTCTCTACGTGCGCTACAAGCCCGCGCCGCACCAGAAGATCAACCAGCAGACGTGCAACCCGGCGAAGATCGAGGTGAAGGGCGCGAAGACGCGCGGCCGGCAGATCTCCATCAAGGACATCAGCTCCGTCACCGCCGAGCCGACGCGCGGTTGGGACGAAGCGGCCGCGACGAACGAAATCGTTTTCGCCTGAGCCATGCGGAGCTTGTCCATTGTCCGTGAATCGCTAGCGTCGCCCGTGATGTCACGAATCCTTCCGGTCCTGCTGATCTGTTTCGGTTACGCGTGCGGCGCGGCGGAGCGCGAGCGCGTGATCGAGATCAAGCCCGGCGACGACGGCAAAACGCCGGTCGGTTTCCGCAGCGCGTTGACCGGCGTCGGCAAGCCGGGCCGCTGGGAAGTCGCGCTCGACGAGGCGCCGACTGCGTTTCCCTCCGTCACCGGCAACGCGCCCCCGACCTCGCAGCAGCGCGTGCTCGCGCAACTCGCGAGCGACCCGACGTCGGAACATTATCCGCTGCTCATCGCGGACAGCGAGAGCTTCGGCGACTTCACGTTTACCGCCAAGGTGAAGGTCGTGAGCGGCACCGTCGAGCAGATGGGCGGGCTGGTGTTCCGGCTGCAGGACGAAAAAAATTATTACGCCATCCGCATCAACACGCTCAACGGCAACTTCCGTTTCTACAAAGTGGTCGGCGGCGAACGCACCGCGCCCGTCGGCCCCGAGCTGCCCATCGCCCGGGGCGTGTGGCACGAGATTGCCGTCACGTGCAAGGGCAACCAGATGCAGTTCTTCCTCGACGGCCGGGAGATCATGCCGGCGATCACCGACACCTCGTTCTCCGTCGGCCGTGTCGGGTTTTTCACGAAGGCCGACTCCGTCAGCTACTTCACGGGCGCGCGGGTTTCGTTCACGCAGCGCGAGAAGCTCGCCGAGTTTCTCGTCCGCGACACCCTCCAGCACCACGATCGCCTCAAGGGCCTCAAGATCATTTCCACCACCAGCACCAACACGGCCGCGCACGTCGTCGCCGCGAGCAATCCCGCCGACATCGGCAAGCCCGCCGCCGACGAACAGAAGCGCTGCCTCCAGGACGGCTCGGTCTTCTACTACAAGGACGGCAAGATCGCCCTGGTGACCATGCCGCTCCACGATCGCAACGGCGACGTGGTGGCCGCCGTGCAACTCGCGATGGAATCCTTTCCGGGTCAGACGCAGAACAACGCCGTCGGCCGCGCCCTGCTGGTCGTCCGCGAAATGGAAACCCGCGTCCCCGCGCAGAAGGAACTGGTCGAGTAGTCCACGCCGCGGCCGGTGCCGCTCCGCATTTGGGACAGCCGCGCCTTGAATCGGAACTGGCGTCGCCGCGCACACCGCCCGACCGCGCCTCACCGGCATCGCACCGCTTGATTTTCCCCCGCATCGCCACGAGTTTGCGTCGTGAACCCAGTCTGGCAACGCCCCTGCTCCGTTGAGGGCATGAAAGAAGCCATCTTCTTCGAGCGGGACGGCGTGTTGAACGAGGTCGAAGTCGTGCGCGGCCAGCAGATCGTGCCGCGGTCCTTCGACGAGTTTAAGATCGCTCCCGGCGCGGCCGCGGCGCTCCAACGGCTCAAGGATGCCGGCTTCCTCCTCCTCGTCGTCACGAACCAGCCCGGCGTCTCGCGCGGCTACCTGCCCCGTCGCGAACTGGACCTCATGCACACCATTCTCCGCCGCAAGTTGCCGGTGGATGATCTCTTCCTCTGCGCGCATGACGAGATGGATCACTGCACGTGCCGCAAACCCGAGGCGGGCCTGCTCACCGAGGCGGCGTTCAAGCATCACCTGAGCCTCGAACACAGCTTCGTGGTGAGTGACAAATGGCAGGACGCGCAGGCCGCCCAAAACGCCGGCTGCACTTCCCTCCTCCTCAAGTCCCCGTGGAACGGCAAGGGCCATCACGACTTCATCGTCGCCGATCTCAACACCGCCGTGGACAAAATCCTGGCGCTGCGCGGCCACTTCTCCTACGGCCCCGCCGCCTGGCGCGTGGCGTAGCGCGAGAGCTCAAGACTCAAAAGTCAAAAGAAGTTCCAAACTTCAAAACGAAAGCTCCAATCGGCCGCCGGCCCCTGGAGCTTTGTCATTGGTGCTTCCCTTAACCTTTGAACTTTGAGCTTTGAGCTTCGCCGTTGCGTTGTGTAATTTCCCGCTCCCCGCACCACGGGGATTTTGCCGGAAACATGAGCAACGAAACTGAAAACCAATCCGCCGCCCCCGCCGAAGCCGCGCCGTGCGCCACCGAACCGCTCACGCCGGAGGAAATCACGGAGCTGCAGGCGCAGGCCGCCAAGGCTGACGAGCACCGCGACCGCCACCTCCGCCTCGCCGCGGATTTTGAGAATTTCAAAAAGCGCGCCGCCCGCGAACGCGACGAGGCTGTGCGTCTCGGCGTCGAGCGTGTCGTGACTCGGCTGCTCCCGCTCGCCGACAATTTCGAGATGGCCATGCTCGCCGCCAACGCGGCCGGCGCGGCCCCCGACTCGCTCAAGGCCGGTGTGGCGATGATCCAGTCGCAACTCAAGGCCGTGCTCGGTGAGTTCGGCATCGAGGAAGTGGACGCGCAGGGAAAAACTTTCGACCCGTCGCTGCACGAAGCCGTGTCGCAACTGGAAACCGCCGACGCGCCCGAAGGCCAGGTGGTGCAGCAGCTCCGCAAGGGCTACCGCCTGCGCGAGCGCTTGCTGCGCCCCGCGTCGGTCGTCGTCGCCAAAAAGCCGGCGGCCTAAACTTCGGCTCAACTCTCAACTCTCAACCCGCCCGCGATGGCCAAGCGCGATTACTACGAAGTCCTCGGCGTCGGACGCACCTCGACCGACGACGACCTCAAGAAGGCCTACCGCAAGCTGGCCGTGAAGTTTCACCCGGACAAAAACCCGGGCGACAAGCACGCCGAGGAAAAATTCAAGGAACTCAGCGAGGCCTACGAGGCGTTGAGCGATCCGCAGAAGCGTGCCGCCTACGACCAATACGGCCACGGCGCGTTCGATCCCCGCGCCCGCGCGCGCAGCGGCGGCTTCAGCAGCGGCGGCGGCTTTCACGACCCGTTCGAGGTATTTCGCGAAGTCTTCGGTGGAGGAGGTGGCGGGGGCGGCGGGAGCATTTTCGATGAACTGTTCGGCGGCGGCCGGCAGGACCCGACCGGTCCCGAGCGCGGAGCGGATTTGCGCTACGACTTGGAGATCGCTTTCGACGAGGCCGTGCTCGGTTGCGAGAAGGAGGTTTCCGTTTCCAAACTCGACGGCTGCGAAAAATGCCACGGCACCGGCGCGGAACACGGCTCCGGCACCAAGCTGTGCCAGACGTGCGGCGGACGCGGACGCGTGGTGATGTCGCGCGGCATCTTCAGCATCCAGCAGACTTGTCCGCGTTGCGAAGGCGGCGGGCGCGTGATCGAGAAGCCGTGCAAGGAATGCAAGGGCGCCGGCCGCAAGGAACGCGCGTCGAAAATCAAAATCAAAATCCCCCCCGGCGTGGACAACGGCATCCGCCTCCGCTCGGCCGGCAACGGCGAGGGCGGCGTGCGCGGCGGCTCACCCGGCGACCTCCACGTCGTGCTGCACGTAAAGGAGCACGAGATTTTCGAGCGCGAGGGTGACGATCTCCATTGCGAGGTGCCCATTTCCTTTGTGCAGGCCGCGCTCGGCGCCGAGATCGAAGTCCCGACGATGGCCGGTCCCGCGCGGATCGAGATTCCAGCCGGCACGCAGGGCGGTGCGCGGTTCCGCCTCAAGGCCAAGGGCGTGAAAAATGTCCAGGGCCACGGCACCGGCGACCTGATCGTCCACGCCACCGTCGAGGTGCCGACGCATCTGAACGCGGAGCAAAAGGCGAAGCTCGCCGAGTTCGGCGCGTCGTGCGACGAGAACGTGAACCCGGTGAGCAAGAGTTTCTTCGCGCGCGCGAAAAATCTTTTCCGCTGAACGGAGCGCGCCGGTCACCACCGCGTCTCTGTCTTAACCGCTCATTACGCCTTCACGGCCCAGCGCAACTTCGCGCTCGAGGCCCGCGGGTTCGCGTGGAGTTCCTCGGCGCTCGCGCGCGTCACTTCCTCGGAGATCACGGAGTAAATTCCGCCGAGCCGGCCGGCTTGAAACGCCTTCTTCACGCGCCGGTCCTCGCCGGAATGAAACGTGAGGATCGCCACGCGCCCGCCGGCATTCAGGCACACGGGGAGGTTTCGGAGCAGCGCGTCGAGCACGCCGAACTCGTCGTTCACCGCGATGCGCAGCGCCTGGAACACACGGCGCACCGGCGCGTCGCCCTCCTGCTCGCGGACCTGTTTCGGCAAGGTTTTCAACGCAACGCGGATGATCGCCGCCAACTCCGTGGTCGTCGGAATCGGCCGACGCGATTTGGACTCCGCGATGGCGTGCGCGAGGAGCGCGGCGTGGGGCTCGTCGGAATTTTCCACGAGCAGTTCGCGCAACTTCTCCTCGCCGAGTTTCGCGAGCAGCGCGGCCGCGGGCTGCCCGCGCTCCGGGTTCATCCGCAAATCGAGCGGGCCGCCAAACTTGTAAGTAAAACCGCGCGCCGGATTATCCATCTGCATCGAGGAGAGCCCGAGGTCGGCCAGCACGAGGTCAACGCCCGCGAGTTCTTCGGCCGTGAGAACTTGCTGGAGCCCGGCGAAGTTTGTCCGGCGCATCTGAAAAACTTCCGGGCCGAAGCCCAGCTCCCGCAGCCGCGCCTCGGTCTTGGGCAGCTCAATCGGGTCTGCGTCGAGGCCGATGAGCCGGCCGCCGGGCGCGAGCGCGCGCAGTAACTCGGCGGCGTGCCCGCCGTAGCCGAGCGTGCAATCCACCGCCACCTCGCCGGGCTTGGGCGCGAGGGCGGCGAGAATTTCCGCGACCATGATGGGCCGGTGCGTGCCGGCGGGCGTCTTGCCGCTGGCGATGACCTTCGCCACGTCGTCCGCGTATTTCTCCGGGTTGTGTTCCTTGTATTTCTCCTCGAAGCGGCGCGGGTTCTGGCCCGCGTAACGCTTCCGTCGTGGCGGTCTCGGTGCGGACGGGATGGGTGAAATTTCGCTCATGGCTTGGGCTTCGCGGCGGGCGGCACGTTGGTCGCGGGCGCCGGCGGCGGCGTGAGGCGGGTGATTTCCTCCAGCAGGCGTTTCGCGTCGTCGGTCTTGCCGAGGCGCTGGGCGAGGGGGAGCATTTTTTCGTCGAGCGCCAGCTTGCCTTGCCAGTCGGGATTTTCCTTGAGCAGAAGTTGGTAGAGTTCCCACGCCTTCGCGTCGCGGCCGATGAGCGGAAGCGTCTTGGTCGCGGTGAGGATGAGGCGCGCGCGCTGCGGCGTGGAAGTGGCGAGTTGGAGCGCGCCGACCCAGGTGTCGCAGGCGTCAATGAGCTTGCCGCCCGCGAAGTAGAGGTCGCCAAGTTTTTCCTGAAGCACGGCGCTGCGGTGCGCCGCCGGGTGGCGTTCGAGGTAGGTGAAATATTTCGCCGGCGGATCACCCATGCCGATGTTCTGGTTCACCGCGCGGAGCATGGACCACTCGACGAGCGGGTTGTTTTCCTTCTCCAGACGCGCGTGGAGTTTGTCGGCGGCCTGGCCGAAGGGCCGGTAGAGCGGGTCGCCGATGACGGTGGTCTGCCACGACAGCAGCGCCTGCGCCGTGAACGCCGCCTCGCCGAAGGTCATGCCGCGGAGAATCCAGTTCGCGGTGAAGACGGCAATGTCGGGCGTGCCCATCAGATACGGCTCGTCCACGCTGCCCATCGTGCAGGTCGCGCCGCGCGCGAGGAGCGGCCCGGCCCAGCGCTCGGTGGTGCTGCGCAGCGTGCTCGCGCTGAACGAATGCAGATGATACGCGAACGCGCCGGGCATGAACTCGACCTTCGCCTTCGCAAACGGCCCGCTCGCGTGGTGGTCATACCAGCCCTCGTAAATCGCCACGTGGCTCAACGGAAAATCCGGACCGAACACCTCGGGCTTGTCATCAATCACCGTCTCGTAGCCGACATGGCGGACGATGGCGGCGGCGTTGCGAATCCAGTCGTCGCCGATTTTGTAATTGTCGTTCGTCGCGGTGATGTTGCGCGTGTCGAAATATGCGCGGCCCCACAGGCCGTCGCGCTCGGCGATGAGCGCCTTGTCCACGAGGCCCTTGGCGATCTCGGGCGTCGGGCCGTCGAGCCGCGCGACGAGGAGCAGGCCGTTGGTCGGATGCATCACAGCGGCGTTGGTGAGCTTGTAGTAGGGGCTGGGCACCGGGCCGGTAAGCAGGTGTGACGCGGGATCGCGCGGGAGCAACGCGAGGTCGGCTTCGACGGAGGCTTCGTTGCGGCGGTAGGCGGGTGGCATATTCGTCGGGACGTTCTCGACGACTCCCGGGTCGCCCGCGATCTTCAACGGCACGCCGTAACAGAGCACCGCGTAGCGCAACTTCGATTCCTTCGCCATGCGAAACGTGCCGCTGATCCGGTTGGTGCCGGGCGCGACCGTGAAGTCCCCGAACTTCATCCAACCCTGCCGCTCCAACTCGCGCCGCAGCGGGCCTTCGAGCGTCTCGCGAAACTCCTGCCGGCTGATCGTCTCGGTGGTCGCGAGCTTGAAGCCGAGGACCTGCGCGGCGGGAACGTTGCGCAGCCGCGCGTAATGATCCGCCACCGCGCGCGATTCGGGCATCGCGGAGTTGAACACGACGACCACGGAGTCGCCCTCGTTCGCCGCGGAAATTTTTTCGCCGGCGAAAAAGAAAATTGTGAGCGCGAGCAGCAGCAGCAGCAGAGCGAGCCGCGCCTGCCCCCTCAGCGCCTTTGCGCCTTTGCGCCTTTGCGTTAAAAACAAAACCTTCCGACTGCCCGGAGCGAACTCAGTCGAGCGTGACGCGCAGGCCGTCCCACGCGAAGTGGACGCCCGGCGGCAGCTCGGCCTGCGCGATGTCGTGGTCATAATCATGAGTGAGATGGGTGAAATACGTCGTGTTCGCGTCGATGCGCCGGGCCGTCGTGAGCGCCTCATCGAGGCACATGTGCGTCGGGTGCGGAGCATAACGCAGCGCGTCGAGCACGCAAACCTCCACGCCGCGCACGGCGTCGCACACTTCGACGGGCACCTCCTGGCAATCGCTCAAATACGCCAGCCGTTTTTTCCCGCCCTGCGTGAAAAGAAAACCGAGCGACTTGATGCGCCCGTGCGGCAGCGCGAAGGGGGTCACTTTCAAATCGCCGATCGCAAACTCGCCGGCGATGAGCCGTTGCTCGGGCATGAAATAACCCTTCGGCCACGGTCCGTCGTGGAACGCGTAGAGGAACACGCGCTTGAGATGCGCCATCGTCTCCGCGTCCGCGTAGATCGGCAGCGGGGTGTGACCGCGCAGCGTGCAGAAGCGGCGGCAGTCGTCCAGACCCATGATGTGGTCCGCGTGCGCGTGCGTGAAGAGCACGGCGTCGAGCCAGTTGATTTTCTCGCGCAGGCACTGGAGGCGGAACTCCGGGGTGGTGTCCACCACGAGCTTCACCTGCGGCGTGGCGACGTAAACGGACGGGCGCGTGCGGTGGTTCTTGGGGTTCGCCAGGAACGCGGGCGGGTATTCCTCTCCAATCATCGGCACGCCCTGCGACGTGCCCGAGCCGAGAAATAAAAGTGTGAAGGACATCAGCGTCAGCCGCGGCCAACCGGCGCGCAGCAGAATTCTTTTGCGGCAAGCTAGCAGAGCCGGCAAATTCGCCGCCAACGAAATCGCAATGCTCGCCACGCTGCGCATCAAAAACCTCGCCCTCGTCAGCGACCTCACGCTGGAGCTCGAACCCGGCTTCATCGCCATCTCCGGCGAGACCGGCGCGGGCAAGTCCATCATCATCGGCGCGCTCAACCTCGTCCTCGGCGAACGCGCCGACCGCACGCTCATCCGCGCCGGCTGCGACGGTTGTTCGGTCGAGGCGGTGTTCGATGTGGCGAAACTGCGCGCGCCGCTGAAAAATTTTCTCGAAGAGAACGGTCTCGAACCGTGCGAGGAAAACCAGCTCGTGCTCAAGCGCACCTTCACCGCCGCGGGAACCAACCGCCAGTTCATCAACGGCTCGCCCACCACGCTCGCCACGTTGGCACAACTCGGCGAGGGGCTCGTGGACATGCACGGCCCGCACGATCATCAGTCGCTCCTGCACGCCGCGAAGCAGCTCGCGATTCTCGATGCCTTCGGCGGCCTGCTGCCGCAGCGCGAAAAATTTGCCGAACTCGTCCGCCGCCGCGCCGCGCTTGAAGCGGAGAAGGCCGCGCTCATCGTGGACGAGCTGACCTACGCGCAGCAGCTCGACCTTCTCCGTTTTCAGGTGAATGAAATCGCCGGCGCCAAACTCCAGCCGGGCGAGGACGAACTCGTCGAGGCCGAGCACGCGCGAGCCAGCAACGCAGCGAAGTTGCTTCAGCTTTGCCAGACCGCCCTCGGCGTGCTGAGCGAGGACGAGAACTCGTTGCTCACGCAGGCGGGCGCGGTCGGTCGGCAGTTGCACGAGTTGCAGCGCGTGGACGCCTCTGCCGCGAGTCTCACCGCGATCCACGAGCAGGCTGTTGCCTCGCTCCACGAACTCCAGGTTGCGCTCTCGCACTACGCCGACCGCGTGGAC
>JACQFS010000104.1 GCA_016199935.1 Verrucomicrobiota bacterium
CTCATCGCCCCCGCGCACCGCGTCCGCATCGGCGTCGTCGGCAAATACATCGAGCTGCAGGACGCCTACAAATCCGTTTACGAGGCGATCATTCACGGCGGCATCGCGCTCGACTGCGGGGTGCAGATTGAAAAAATTGACGCCGAGGACATCGAGCGGCAGGGCGCGGAGAAAGTGCTGAAGGGTCTCGGCGGCATTCTCGTGCCCGGCGGTTTCGGCGAGCGCGGCATCGAGGGCAAGATCATGGCGGCGCAATACGCGCGCGAAAACAAGGTGCCCTACCTCGGCCTCTGCCTCGGGATGCAGATCGCGACGATCGAGTTCGCGCGCCACGTGCTCAAGCTCGACCGCGCGCACTCGACGGAGTTCGACGTGAAGACGCCGCATCCGGTGATCGCGCTCCTGGACGACCAGCGCAAGGTGATCAAGCTCGGCGGCACGATGCGCCTGGGCGCGCAGCCCTGCCAGCTCGCGCACGGCTCGAAGGCCGCACAGCTCTACGGCTCGTTCGTGATTCACGAGCGGCACCGGCACCGTTACGAGTTCAACAACGCCTACCGCGAGAAGTTCGAGCACTCGGGCTTCGCCTTCAGCGGCACCTCTCCCGACGGCAAACTCGTCGAGGTGATCGAGCTCAAGGACCATCCGTTCTACATCGCGAGCCAGTTTCATCCCGAGTTTCAGAGCAAGCCCAACGCCCCGCATCCGCTCTTCCGCGGCTTCATCGCCGCCGTGCATCAGCACATGCACCAGAAGCCGATTTGAACCGGCCCGGCTGCGGAGCCGCCCTCGGCACGATGAATTATCCCGACGCCGTTGATTTTCTTTTCCGCCTCCAGCAGTTCGGCATGAGGCCGGGCTTGGAGACCGCCACGCAACTTGCCGCGCTCGTGGGCGACCCGCAGAAAAAACTCCGCTTCATCCACGTCGCCGGCACGAATGGCAAAGGCTCCACCTGCGCCTTCCTCGAAAGCATCTACCGCCACGCCGGCTTGAAGGTCGGCCTCTACACCTCGCCACATCTCGTTTCGTTCTGCGAGCGTATCCAGGTCAATCGCCGCCTCGTCACCGAGCACGAGGTCGCGCGGCTCGTCACCGAACTCGCGCCGCTGGTCGAGGGCTTTCCCGCCGAGACGTTCCCGACGTTCTTCGAGGTCGTGACCGTGATGGCGCTGCGCCATTTCGCGGAGCAAAAGTGCGACGTGGTGATTTGGGAAACGGGTCTCGGCGGCCGGCTCGACGCGACGAACATCGTCACGCCGCTCGCGAGCGTCATCACCAACATCGCGCTCGACCACACGCAATGGCTTGGCGAAACGCTCACCAAGATCGCCGGCGAAAAGGCCGGCATCATCAAGCCCGGCGTGCCCGTTATCATCGCCGAAAAAAATCCCGAGCCGCTCCAAGTCATCGAGGATCGCGCGCGCTCACTCGGCTCACCCGTCACGCTCGTCTATGACGGCGACGCCCCCACCGAGCTTGCCCGCTCCGTTCCGTTGCCGTTGCTCGGCGAGCATCAGATGATGAACGCCGCGCTCGCCCTCGCCACGGTGGACGCGCTCCAGACCGCGATTCCCGTCGCGCGCGCCACGGTCGAGGAGGGCCTGATCGGGACGCGCTGGGCGGGCCGGCTGCAATTTGAGCGCATCGCGCACGGACGCACCGTGCTGCTCGATGGCGCGCACAATCCCGCCGGCGCGCAGTCCCTCCGCGCCGCGCTGGAAAAACATTTTCCGAAGCAAAAACCCGCGCTCATCACCGGTGTGTTAGCCGACAAGGACTGGCCGGCGATCGCGCGGACGCTCGCGCCGGTGGCGGGGAAAATTTTCGTCGTGCCCCTGGCCGGCCAGCGCGCGCTGCCGCCGGCGGAAATGGCCGCCGCCTTCCGTCGTGAAAATCCAAGTGCGGAAATTTACGAGTGCACCTCGCTGGCCGACGCGCTTACGCAAACGGTGGGCGAGTCCTTCCTGCTGATCACCGGCTCGCTCTACCTCATCGGCGAGGCGATGGAGCAGCTCGGCTTCGCCACCGGCCGGAGCGAGCGCCGCCTCAACGAATACGGCGTGAAGAAGTAGGGCAGACGTCGCGTCACCGGACAGGTCGCGACAATTCTGACCCGAACCTGGAGCCCGCCAATCACGCCAAGGACGCGAAAACGGACAGCGGTTTCATTTCCCTTTCGCGTCTTTCGCGTGTTTAGCGGGCACTGCTCCGGCCAGCGTTTGCAACTGCGGCACATCGAAGGACTCCAGCAGCCCGAAGCAGAACTGTTCTGGCCGCGCATCCACGCCGACGTTGTTTTCGATCAACTCCTTCAGGCTCGCCATCGCGTCGCGCGTTTCCAGACCGCCGCGCGCCTGCGCTTCGAGCGCCGCCGTCACGAGCGCGATGAAGCTCGTGCGCGGGCCGGAGGCCACGAGCGACACCGGACCGCCCTTGAATTCCTTCGTCGCCCATCGCGCGATGGCCGCGAGCTGGCTCGACTGCACGCCCAGCGGACGTTCGCCCACCCCCGCGATGAGCAGCGCGTAAAGGTAGTCGCGCTGCACGATTCGCGACTCGCCGAACATCAGCACGTCCACCGCGAGCACGCGCTGGCCGGCGGCGAGCAGCCGCTCGACGTCCGCCGTGAGATTCGTGCGGCCGGCGTCGGCGAGGACAATGGTCGTGCCCTTCGGCGTGCCGCGCGTGAACTCGATGACCGGCACCGTCCACGCTTTCCCGAGGCGCAACTGCCAGAACCACGTCACGCGATCAGCGATGTGGTCCAGCCCGAGCCGCTTCGCCGCAACGCCGTAGTCGTGGAAATGCACGAGGTCGCGCAGCTTCGCGCGCGCGGCGGACGGGCTGCGCTCCGCAAACTTCGGGTCGCGCGGCAGGTCGCGCATCGCGGCGCGCGCGAGTTGGTTCAGATCGAGATTGCCCGCGGGCAGTTCCACGTTCACCACGGCGGCGTTCGTCTGCACCTCCAACTCGCACGGGATTTCCTTCGCGTCCCATTTTCCGCCGGGGAAAAATATGTCGCCCACGAAACGGTAGAACGCCTCGCGATTGTCGCGCTCGTAATTGTGCGTGCCGGGATCGTAGTTGATGTGCGCGCGCAGCCGGCCCGCCTCGCCGCGCAGATCGAACATCGGCCCCGCCGCGCGCATGAGCGGTTCGAGCGCGTGATCGGCGGCGAAGCAGCAGTTGTCCTTCGCGTTGAACGTCAGCAGCGCCGCGCGGCCGGCCATCATCGCCGTGAGCTGCGCGTAGTCGGCGAACTTCCCGAGGTCGTTCGGCGTCTGCTCCGAATCGCCGAGGTCGCTCGGGAAAAACGCGCGCGTGCGGAAGCTGGAGTAGCCCGCGACGGGATTGCAGAGCTTCACGCGCGTATCGAGCGAGCTGATAAAAATCGAGCCCGGCGAGCGGAGCTGGCCCATGCCGAGCCACTCGACGTTAAGCGCGAGCACGCCGCGCTTGGCGAGATTGATGCAGCGGATTTGTTTGTAGGCCGAGCCTTTGCCGTTGGCGTCGTGGCCGTTGACCGCGAGATATACCGGCACCTTGCCGTTTAGATTGTCCGGCTCGTAAAGCAACGCGGGAATCCACAGGCCGGGCAGCGCCTCGTAGCGCAGCTTGTGGATGCGATAGCCCGGCCCGCCGGGCAGCGTCTCGAGCCAGACGAACTGCGGCTTCGCGTCGCGCCACTGCTTCGAGGTCGCGTCGCGGAACACGACATGGTCGAGCACGTCACGGCGCATCTGGTTCGCGAGCCGGTCCCATTCGGCGGCGGATTTCACCTCCGGCATCCGCGGCACGCGCGCGTCGCAAAACTTCTGCGCCTCGTTCCACGGAAGATTTTTGTCAATGAGCGGGCGCGCGAGCAGCTCCTGAATTTGGCGCGTGGGGGCGGAGGAGTCGGTCGCGGCGGCGTGGGCAACGGTTCCTATGGTGAACAAGGCGAGGACCGCGAAGGCGAGTGGATTCTTGATGAGTTGCATAATGATTCAGGCCGCGGCGGTTTGCATTCGTCATTCCGTAGCAGTCGAGGTGACGAGACTCTATTTGGCCGGAAGTAAGTCAGAGTCTTGTTACCTCGACCGCTACGCGACTACGCGCGCAGGATTTCCCTCACGATGCGCGCCTCGGAATTTTCCACGAGCACCTGGTCGGCGCCGTTGCGTTTGAACGCGAGCTTCTTCGCGTCGAGGCCGAAGAGGTGAAGGAGCGTGGCGTGGTAATCGTAGTGGTTCACGACGTTCTCGACGGCCTTGTGGCCCCATTCGTCGGTCGCGCCGTAAATGCAGCCGGCCTTGAAGCCACCACCGGCGACCCAGGAGCTGAAGCCATAGGTGTTGTGATCGCGGCCGACTTTTTCCTTGCCGGCGTCGTTTTGAATCACCGGCAAGCGCCCCATCTCGCCGCCCCAGTGCACGACGGTCGTGTCGAGCAGTCCGCGCGCCTTGAGGTCGGTGACGAGCGCGGCGGCGGGTTGATCGATGTATTTGCACGAGGCCGGCAGCGCGGAGCGGATGCTGCCGTGGTGGTCCCAAAACTGATTGCGCGTGTAAACCGAGACGAAGCGCACGCCGCGCTCGACGAGCCGCCGCGCGATCAGGCAGCGCGAGCCGAACTCCGTCGTGGCCGGGTCGTCAATTCCGTAGAGCTTTTTCGTCGCAGCGCTTTCCTTGCTGAGGTCGAGCGCCTCCTTCGCGGCGGTCTGCATCCGCGCGGCGAGTTCGTAGCTGGCGATGCGGGCGTCGAGATCGAGTTCGCCGGGGTGGGCTTTGAGATGCTCGGCGTTCAATTCGCGGAGGAAGCCGAGGTATTTTTCCTGCGCCTCGCCGCGGAGATTATCCGGCGGGTCGAGATTCAAAATGCGTGGCTCGCGCGGGCGGATGACGGTGCCCTGGTAGAGCGAGGGCAGCCAGCCGTTCGACCAGTTCTCCACGCCGAGCACGGGCACGCCCTTCGGGTCGGTCATCGCGACGTAGGCGGGAAGATTCTGCGTCTCGGAGCCGAGGCCGTAGGTGAGCCAGCTCCCGAGCGTCGGGCGGCCGCTCGTGCTGCGGCCGGTGTTGAGCGCGGAGATGGACTGGCCGTGGTTGTTCACGCCCGTGTGCATCGAGCGGATGAGCGTGATGTCGTCGGCGATGCCGGCGAGGTGCGGCAGCAGCTCCGAGATGTCCATGCCGCACTGGCCGTGCTTGCGAAACTTCCACGGGCTGGCGAGCACCTTGGGGCTGGCCTGCGCGGCGTTGTCGTATTTCACCTCGCCGGGAAATTTCTGGCCGTCGTATTTCTCCAGCAGCGGTTTGGGGTCGAGCAAATCCATGTGGCTCGGCCCGCCCTGCATGAACATTGAGATCATCGCCTTCGCGCGCGGCTCGTGATTCGGGGCCTTGGGCTTGAGGTCGAAACTTTTCGGCGCGAGCTCGGGCCGCGACGGCTCGGCGAGCAGGCCTTCCTCATTGAGCAGCCACGCGAGCGCGACCGAGCCGAGGCCGAGAGCATTTGACGCGAGGAAGTGGCGGCGCGAACCTATTTTGGTGGAGGCGGTGTTCATGTGTTTCTGCCCGCGGATAGAACGGACGGACCGGATGAAATCATTTTTTCATCCGTGTTATCCGTTCTATCCGCGGGCAATAATTCTTCAGTCCACATAGAGGAACTCGTTCGCGCTCAGGAGCGCGTGGCAGAAATTTGCGAGCGCCTGTTGCTCGGCGGTTTCTTTCGGTTTGGTTTTCGCGCTGGCAATTTGGTCGCGGAAAAAATCCGTCTGGCCATTGAGGAAGGTCACCCCTTTTTCCAGTTCAGTCTTGCCCGGCTCACGGGCGAAACAGAGCCACCATGCGCGCTTCACTTGTGCGGCGGCGTCCTGGCCGGCGTCCTTCGTGATGCACTCCGCGAAATGGCCGGCATACTCCACGACGGTCGTGTTGTTCATCAGCATCAACGACTGCGGGGCGACGGTGGAGGCGTTGCGCGCCTCGCAGTTCGGCTCCATCACCGGCGCGTCGAAGGCCTCGAGCATCCCGAGCGGACGGCTGCGGCGGACTTGAACGTAGATGCTGCGGCGGAACTCATCGCCCTTTAAGTCAATCTTTGCGGCGACCTTGCCTTCGCCGTCCTTGTTCTCCTTGCCGATGATGACCTGGCCGACTTCGTCCTCCATCACGGGCACCGGCGGGCCGAACATTTTGTCATTCAACTTGCCGCTGACAGCGAGAATGGCGTCGCGCACGGTCTCGGCTTCGAGGCGGCGGGGCGTCATACGCGCGTAAAGGCGATTGTCGGGATCGAGCCGGTCCTTTTTCGGGTCGCGCACGGAGGACTGGCGGTAGGCGGCCGAAGTCATCAGGAGCTTGTGCAATTTCTTCATGCTCCAGCCCTGCGAGACAAACTCGCTCGCGAGCCAGTCGAGCAACTCGGGATGCGTCGGGCGCTGGCCGAGGAATCCGAAATCGCCCGGCGACGCGACGATGCCGCGGCCGAAGTGATTGAGCCAAACGCGATTCACCAACACGCGCGCGGTGAGCGGATGAGCGCCGTCCGTGAGGTGCTGCGCGAAGGTGAGGCGACGGCCGGTGGTCGGGAGCACGGCGTTCGTTGCGGAAATTTTCGTCGGACGCCACGAGGCGAGGATGGTGAGTTCGGCGGGTTCGAGTTTTTGCTTCGGCTGGTCGGGGTCGCCGCGGTGAAACAGGAAAGTCTCCGGGATTTTTCCCGGCACTTCGGTGAGCGCATTGACGAAATCCTCGGCGGGCTTTTTCTCGCGAATCTTCGCGGCCTCCTCGGTGAGCTTCTTGAGTTCGTCGGCGTGCTTGGTCTTGTAGGTGCGGTCGTAAAGGTAGAGCGAGCCGCTGGTGAGCTGGGCGATGGTCGGATGCTCCTTGAGCAGCTTGACCTGCTCGGGTGTGCGCTTCTTCGTCTCGGTGCGATAGGCGATGCGCAGCGCGTCGCGGATGCCGGCGTCCTTTTCCTCCAGTTCCTTTTCCAGCACTTCATCAATGAACTCCTGCTGCCGCTTGGTGCGCGCGGCGTCAATCTTCGCGGCCTCCTTCTCGATCCCGGCGGCCTTCGCCCGCTCGGTGTCGGTCATCAATGAAATGGAACGTGCGGCGGGCGCACGCCAATTCTTCCAGTCGTAGGCTGGCTCGAACACCGCGCGGAGCCGGTAGTAATCCGCCTGCGGAATCGGATCGTAACGATGATCGTGGCACTCGGCGCAGCCGACGGTCAGGCCCATGAGCGAGGTGGAAACAATCTTGAGCGTGTCGGCAACCACGTGGTTGCGCGAAATCTTCTGCTCCACTTCGCCGGACGCGGTGCCGTCGGGCGCCATCCGGAGGAAGCCGGTGGCGACGAGCTTCTCGATGGAATCGGGCGGGAGATTTTTGTAGGGCGGCTTCACCATTTCATCGCCGGCAAGCTGTTCGCGTATGAACTGGTCGAAGGGTTTGTCGTCGTTGAACGCGCGGATGACATAGTCGCGGAACTTGTAGGAATACTTCCGCTCGGTGTCGGCCTCGTTGTAGCCGTCGGAGTCGGCGTAGCCCGCGACATCGAGCCAGTGGCGGCCCCAGTGTTCGCCGTAGCGCGGCGAGGCGAGCAGGCGGTCAATGAGCTGCTCGTAAGCCTGAGGCGACTCATCGGCGAGGAAGGCCGTGACTTCCTCCGGCGTGGGCGGCAGGCCGGTGAGATCAAAGGTTGCGCGGCGGATGAGGGTGCGGCGGTCAGCCTCGGGTGCGAAGGAAAGTTTCTGCGCTTCGATTTGCTTTAAAAGGAAGGCATCCACCGGCGTGCGGACGAGTTTTGTGTTCCGCACCTTCGGCACCTCGGGCCGCTTCACCGGCTGGAAGAACCAGTAGCTCCGCTCGTCCTCGGTGAAGTAAGGCTCCTTGCCGAGTTCCTTCGGCTCGGGCCGCGCGGTCTTCGCCCCGCTGGCGATCCATTGCCGGATGGTTTCGATCTCGGCCTTGGTGAGTTTCTTGTCGGCCTTGGGCATTTCGCCGTCGCGGACTTGGGTGAAGAGCAGGCTTTTCTCCGGCTTGCCCGCGACAATGGCAGCACCGTGCTCGCCGCCTTTCGCGATGAGATGCCGCAGCCGCACATCAAGATCGCCCTTCAACTTTTCCCCCTCGCCGTGACACTGGAAACAATTCGCCTTGAGGATCGGGCGGATGTCGCGCTCGTAGGTCAGTGACGATTTCAGCGCGGCCTGAGCCATGGACACGAACGACAGCGGAAACACAATCGCAACCAAAAGCGGGAGGCGGCGGAGCAGGAGTTGGTTTTCAGTTGCTTGGATCACAAAAAAATGACGGCCATTCGTGCGCAGTCATTCAGCGAAATGCCGTGAATCGTCCGCATTCCCGTGCCGCGAGATGTCACGTCAGACCGTGAGCGTCGCCGCTTTTCCCGCCGGCACTTCCTTGCCGCGGTTGACGAGGAACAGCACGGCCATGCGCACGGCGAGGCCGTTGGTCACCTGTTCGAGGATCACCGAGCGCGCGCCGTCGGCCACGTCACTGTCAATTTCCACGCCGCGGTTCACCGGGCCGGGGTGCATGATGAGCACGTCGGGTTTGGTCTTCGCCAACCGCGCGCGCGTGAGGCCGAAGAGCGAGGTGTATTCGCCGAGGCTGGGGAACATCGTCTTGCGCTGCCGCTCGTGCTGGATGCGCAGGAGGTTGATGATGTCCGCGTCGGCGATGGCGGAATCCACGTCGTAGGTCACGCGACAGCCGAGTTGTTCAAAGACGCGCGGCACGAGCGTCGGCGGGCCGCAGAGTGTGACCTTGGCACCGAGCTTGGTGAGCGCCCAGATGTTCGAGCGCGCCACGCGGCTGTAGAGGATGTCGCCGAGGATCGTGACCTTGAGGCCGGCAATTTCCCCGCGGCGCTCGCGGATGGTGAAGGTGTCGAGCAACGCCTGCGTGGGATGCTCGTGCGCGCCGTCGCCGGCGTTCACCACGCTCGACTTGAGGAAGCGCGAGAGAAAATGCGGCGCGCCGCTCGCGCTGTGGCGCACGACGATGATGTCGGCGTTGAGGGCCTCGAGGTTACGCGCGGTGTCCTTGAGGGTCTCGCCTTTTTTGAGCGACGAGGCGTCGGCGGAAAAATTGATCACGTCGGCACTGAGCCGTTGCGCGGCCAGCTCGAAGCTGATGCGTGTGCGCGTGGACGGCTCGACGAACAGATTGACGACCGTCTTGCCGCGCAGGGCGGGGACGGTCTTGATCGCGCGCTCGCCGACCTGTTTGAAGGCCTTGGCCGTGTCGAGCACCGTGATGATCTCCTCGGCGCTGAGGGATTCGATGTCGAGAAAATGTTGGCGCGTCCAGCTCATGGAATTTTCTCCAGCGTCACGCGGTCGTCGCCGCCCTCCTCCTTGAGGTTCACGTTCACCCGCTCCTTTTTCGAGGTCGGCACATTCTTGCCGACGAAATCGGCGCGCACGGGCAGTTCGCGATGGCCGCGGTCAATCAGCACCGCCAACTGCACGCAGCGTGGCCGGCCGAAATCGTGCAGCGCATCCAGCGCCGCGCGCGTGGTGCGCCCACTGAAGAGCACATCGTCCACGAGCACCACGGTCTTGCCGTTGATGTCGCCGGGGATTTCCGTCGCGTGCACGTGCGGGGCGAACTGCTGATTCAGATCGTCGCGGTGCATCGAGATGTCGAGCGCGCCGACCGGCACCTCGTGGCCGACGATCTCCCGCAACGCCGCGCCGAGCCGCCGCGCGAGGTGGACGCCCCCGCGGGGGATGCCGATGAGGACCAGCTCGTGCGTGGCTTCGTTGCGCTCGGCGATCTCGTGCGCGATGCGCGTGAGCGCGCGCTGGAGACCGGTGGGGTCGAGGATTCGACTGGTGTCAGGCATAAAAAAAGAACCGGCGACCGCGGGGGGCCGGTTCTTCGATGAGTTGGTTGGTCGCTTTCATGTCCTTGCCGGCCTCGCGGGGCCGCGCTTAAAGGAACGGGGCGGCGGTCAGTTGTTCTGGCCGGACGCCTTGCCCTGCTGGCGCGTCCGGCGCCAGGTCGAGCGGTGCTTGAGAATCCAGTCCGTGAGCGCGCGCTCGAAGCCGATGTCATAGCCGGCCTTTTCGGACTCGATCCATTTGTGCTTCAGAATCTCCTCCCGCTCCGCCTGGAACTCGCGGTAGAGCGTGGAGTTTTTCAGAAGGTCGGTGCCGCCGGATTCGGTGCTGGGTGGGGCGCTCATCAGGATCATCGGGTTTTTGAACTGCGCGGACTGTAACAATCGTCACGGACTCGTAAATTGAAATTTTCGGCCGCGTGGCCGGTCCACCGCGCGGGTTTCTCAATTCTGCCGACAAAAAGATGCCACGGAACGCCGTTTCGTCCAGCCAGAGCCAAGACAAACAGCATGGGCCCGCTGAAATTTTCCCAGGCCTTTTCTGTTTGGCTTGGGTCCGGCTTGACCGTCAGCCCAACTGCTTCACGAGCGCCGCGGCCACTTCCGTGAACGTGCGCGCGGGCGCGCTGTCCGGCGCGCTCACGGTCACGGGCACGCCCTGGTCCCCGCCGATGCGGATCTCGGTGAAGAGCGGAATCTCGCCGAGGAACGGTGCCTTCTGCCGCGCGGCCTCGGCGCGTCCGCCGCCGTGGCCGAAAATTTCCACCCGCTCGCCGTTCGGCGTGGTGAAGTAACTCATGTTCTCCACGAGGCCGAGGATGGGCACGTTCAGCTTTTGAAACATCGCCACGCCCTTGCGCACGATGCCGAGCGAGGCCTCCTGCGGCGTGGTGACGATGACGCCGCCGTCCAGCGGCACGGTCTGGCAAAGGGTGAGTTGCGCGTCGCCGGTGCCGGGCGGCAGGTCCACGAGCAGGAAATCGAGCGCGCCCCATTCGACGTGGCTGACGAATTGTTGGATCGTCTTCACGATCATCGGGCCGCGCCAGATGACGGGTTGGTCGTCGTTGAGCAGGAAGCCCATGCTCATCAGCTTCACGCCGTGGTTCATTGGCGGCACGAGTTTTTCCTCCGGCGAAATCATCGGGCGCTGGTTCACGCCCATCATCAGCGGGATGCTCGGGCCGTAAATGTCGCAGTCGAGCAGGCCGACCTCGTGCCCGAGTCGCGCGAGCGCGCACGCGAGATTCACCGACACGGTGGACTTGCCGACGCCGCCCTTGCCGCTGGCGATGGCCACGATGCGCTTCACGCCGGGCACGCCCGGCTTCGGCGCGGCGCCCGTGGCGCCCGGGGCCGCTGCGGCCCCGGCCTTCACGTCCACGTGGACGTGCTCGACGCCGGGCAGGCCGCGCAAGGCGCGTTCACACTCGGCCTTGATCTGCGCCGCGATTTCCGGCGCGGGCGTGGTGAGTTGGAGACTCACGGCCACGGCGCCCTGGTTGACCGCGATCATTTTCACGAGCCCGAACGACACGATGTCGCGCGAGTATCCGGGATACTTGATGGTTTGCAGCGCGGCTTTGACGGCTTCTTCGTTCAACATAAAAATTTCGTGCGCGAGAGTGTGGGGCTTTTTTTGGAAATGGCAACCGCGGCCAATTTCCTTCTCCTCTTAACCGAAAGCCGTCGGACGCGCCGTCAGACGACCACGCCTTCGGCCTTTAGCAATTTCATTTTCCACGCGAGCCCCGCGGTGAAGCCGCCGAGGCCGCCGCCAGCCGCGACGACGCGGTGACACGGCACGAGCACGGGCACGGGGTTCGCGCCGCACGCGGTGCCGACGGCCCGGGCCGCGCCGGATTTGCCGAGTGCCCCGGCGAGTTCGCCGTAGGTGCGGACGCGACCGGCGGGAATTCTCAGCAACGCGCGCCAGACATTTTTCTGAAAGGCGGTGCCGGCGTTGAGGTCCAGCGGAGGAAGTTCGCGCGGAGCAGAACCGTTCAGGACATTTGCGAGCGCGGCGGAAGTCAGGCGGAGCCAGCGGGGAAGTTCGGAGGGCGGCGAAGATTCGGCGGGAAAAGTTTTCAACGCCGGCATCGCGCCGGGGAAATGAAGTTCGCAAAGTCCGCGCGCGGAAAACGCGGCGACAAAATCACCGGCGGCGGTGCTTACGTTGCGGTGCCACATCGGGGATGTTGAGCGTGTAGATAAAGGCTGCAATGAAGGCGGCAGCGTGCAGCAGCAGAGTTATGGCGATCATGGCCGGGTTCGGTTTGGGTTTGGGCTAACGGCTGCGGAGAATGACGGCCAGAATTCCCCAAAGCAACAGGAAAAACACGACGGACAGGAGGATGAAACGGTTCCGGGCCACCCGCCGCTCGTAGCGCAGGGGCTTCAGGCCCTGAATGCTCCCGGCCGCGAGGTAGCTCACCAGTTTCGGGTTGCTCGTGTCCGCGCCGCGGAAGATTCCCTGCGCGCGGCGCAACGCTCCGGCGAGGTCGAACTTGCGCACGCCCTGCTCATTATAATGTGCCGGCGCCTCGGCTTCGGTTCGGGCCGGGACTTTATGTTTCGCCACCGGCTCGAACACCGGCTCCGTCGTGGACGGCTGTGGAACGCGACGTTCGGGTTCGGGCCGGGACGCGACGGCGGCGGTTCGGTTTACCGGTGCACGACGCGGCGATTGGCCGGTGCGCTGGTTGAGCTTTTTGATCTCGATCTCCAACGAGGCGATCTGCGTCTGCAGCGCGTGCTCGCGCTCGGTGATCGGGTCACGCTTTTTCGTGAACAACGACATGAGCGCGGCTCAGTGACGGAAGAGGAGCAGCCCGGTGATCGCGAAGCCGACCAGCAGCAGCGGCCACGTCAGCGCGAAGCCGATGCGGCAGAGCTGGCCGAAATTTTCCGCCGCGAGCAATGACGCGACGTCCTTCACCGGCGCGGGGCCGTTCGACGTGGCGGCGGCGACTGTCGCGCCGTCGAGCGCGGGAAATTTCAGGCGCGCGCCGTTCCATTCCATCCGCGCGTTCTCGAGGGTCGTGAGCGCGCGCGTGAGCTCGGCGTTGTAGTTCTCCTGCGTCCACGAATCCTGGTTGAGCGACTGCACCTTCGCGAGATGGTCGCGCAGGTCGGTGAGTTCCTTCGCGGCGGCCTCGGCGTCACGGCGCGCGTTGAACTCCGTCTGCTCGATCAGGCCGATGCCGCGGTTGAGCGCGGTGACAAGTTCCTCGCGGCCGGTGTGGAACTCGCTCTGGCGCCGGCGGGCCTCCTCCAGAGTGGCGCGCTCGCGTTCGAGCGTCTCCTGCTGCTGGCGCAAGTCGGCGAGCTTCTGGTGCGCCTCAGTCACCTTCGAGTCCAGTTCGTCGCGCGACGGCGGGCGCGTGGCGAAGGCGGCAGCGCCGGCGGGCGCGGGTGGTTGCGCGCCGCCGCGGGAGGTTTGGTAGTCGGTGTCCACAAAGTCCGTGTTGTCGAGCGCCGAATTCATGGCGCGAGTGTAGGAAGCGCCGGACAAAGTGCAACGGGCAAATCGCCGCGCGGAAATTTTTCACCCGCCGCCCTCGTCCTCGTCGTCGTCCTCGAATCTGCCCCGCCGGCTTTCGAGGACGACGACGAGAACGAGGACGAGGACGATTCTTTTACAACTCCAGCTTTGCCACACGCCGCAGTCCGAAGCGCATCGGCAGCCACCCGAGCGCATACGACAGCGCCAGGAACGCCAGCCAGCTCAGCGCCTTCAGCGCCATCAACACCGACAGCGCGCCCGCACTCCGCTCGCCGAGCAGCTTCGCCAGCAGCCGCGCGATCCCGTCCGACACGTGCTGATCCGGCTGCCACCACGGCGAGCCGAGCGCCAGCAGCAGCACGGCGGCGAGGATGTAAACAAAGCTCAACACGAGGCACAGCGTGCCGCCGAAGCCGCTCACGATTTTGCCCGGGTTCTCCTCGCGCAAATTTGGATAGAGCGCGCCGATGCCCGCCGCCATCGCGTTGAGCGTGAACGTCATCACCGCGACCGCCGCCGCGAAGTAAAGCGTGCGCGGCCACGGCAACTGGATCAAATGGCACGACGTGAGGATCAGACTCAGCGTGATGACGAGCGTCGCGCAACCTGCCAGCCAGAATTTCAGCCGCAGCAATCGCGTCAGCCCCAGCGGCGCCAGCCCGACGATCCACAGCCGCCGGCCTTCCAGCGAGAATTGCGGATAAACAAAACGCGTCGTCAGCGTCGCGAGGTTCAGCGAGCACGCGGCGAGGTTCAGATACGAGATGAGATGCACCCAGAACGGCGCGGTCATCTGCTGCATGAAGTGACGCAGGTTCAGGATATACACGCCGAGCAGCCCGAACAGCATCGCCGTCTGCCCCCACTGCGTCGTGTCGCGCCAGAAGACGCGCACGTCCTTCGCCAGCACCGCGCGCGCGTCGGGTGCGAGCCAGAAGCAGAGGTTGAAAAACTTTTCCGCCGGGCCAATGGCGTAGTCGAAGCCGCCCACGCGCGCGCGCCGGTTGCGGAACCATTCCCACCGGCCGAAGACGCTCCCGCGGCTCTGCACCATCGAGGCCGCCTCGTAGAACGCGCCGCCCAGCCGCGTGAGCGAGAGGAAGCCGAAGAGCAGCGAGTTGCTCAACAGCACCAGCAGGAAAAATCCCGCCGCGCCGAGCGCGCCCTCGGACCACTGCCGCACCGCCGTCGAGAGCCAGTAGCTCGGCAGCAGCGCGAACTGCGCGAAGCTCGTCTTGTCGAGCAACTGGTCGATCACCGCGAGCATCCGCGTCTCCGCCAACTCGTCGCTCACCGGCTGCGGGCGGAACCACCACGCCGCCGCCACCAGCGCGACCAGCAGCGTGCCCACGGTCAGCACCTGGAAAATTTTCCGGTCTATGAACCGCGCGAGCGTCAGCGCCAGCCACGTTCCGGCCACGCTCGGCAGCACGATGAACACCGCGACCGACGCCGGCATCAGCACGTAGAAATGCCACGCCGCACCGCGCGTCAGCCCGTAGGCCAGCAGCAGCGGCGACGCGAGGAACACGAAGCCCCACGACGCGAGCAGCGCCGTCTCGATGAACTTCCACTGGAAGATCACGCGCGCCGGCACGGGCAGCGACCAGAGGAAGGCCGTCTCGCGATTGCGGAAGAGGTTGGTGTAACCGATCACGAGATTGCTCAACAGCAGCATCCCGAACAGGAACGCGAAGAGCAGGTAGAGCAGCCGCTCCGTCAGCAATTCGCCGAGCCCCGGAAACTGCCCGATGAACTTCAGCCCCTTGTAAAAAATCCCGAACGCCAGCACGAAGTAACCGCCGATGAACAGAAAAATGAAGGAGGTGAGCAGACTGGACTGCTGGCGGACCGATTGGAGGCGCACCGAATTGGCGCGCACGGCCAAGCGGCTTGCGGACAATGAATCCGTCACCACGCGCGGCGCAACTGACCGCCGCAGCCGGATAATTCCCCCTTGCAACCGTGCGACTGACGCTCGTGGCCGCGTATCTCACCCTCGCGGCCGTGATAGCGACAACTCGGGCGGCGCAATTGAACTTCATGGCGGCGAATCTTGCGCTCGCGGCCGTGAGAATGACCGCGCCAGTCTTGAAACTTCCTTCGCAGCCGTGCGACGCACCGCCCTGGCCGGGGATCATTTCTCAAACAGGGTCACCAAGGGGTCAGTCCTTGTAATTTGCCAGCGGTTGACAACCAAGCCGGCTGGGCGTAGTTCTCGCCCATGCCCCGGCCGTTGCGCATCGAATATCCCGGCGCGATCTACCACGTGATGAACCGTGGTGACCGCCGCGAGCCGATCTTCAAGGATGACCGCGACCATCAGCGTTTCCTCGCCACCTTGGGCGAAGCGTGCGCCAAGACGCAGTGGCAGGTTCACGCATACTGCCTGATGCAAAATCATTTCCACCTCGTCATCGAGACGCCCCAGGCCAACCTCGTGGCCGGGATGAAATGGTTTCTGGGCACCTACACCGCGCGGTTCAACCGGCGGCACAAACTCTTTGGCCACCTGTTCAGCGGGCGCTACAAATCGCTCGTGGTGGACGGCAGCGGCAACGGCTACCTGCGCACAGTGTGCGATTACGTGCATCTGAACCCGGTGCGGGCGAAGTTGCTGGCACCCGAACAGCCGCTGACGACGTTCCGCTGGAGCAGCTATCCCGAATACCTGAAAGAGCCGACCAAACGTCCTTCATGGCTGCGGGTGGATCGCCTGCTCGGCGAGCATGGCGTTCCGGCGGACACCGAGGCGGGCCGGCGCGAGTTTCAACAGCGGATGGAAAGTCGGCGCGCGGAGGAACCGGACGGAGACTGGAAGAAAATCCGGCGCGGCTGGTGTCTGGGCAACGAGCAGTTCCGGGAGGAACTGCTGGCGTCGGCGCAAGGACGGCTCCGCGAACAACACGTCGGGGAACTGCGCGTGGAGAGCGCGGAGCAAAAGGCGGAGCGGATCCTTGCCGAAGAAATGACACGCCGTGGCTGGACCGAAGCCGAACTGCGTGAACGGGCCAAGGGCGACGTGGAGAAGGTGCTGATGGCCTTGCGAGTGCGGCAGGAAACGACAGTCACACTCAAATGGATCGCCGAGCATCTGGCGATGGGCAGCACGGGCAATGTGACCAACCGGCTATGGCACCACAACCGCTCCCAACCATGAGGAAAGCAGCAGCAACTTTCAATAAGCGGGACCGACCCCTTTACGGATTCGGCTTGTGATCTCCGACGTCGGGCCAGAACAGCGCACCAGTTTCTTGAAACTCACGAGAGGCGAAAAGATATTCGGGGTCGCGCACCGGCACATTGTCCGCATCGAGATAGAGCACTTCTTTGAACCGGCTGTGAAGGATGGCGTAGGGCTTGAGTTCCCATCCCTTGAGCACTCGTGCGGGATGCTTCTTGCGCACCTCGAACGCATCCACGCACCGCACGCCGGGTGGGGCGACGAGTTCCTTCATTCGGTCATCTAGTTCGTCCGGCCCAAGATGCCACAGTTCCACGGGCAACTGGCAGCCCGCCCGTCTCAGCATTTTGATGCATACCCACGCGCAGGTGAAAAACAACGAGCCGCCGCCCACGATCACCACTCCGCGCCCCTCGTAACCGGTTGGATACGGTGGAATGTCTTTCAGGAAATGTTCCGCCATCTGCTTCGCATTGGCTTTGGTCAGGATTGGCGAAGGCGCGAACGCGCGGCCCTGCGGCGACTCGCGGTCAAGGAATTCTCGGTAGGCGCGCGCCGACTCCGGCTCCAAGTATTTGATCGAGCCGCCCTCGAAGTAACGCTCCACCGCCCTGCCTACGTCCCCGGAAGTGATCAGGTCCATGCACTTGGGCAGGCGTTCCGTGCGGTTGAGGCACTGGCTGTAGGGGCTGTCCTTCTCATCGCCATCGCCCAGTGGGAAGGTGCGTGACTGCCAGCACCCGCCATCCCGGCAACAGGACAGCGCGCCGACGGTGTGGAGAAACTGGTGTCCTGGATATGCTTCCCAATGCACCGGCTCGCGACCACCGGCAACCACTACGCACGGGCGCAGCGCGTGGGGTTGATCCTTGACCGGGACCGCTGCCGCCAGGTGCATCGCCAAGGTGACGGGGCACACGACTCCCTGCGCGTGATACATGAGCTTCACCATCTCCCGCAGGGTGGTTTTGCCGCGCAGATCAATCACGCCGTTCAAGTCCTGGTGGAAATGCCCGGCCTCGCCGACTTGGACGAATTGGATGCGGCCCTTGAACTGATCCACCACTTCCTGAAAGCGCCGCGCTTCCCACCATTTGATCGTGAAGTCAAACTTGCCGCCGGCCACCAGAATCCAGAACGGCGCGTTGACTCCCGTGACCTCTTCCACCAGCGACGGCCCCGCCTTCTCCGCCTCGGACAAATGAATATCGCCCTTGAAGGCGGTGGGCTGGATTTCCAATCCCAGCGCGTCGTTCAGGTCATGGATGAAACCGTGGATGAAGTGATAGGGCAGCCGGTTGCTCTGGTGGATGAGCGGATAATGCGCCTCGACGGCCTCCACCTCCGGGTCGCGCTCACTCAGGGGCGTGACGTGCGGATTGTTCTCCCAAAGCTCCGGGCACTCGCAGCCCACGTCCGTCAGAAACTGGCCGGGGTAGCGCAGATGCAAGTCCCTCACGGCGGCGCTCAACATGAGGATGTCGCCCGGCGATTGGTTGTTTGTGAAAACGATTTTCCGCATGTTGAGCCTGAGTGGAGGGACTCTTGCGAGTGATCGGACACTTACTTTCCCGGCTCGGCCTCCCACAGTTTGAGGAGCGCTCTTGCCCGGTCCTTTAATTCCTCCGAGGCAAGCGGAAGCTCGGTGATGGCCTTCACCTCATCCAAGCGCCATCTTTCGCGCCGCCCGAACTCGCTCGGCTTGACGTGGCCCAAGCGATCCAGGACTTCCTCTGCGTCCCACACTGCGCTCTCCTGAAGCGCCAGCCTTACACGTGGGCTCGGCTCCCTCGCGGTGTATTCCAACATAAGCCTCAGATGACGCTCCCGGTCGTCCACGGACCGAGACGCGTGGGCGGCCAGAATCCGTGTCTCTTCGTCGCCTTCCACCAGCCATCGCATGATTTGCCGGTCAACCGTGGTATGCGGTTGGCGCATCCGCTCATGGGTTTCTTGGCTGAGGTCAACAGGACGCCCCAGCGGATTCAGTTTTTCGGCTCGTTTGCGTAGGATGTTCGCCGAACAGGCAACGATCGCGCTTTGCAGATCCTCGCGCACCCGGGCCGACGTTTCCGTAGCTCGATGGGCCTTCAACGGGGCGATGTATCGCGCGTCGTCAGTGCGCATCAAACCGAACGCGCCGATGCGCCGCCAGTCTTCTTCCGGGGAGTCTAACAAGGCCACGAGCGTGGCGATAGCTGTTTCATCGCCGGATTCACCGATCAACCAAGCTAGCGAACCACGGGTCGCCCGTCCCGTCTCCCGCGCGCTCCAATACGCCTTCGGATGATAGTTAAAGAAAGGGACGCGGTGGATGTCTTTCGCAAAGAACCGGGCCGCGTTTGTCGGGTCGAATCGGAAAAAAATGTTTGCGCACGATTCGAACGTTTCCCAGTCGTTCGTTCGAAAATTCTTTACAGCGTCCGCATAAAGCTTTCGGCTATAGGTCTTCAGGTCGGAATTCGTCAGATTATGCGTGGTGTATAGCAGGTTAATCGCGTTAGTCGTAATTATCGGGTAAGACTCGATCAGGAAGCGGGCAGTCGTATTAGCGTTGGTGCTTTTATCCAGTTGAGTGCGGAACCAGAAACTTGACTCAGCCTGAGCTTGGGCGTCTTGACCGATCAACATTGCGCGCGCTTGCTCCATCTCTTGAAGCAACGTCGCTCCTTTCGCGCCGACAAAACCCACCGCCACCGTAAGGAGCCCTCCGGCGAAACGCGATAACCGCCAACCGAGCTGGATTGTAAACCGGGACGCCATAAACCTCAGTCCGGCGTTTCGAATACGCTTTCTTCGACATCTCCAACAAGCGTTATCCAATTGTAAGCCTTCATTTTCAAGGTCATGGACGAAGCTCCGCTTCCCTGTTTTTGGACAAACGCCTTAGCGGCTTTCGAGGAAGCCCCAGCCGGCCCCAATGCCATTTGCAAACG
This sequence comes from Verrucomicrobiota bacterium, assembly GCA_016199935.1. Lineage (GTDB taxonomy): Bacteria > Verrucomicrobiota > Verrucomicrobiia > Limisphaerales > JACQFS01 > JACQFS01. Next base: position 19,490 of record JACQFS010000104.1, read on the forward strand.
CCTGCTTATCCACAACCCTCTGATGTAAAGAAGGGTTGCGGCGCCGAAGTTGGGGTCTGCCTTAAGTCGGTCACTAAGGTCTTTGTAGCATGAATCACTCGTTGGTTGCACCAAGGCATCAGTTTGCGCCCGAAAGTAGGCGATATCCGCGCCGTCCGGCTTTCCCGCAGGAGGGGGGATAAGATATCCAAATCCACTGGTTGAGACATCAAAGGGTCGCCATCCAGAGAGATGGCCGGCTTCTTTGCCATAACCGACGTAATGGCGACGGACACGCTTGGAGTCCATGGCCGTTTGCTCGGCGGTTCTTGAAAATAAACCAGATTGGTTGGAGCGATGTTCTTGGGCGGCCCCCACTCGCATGGTGCCGGGCCAATTCCCCAGCTGCCACCGGGTTGTTGATTGTCGATTGGGCTGTAAAATGTTCCGGAAAACTTGATAATAACGCCTTCAAACACCGTCATCGGCAGCACCTCGCAAATCGGGCCGTCCGCGCTTTGGATTCGGAGTTGAATGTAGGTGGTCCCTTCGGCGGAGCTGGGCTTGACTCCGGTGACGGTTATTTCAGCCGAGGCGCCGTCATGATCGAAACTCGGCGTTTGCGGACTGAAGGAAAGATCACCATCGAGGCTGTCGAGCCAGACCTTTTTTTCTGGAATACTGGAGCCAGCCGGGTCGGTTTTCATGGTGATTGTGAATTTTGCCGTGCCGCCGACATAAATCAAATCGTCATCCAGTGCGGAGCACTCAAACCACCAATTGACGCCATTGGAACTTGATGAACAGGTATTGGCCATAGGTTTTCGGATTCCTTGTTCGATTGCTCTACTTCACAAATTCGACCTCCAGCGAGTTTGAGCGAAACAGCTCGTTGGTTTTGATCGCTCCTTTGGAAATGATTTCGTCGTAAGTTTGGATTAAACCCTCAAAGTAGATCGCTTGAATGAAATACTTTCCCGGCGGCAACCACGTTTCCGGGCCGCCGCCATATTTCGTTCCCACGATTCGACCGCTTGTAAAGCGGAATTCCCGATTGAATGAACCACCAGGTTTAAGTTTGACCCACGTATCCGGTCCGATTCCAAAAATAGATTCTCGTGCATAGGAATCGTTCAAGTTGCCAAGATACCTGCCGCTGCCGTCAAACATGGCGACAACCCCCGGGGTGAACAGATAGCCGTCGTGCAACTGGGGATTAAAGTAAGAGCCGCCCGATTCTGAAGCAAAATGAATCGTCAGGTGAAGTCCGGTGCCAAGCTTGTTGGTTGGATTGTCAGCGAATAATGTAGCTTTTGACTGTCGCCCGTCGAGGTCCAAGTCATGCTGCGCGGCCGGCTCAAACTTCTCTTTCGGCCCGGTCGGGTCTCTGTCGCGCAGATACGTCCAGTTTGTATAAGCCCGAAGGCTATCAGGGGTATTGGAGGTTTCTTGCCGGAGATATTGCTGCTGGCGAATCCACGCTAATCGGTGCTTCAGGGCAGCGTTTGTAGGGGATGATTCAATGGCACGAACGTATCCGGCTATTGCTTGGGTAAGTTGGCCCCGTTGGAATTTGCTCTCCGCGGTATTGACCCATTCGTCAGTTGTCTGCGTGAACGCGGCTGGTTGATTCAATACCAAGGCTGTAACAAAAAGTGTAATGATTCTGCTTCGCAGACGGTCAAGCGTGTTCTGCCGGTCGTGGGCTTGGGTTCTTGAGGTTCGGGACATGATGCAAGAATTTAGCGTTACAGCGTTTCTCTCGTCCACCGGGGCTCCGTTTGAGCATTCCAAAGGTCAGGTGGAAATTCAGTGGGCAATGGGTTTTCCGGCGATTCCGAAAAAGTCCAATCTCCGGAGGATAAATCAACCCGGGTAACTCGCCCTTTCCAATCCCAGACAATGCACGCTACGGCTATTGGAACGGTGTTGCTTCCGAGTGGCCGCCACATTAAATAGGTCCGAAAATGGTCGTTACGCATATAACCGTCGTAAGGCGCGAATGGCATCTGGACCCAGCGTGTTTCCACAATGCAACGCGTATTGTGGATCGGGTTTGCCCCAGTTCAGTTCGTTCACTTGAACGATTCCCCCTTGGAGTGAAAGGAGCGGATTTGGCGCGGCTACTCGAAAATTTGCAAATGCCGAACGAACAGTTTGACCCACAGTTATGTCCAGACTTACCCGGTAGGTCTGTCGTCCGGTTACCCAGTAAAAGCCGAGGTTGGGGTTCGTGAGGTCGGCTTCCTCTAGTGGAACATTTCGTCCCGCCGCGGCTGTGCGTTCGATTCCCTTGATCGTCGGACCTTCCACAATCCAATCCACAGAATCGATTGATATTCCTGGTGGTTGGGTCGTTCCAAGCAAGGACACCTTGTTTCCGATGGCCTCATCAAGGGTTGCCTCATTGATGATGACATCGAACTCCTTGATGACTGCCTTGAATACCGACAGTTTGAGCGTCTGGCAGATCGGGCCGCTTTGTTGCGAGGAGCCTAGAATGGCCTGAATTTCTGTGCCGTTGATGGTATCACTTGCTTGGAGACCGAACACTCGAATGTCTCTGACGCCCGGAGAAATATCAAACGTGAAGGGATTTTCGTGCTCTACATCAAACCCGACCTCCCCAGTGCCCGTAGATTTCAAGGTTAGTTGCTTTGTAAGCTGAGTGCCTGGAGGGCTGACAAACATCGTAATGGTGAGGTCGGTGTCATCGCCGGTTGGTATGATACTGGCCTGCAAGCTGAACTCAAACCACCAGCTTATCCCACCTGAACTAGACGAACAGGCCATGCTTTTTCTCCTTGTTTGACCGCGAACAGACTTCCCCGTTTGGAATCATCCTTTGAATTTGCTGCGCGTAGGTAGTTTGAACTCCTTGCGGACAGCGTGGTTGGCCGCGTCGGTGTGCGGCCACTCGGCATCCGCCGCCAGTTGGATTTCAATGCGCGCGTCGGTGATCTGTTGTTTGAGAGTCGCGAGGTCGCTGCGGGTGTCGGTTGCGTCGCCCTGCGCAGTCGTCTGGTCCACGTTGGTGTTGATGTAGGCAGTGCGCAATCCCGTTGCGGCCGTGAGTTTGGCCGCCGTGATGCCGGGCAGGCTGTCGGCGGTCGCGGCGGTGATAAGGTCCAGCGCATATTGTTCCAGCAGCGCCCGGTTCTGCCCCACGCGCTCACCAATGCGATAAACTTGCAGCCGGTTCGGGTTGGTGCGCCCGAATTTTTGTTTCGCCGCCGTCTGAATCTCATCCGTGGCCTTCAGCAGATTCGCCTTCGCGGTGGCCTCGGCCTCCGTCGCGCCTTCCTTGGCCACCGTCTTCCCCACCGCCTGTCCACTCAATGTTCTGGCCGACGCGACATTGGCGAGGAGGGCGGTGACTTTGGCCGCCGTGATTTCGCGCACGGCCAGCGCGGGTGCAAACTGCACCTTCTGCGCGACGAGGGCGAGCTGCTCCGCCTTGTTCAACTCGGCGAGCACCGCCTTGTTCGCCGGCGGATTGTGCGAGCCACCGCCGCCGCCAGCCGCGCTGCTGCCAGAAGAGGACGATGATGACGGTGAGGAAGAGGAAGAACTTGGCATAACTTTCTCCGTTTTGGTTAGGGGCTGACTTGGTGTAAGGAACATAAGCAAAAAAAAAAACGTATCGTCAAGAACTTATTTTGCATTGCCGGCTTTTCGGCCTGGAGAGCGGACTCGGGCGGGTGCCGGGGTGTGCATGGAGCTACGTGGGCAAAAGGAATGGGTGAAAACACGGGTGCCGGAAGCATCGCAACTCGAAAAACTGTTTAAGAGCCTCAAAATCAGTGGCTTGGGAAAATATTGGCGGGCCGTTGCGGAATGATTTTCAGACGCTGCGGAATGCTTTTCTCTTGTTGCGAGATGTTTTTTGCCTTGATCCGCATGACTTCCTGACCCGGCGTAATGTTGTCGGGATGTTGCGCGTTGAATTTACCACTTCGCGGGAAATCATCGGGATTCAGCAGATTGATTTTCCGATGCGGCGGAACCACACGCGTCCGTTGCGAAATGCTTCGCCCTCGCTGCGGGAAGTTTCGAGGGCAAGCCAGACGGCTCCTCTACTTTCGCATCGCCGCCCGCTCTTCCGTCAGGTTCGCCTCGGCCGCGGTGAGGTTGAGGAAGGATTTTTCAAGGGCGCCGTCGGAGCCGCTTTGCTGGCGCAACTGCTCGTGCGTGCCGAGCGCCACCAGTTTCCCCTGGTGGATGATGCCGATGCGGTCGGCCATTTCCTCCGCCACGCTGAGTTGGTGCGTGGAGATGAAGACGGTCATGCCGCGGCGCGAGCGTTCCTTGAGCACGTCCTTAACGACGCGCGAATGGTGCGGGTCGAGGCCGACCATCGGCTCGTCGAGGATGCACACCTCCGGGTCGTGCAGCAGCGCAGCGACGATGGCCACGCGCTGCTTGGTGCCGTGCGAAAGGCTCTCGATGGGCTTGGCGAGGTAGTCCTCGAGGTTGAAACGCGGGATGAGTTCGCGCGCACTGCGTTCGATGCGCGTGTCGTCGAGGCGGAAGATGCGCCCGGTGAAGCGGAGGAATTCCCACGGCGTGAGCTTGTCGTAGAGGAACGGAAAATCCGGCACGTAGGCCATGCGCGCGCGCGCCTCGAGCGGATGCGTCTGGAGATCGAAGCCCGCGACGCTCGCGGTGCCGCTGGTGGGCTTCATCAGCCCGGTGAGAATCTTGATCGTCGTGGTCTTGCCCGCGGCGTTGGGTCCGAGCACGGCGAAGAACTCGCCCGGCTCGACCCTGAGGCTGAGCCCGTTGACGGCGGTGAGGTCGCCGAACTTCTTCACCAGGTTTTGGATTTCAATCATGGCATCCCTGAATTCAACCGCGCCGGCTTTTCCCTTTCACAAGTTCATGAACTTCTCGTTCATCAGCACGATTTCGTTCGGCAGCTCGACGCGGAGGATTTCTCCGACGCGGCTGACGTAAATGACCGCGCGGTAGCGGTCGAGCAGGCGCGCCGAGAGCACGTAGCAGCGCAGGCCCGTCTTGCCGAGCGACAACTGCCCGAGCCGCGCCTCCCACGCGAGGCCGAGCGAAAGTTTTTCCACCGTCGCCGGCTTCCCGCCGAGTCCGAGGCCGCCGCTCAACAGGCCCATCGCCCACGGCAGGCCGAATTCGGCGAGGATTTTTTCCGGCTGACGGAGCTGGGCGAAGGTGAACTGGCGTTCCCACTCGCCGTCATCGCCGCTGCCCCCGAGAGTGAGCGCTTCGGTCGCGGCCGTCGCCTTGAGGCGCCACGCGTTGGGCCGTTGCGAAAGGTTGAGGGCGAGTTCCTGCCACGTCTGGTTTGTCGCGAAGCGCAGGTGCGAATCGAAGCGATACGGGCGCTGGCCTTCGCTGACGTAAATCGTGCCGTCGAAGTCGATCGTGTATTCGCTCACCGAGAGCACGCGGCCCTCGGGCTGGCCGTCGAGCTTGGTCGCCTTGCCGGTCGCGAAGATCTGCCCGACGTTCGCGGACCAGCGGACGGTGCCGAGGCGTTTCCCCTTTTGCTGCACGACGAGCGAGGAGTCGTCCGGCGCGGTGAGCACGCGTTGCCACACCGTCTCGACAGGGAGGGAACTGCCCAGCGCGTTGCCGCTGCCGAACTCGGCGCGCCACAGGAGGAACATCATCGCGCCCCAGAACAGCGCGAGCGCGGCGAGGATGAGGCGATGGACCACGGCGTAACGAAGCTCAGGGCGCCGGAATCTTCAAGGTCTGGCCGGGCTTGAGCTTGTTGGGATTGATGCCGGGATTCGCGGCCATGAGCGACGCGACGCTCACGGCGTATTTGCGCGCGATGTTCGAGGGGTTTTCGCCGGGCTGGATCGTGTGAGTGCGCGCGGCGGTGGGCGGGTTGGCGTTGGGAATCGGCGTCACGCGCGGGCTGGGAGAAGGCGGCGTCGGCGTGACGCTCGACGCGGTGGGCGTGCCGAGGATGTAATTGGTCACGGCGGCGGGCCGCTGGCTGAGCAGGCGCTGGAGTTCCTCGACCTGTTTGCGCAACGTGATGTTGTCCGCGCGGAACTGCTCGATCTCGCGCTGCGATTGCTGCGTGCCGGGCGTGACCGAGATCGCGCGGGCGAGTTCCTGTTTGCACGCGAAGATGCGCTGCTTGACGATCTCCGCATGCTCCGAGCCGGGGCGCAGGCGGAGGAAGCGTTGGAAATGGTAAATGGCCGACGCGGGATCGTTCGCGTGCTGCTCGTCGGAATAGAGCAGGCCCAACTCGAAGTGCGACGAGGCCGAGCGGGGATTGACTTCGAGCGCCTGCTCGAAGGCGTCAATCGCGCCGTTGTAGTCCAGCGCCTGCGCGCGCGCCTTGCCCGTGAGAAAGTGCGGCTCGCGTTGCTCCTCCAGGCCGCTCTCCGCCACCGGGCCGCAACCGGCCGCGACGAGGCAGAGCGCCGCGAGTGCGAGCGCGGGCAGATGGACGTTTCGGAAAATCATGTCGCGAGCCTATGCAAACACCGCGCCCTGCGCAACGGCGCGGTGCGGTTTCCGCGCGCCTACTTCAGCGCGCCTTCGATCATCTTCTTGAAATCAGCCGCCGCCGCCTTCGTCAGCGCGGCCGGGCCGGTCATCCGCGCGAACACGCTGCCCTCGCTCCCCTCGACGATGGCGCCGAGCAGCAGCGAATTCGGCATCGGTGTCTTCGGCCCACCGGGCATCCCGCTTTGATACGTGCCCTCGGCCTGCACGTAGGTCACCTTCACCTTGCCGACGGTTTTCTCCTCGGTCTTGGTGTTCTTGTCGTCGCGCGGCTCGACGAACTGGCTGAGCCAGCGGTCCACGTTCGCCTTCGTGCCGCCCGCGCCGCCGGGACCGAAGTAGTAGAACACCACGTCCGGCGCGTCCTTGGCTTCACCCGCCTTCAATTCCGCCGCGCGCATCGCCGACGAGGACTCCAACTTTTTCCAACCCTTCGGCGTGGCGAAGGTGAACTGGCCCGCGGTGAACGTCTCCGCCGCGAGGGCAGGGGAGGCGGTGGTGAAAATGACCGCGAGCGCGGCGGGGGTGGCGAAAGAGAGAAGCGTCGTGCGTTTCATGTCGCGGGAGTTTGGGGAAAGACGCGGCAAAGTCAAACGACCACTCGCTCGCAAGCGGAGCAAAGGGAGAGGGGCAGGGAGCGGGGTAACGATAGTGTTGGCACCGCGCGCGCCTCCTCTCTCCGGCCCTCTCCTCTGCTGCGCGGAGGAGAGGGAGACGGCTGCCACACCGGGCACACCTTCTTCCGAAGCGCTTTGACAATTTGCGGCATCGTTGCCGCGGGGCGGTCATGGCCGTCGGTAGAGGTAAAGGGTCCGAGCTGGGGCGTAGCTGAAAGTGTCATTAAAAAAACCGCCGCTGTTTGCACCGCCCCAGACGATCATTTCGGTCCCTGTCCATATCCCTGTGTGGAAACGGCGAGCGGCGGGCGCGCCCGTGGTGACCACGGCAGTCCAACTGTTGGCCGTGGGGTTGTAACGTCCGCCATCGTTGAAATAGTTGCCCCCATCGTATCCGCCCCACAAGTCCATCTCGGTGCCGGTCCACACAATTGCGTATTGAGTGCGCGGGGCGGGAGCGCCATTAGTTGCGACGGTGGTCCAGGAGTTCGCTGTGGGGTTGTAACGTCCACCATCGTTCAAATTGACGGAATTCAGCCCGCCGAAGACGATCATCTCGGTGCCCGACCACACCGCTGTATGACCGTAACGCGCGGCGGGCGCGCCGGCGGTTGAAATGGCTGTCCAACTATTGGAGGTCGGGTTGTAACGTCCGCCGTCGTTCAAGGGACTACCACTGTATCCTCCCCAGACGATCATCTCTGTGCCTGTCCATATCGCCGTGTGGTCGTTGCGCGCGGTGGGTGCGGCGGTGGTGGTAACTGTAGTCCAGGTATTCCCAGCGGGGTTGTATCGTCCGCCGTCGTTCAGTGAGCTGCCATTTAATCCGCCCCAGACGATCATCTGGGTGCCTGTCCACACCGCTGTATGGCGGTCGCGTGCAGCGGGTGCGCCATTGGTGGTCAAGGCTGACCAAGTGTTCGCAGTTGGGTTGTATCGTCCGCCGTCGTTCAAATTGCCGCTGTCACCATCTCCGCCCCAGACGATCATCTCAGTGCCCGTCCATACCGCTGTGTGGAAATAGCGCCCGGCGGGCGCGTTGGTGATGGTGACGGCCGTCCAACTGTTTGACGCGGCGTTGTATCGTCCACCGTCATTCAAAATGCTGCCATTGAATCCGCCCCAGATAATCATCTCGGCACCCGTCCACACCGCTGTGTGGAGGTCGCGCGCGGCAGGAGGCGCACCCGAGGTGCGCTGGTCCCACGCGTCACCCAAGCCAACCTTGCCCAGCTTCGCGTATCCTGCATTGGCCAGATTGGCATCATTGGCGTTGCTCGAAAGAATCATGCCGCCGCCGGCGACCCCGCTTTGTCCGCTGGCGTTGAGGTTGGACGCGGCCGCGCCGACGGCAAGTTGGCCCGCGGAGATCGTGCCGCTGGAAATCTGCGCGCCGTTTATGCTGCCCGTCACCGCGCCCGCCGTTATGGCATAGGGCGAAGCGCCGATGAACGTGCGCGGCACGACGTTCGTGAATACGGCGCCACCGGCGGGTCGGACAGCGATGTTGAGCCACCGTGCCGCACCGGTGAAGACGATCGCGCCGGGATCAACCGTCACGGTGAAGAGGCCGTTGGTGATGCCAAAGGAGTTGCTGGAGACGGTGACACCCTGCTGTGCGCCGCCACTGGCGGCGTCGAACACGGCAAACTGGAGGTCGTAGCTGCCGTTGGCCGGCGCACCGCGGTCGGTGAGAAAACCTTGGTAGGTGAATGTGGTGCCTTGCGCGTGAGCGGCGAGCGGGAGGATCACGAACGCGAACAGGATGGCTACGGGGAGGTGGTTGCGTTTCATAGAATTAAACGTCTCCGGCTTGGGTGCGAGGCTAACGGGTTCGTTCGCGCCAAATCAAGAATCAAAACCCTGCTGTCCACGAGCAGGAGTTATCTGCCCGCGCCGTGCGTGCGGGCCAGCGCGGCGTCGCCGGATGCGGCTTTCGCTTTCCGCTTTACCCCTTCGCCTCCGCCGCTACGCTCCGCGCACGTCGCACATGGCCGTAAAGCTTTTCAACACCCTCACCCGTTCCGTTTTGGATTTCGCCCCGCTCGACCCCGCCGGCAAAAACGTCGGGCTCTACTGCTGCGGGCCGACCGTCCACGACTTCGCGCACATCGGAAATTTCCGCACCTTCGTCTTCGCGGACCTCGTGCGGCGCTTCCTGGAATTTTCCGGCTACGCCGTCACCCACGTGATGAACGTCACCGACGTGGAGGACAAAATCATCAAGCGCGTGCGCGAAAACCAAACCACGCTCCGCGACTTCACCGGCAAATACGAAGCCGAGTTCTTCAAAGACCTCGCCGAGCTGCGCTGCCTCCGGCCCACCCACACGCCGCGCGCGACCGAATACATCGCCGAGATGATCACGCTCATCGAACAACTCACGGCGCGCGGCATCGCGTATCAGGCGGCCGATGGCTCGGTCTATTTCAGCATCGAGAAATACCGCGGCTGCGGCTGCCGTTACGGCCAGCTCGTGAATTTGAACTTCGACGGGATGCGCGCCGGCGAACGCGTGGCCAGCGACGACTACGAAAAGGAATCGCTCGCCGACTTCGCGCTGTGGAAGGCGCGCGTGCCCGACGACGGCGACGTCTTCTGGCCCAGCCCGTGGGGCGAGGGCCGCCCCGGCTGGCACATCGAGTGTTCGGCGATGAGCATGAAGCTGCTCGGCACCAGCTTCGACCTCCACCTCGGCGGGGAGGATTTGATGTTCCCGCATCACGAGGACGAGATTGCCCAGAGCGAAGGCGCGACCGGCAAGCCGTTTGTGAAACACTGGATGCACGGCGCGCACCTGCTCGTCGAGGGGAAGAAGATGAGCAAGTCGCTCGGGAACTACTTCACCTTGCGCGACCTGCTGGCGAAGGGTTTCAGCGGCCGGGAAATCCGCTGCCTCCTGCTCACGGCGCATTACCGCGAGCAGTTCAACTTCACGCTCGACGGTCTCGCTGGCGCCCGCACGGCGCTCGCGCGACTGGACGAGTGCCTCGCAAAGCTCCGCGAAATCTCTGGCAGCACGAGCGCCGCGCCCGCGGAAAAACTCGTGGCGGATTTCCGCGCTGCGCTGGCCGACGACCTCAACGTCTCGAAAGCCTGGGCCGTCATCTTCGACTGGGTGCGTGATACCAACCGCCGCCTCGTCGCGAATGAACTTACGCCCGCGCTCGCCGCCGCCGAACTCGCGGCGTGGGAGCGCGTGGACTCGGTCTTCGGCCTCGGCGGCAAGGCGGAGGCGGAGGCGCCGCCCGATATCCTCGCCCTGCTCGAAGCGCGCACGGCCGCGAAGAAGGCGAAGGATTTCAAGCGCGCCGACGCGGTGCGCGACGAGTTGAAGGCGAAGGGCTGGGCCGTCGAGGACACGGCGAAGGGGCCGAAGCTGAAGCGGGCCTAGTTTTTCCCGCGAACCACGCGAAGGACGCGAAGGAAGATTTCCCTTTCGCGTCCTTCGCGTGTTTGGCGGGCCATTCCTTTCACGTAGCGCGGAAATTTCCCTCGGCAGGTGGCACAGTTTGTGGTTCATTTGCGCCCGTATGACCGCCATTTTTGAACGAGTCAGCCTGGCCTTCGCGCTTTGCGTGTCGCTGCTGCTGCCCGCGTGCGTGGGTGCCCAGCCCGCCGCGACCCCGCCGACCGCCGGCCTCACGTGGGACTCCGAGATGAAGGATTTCACCCCCGACGCCGGCGCGACCAACTTCGTCTTCGGCTTCGCGTTCACGAACAACACAAAGGACACCATCGTCATCTCCGGCGTGAAGCCGTCGTGCGGCTGCACCGCGGTGAGCACCCAGCCGTTGCCGTGGAGCGTGGCGCCGGGGAGCAATGCGGCGATCTCCGCCACGATTGATCTGCGCGGAAAGTTCGGCGTGCTGATGAAATCCATCACGGTGGATTCCTCGGCCGGCCCCAAGGCGCTCATCGTGAAGATCAACCTCCCGCAGCCGCCCGCGCTCTCGACCGGCGCCGGGCCGATCTCCGACCGGATGCGCAACCAGTTGCTCACGCAGGCTGACCGGCAGGTCGTTTTCCGCGGCGATTGCGCGCGCTGCCACGTTGAGCCGGCGAAGGGCAAGATGGGCGCGGAACTTTTCGCCGCCGCCTGCGCCATCTGCCACGACACGCCGCACCGCGCGACGATGGTTCCCGACCTGCGCGCGCTCAACAAGCCGACGGACGAGAACTACTGGAAGGTGTGGACGATGTTCGGCAAGGTCGCCTCGCTCATGCCCGGCTTCGCGCAAAACCAGGGCGGCCCGCTGACGGACGCGCAGATTGATTCGCTCGCGAAATGGCTCGCCGAGGGCGGCCTCACGAAGACCGCGAAGACGGCGCAAAAGCAGTGAGGGGCGGTGGGTTCAAAGTTCGAGGTTCAAGGTTCAAAGTTTCGTCTCCCTGAACCGCAAGTTTGGTGTCCACCCTTCAGGGTGTCGGGTGGCGCGCTAAACCGGAACGATGCAGTTGAAAGACGGGCCCTGACTTAAACGCAGAGACGCAAAGGGCGCAGAGCGGCGCGGAGAGGAGGGGTGAAGGACACAAAAAGTGTGCGCCAACTTGTCTGCCCAGCTCGGCGCTCCTCCGCGTTCTATGCGTCTCGGCGTTAAGGTCAGACCGGGATCAACTGCATGGTTCCGGCTGAAGCGTGGACACCGAACACGGCGCTGCACGCACCGAACCTTGAACCTTGAACTTTGAACTTTGAACGCTGAACCTTCGCGCCACGCGTATGGCCGGCTTGTTCATCACTTTTGAAGGCACCGAGGGCGGGGGGAAATCCACCCAGATCCAACTGCTCGCCGAGCGGCTGCGGACTTCCGATCGCGTCGTGCGCGCGTTGCGCGAGCCGGGCGGCACGCCCGTGGGCGAGGAAATCCGCCACCTCCTCAAGCACAGCGACGCGAACCACGCGATGACGCCCGAGGCCGAGTTGCTGCTCATGAACGCCAGCCGCGCGCAGCTCGTGCGCGAAGTCATCCGCCCCGCGCTCGCCGTCGGCGAGATCGTCCTGTGCGACCGCTTCTACGATTCCACGACCGCGTATCAGGGCCACGGCCGCGGGCTGGACCTTGCGCTCGTAAAGTCGGTGATTGATTTCGCCGTCGGCGGCACGCGTCCGGACCTCACACTGCTCCTGATGATTTCCCCCGAGCAAAGCGAAACGCGCCGCGCCGCCCGCGCCGGCGCCGCGCCCGTCGCGCGCGACCGCTTCGAGGAGGCGGACCGTGCGTTCTTCGAGCGCGTCGAGCGCGGCTACCGCGCCCTCGCCGCCGCCGAACCGGCACGGGTGAAGATCGTGGACGCGGCGAAGCCGGTGCCGACCGTCGCCGACGCGATCTGGTGCGAAGTGGAGCGGATTCTGGGGCGGGCCTGAAAGGTTTTCCCCGCCGTTGACAAGGAGAGTTGATTCGCTAGGCTCGCGCCCCTGATTTAAAGAAAGACACCATGCCGAACACAAAATCCGCCGAACGTCGCGTGCGCAGCAATGAGCGCAAGCGCCTCCACAACCGCAGCATCAACTCCAAGGTCAAGTCGGCCGAGAAGAAATACGTCGCGCTGCTCAACACCAACAAGCACGAGGACGCCGCCAAGATGTTGGGTGACGTCGCCTCCGCCTACGACAAGGCCGTGAAGTCCGGCGTCATCAAGCGCGGCACCGCCGATCGCAAGAAGTCGCGCCTGACCCTGCGCCTGAATCGCGCGGCGGCGGCGAAGTAATTCCGCGCGGCTGCGTGCCGCGTGATTCGAAGTTTCCGACGGGACGGCTGAATGCCGTCCCGTTTTCTTTTTGCGGAGTGCCAGGCCGGCCGCGCGCTTTAGGGCAGCAGCTTCACCATGAGGTTCTTGAAATGGACCTCGCTGCCCGGGTCGTGGCCTTGCAACGCGAAGGTTCCGCTGCCGATCAGCCGGCCCACATACATTCCCTCACGTTTCGGATTTTCCTCCTCGGTGTAATCCACGATCACCTTGCCGTTCACGCTCGTGATGACGTGCTTGCCCTCGACCTTGATGTGGAGTTGGAACCACTCGTCGTCCTTCGCCGGCACCTGCGGGTTGTCGCGCACGGCGTAGAGTCCGGCGGTGCGGCTGGGATCTCCGTGGCTGTTGTTCACCTGCACCTCATAACCCTTCGCGGGCCAGCCCGGCCCCTGAAGTTCGGTGTGGAAATACACGCCGGAGTTCGCGCCGGGCTTCGTGAGCACGTCGCACTTGAACTCGAAATTCTTGAAGTCGCGCTTGCGCACCGGCCCGTCGTAGAACAGGTGCGAGCGCACGCCGCGCACGACGATCTCGCCGTTCTGCACGCTGAACGTGGATGGATTCTCGTTGGCCTTCCAGCCGTCGAGCGACTGGCCGTCGAAGAGGGAAATCCATTCGTCCTTGCCGCCGCCGGGCGAACAGGCGGTGAGGGCGAGGGCGAGCGAGGCGAAGCAGAAAAGTTTTTTCATAGGCGATCTGGCCGTGAGCGTAGCGCGGCGGGCCGGCGGGCAGAAGGGGAAAGTATTCAGTATTCAGTGTTCAGTGTTCAGTCCCGTTTCGGCCGCGCGTTGGTTTCTGAACACTGAACACTGAATACTTTTCCCCTCCTCCTCACTCCGCCACCCGCGGCGCGGGCGGCACCGGCAGCTCGAAGCTCGCGCCTTTCACGTCACTGACCTGATCGAGCGTGGGCGAGTAGTCACTCACGCGGACGGTTTTCATGTCCGCGGAAAACTGCAGCAGGCGCAGGTAGCCGTTTCCTCCGTTGGGCTGATTCTGGTAATCCACGAGGATCTGGTGGACTGGGTTGCCGTGCTTGCCCGTGTCGGTGCGGCGGCCGGTGATGCAGACGTGGCCGCTGATGACGAACGCGAAGTTCGCGTGCTGCGAGATGACCTTCTGCCACACGTCCTCGCCGTCGTTGAAGCCCGCCGGGTCGTCCGCGAGCACGGACTTGCCGAGGCCCTTGTTGCCTTCCTTGCCCTTCACCACCACCTTCACACGCTTGTCGTAGCGGGTGTTGTCGGGCCGCAGGTAGGCGTGGGTGATGAGAATGGCCGAGCGGTCGGGGAATTTCGCGGCCACGTCATTCGCCCAGCGGAGCACATCGTTGCGCGGTCCGTATTCGATTGCGATCACAAGCCACTTGCGCCCGCCGGCCTCGAAGAGGTGATAGCTGTTGTCCGAGCGATCCGGCTCCTTGTCGTAAAAGGCGCCGAAGGTCGGGAGCTTCTTGAAACTGGCCGGCGGAAACGCCGCGCTCAAACCGGAGACGCGGCCTTTCGCAAGGTCGTGGTTGCCCGGCAGCAACGCGCACGGCACCACGCCCGCCATCCGCGCGTGGGCCTTTGCGGCGACCTCCCATTCCGCCGCGGTGTTTTTGTCCGTGATGTCGCCGACGTGCAGCACGTAGGGGATGCCGTAGCGCTTCACGTTCTCGGCGATCCACTTCGTCTGCGCGTCGTAAATCTCCGGATACTTCAGCGCGTAAAACTGCGTGTCCGGTAGCACCGCGAGCGTGAAGCCGCCTTTGATCGGCTCGGGTGGCGCGGCGTGCAGCAATGTGGCGGCGACGCTGGAGTAAATCGCGAGTGCGAGCGTGGTGAACAGAAGGCGGCGGGTGATGTGGGTGTTCATGACTTGAAAGTGGGGTGAGGGTAGCAATCCCGACGCGCGGCGCAACGCCGCATTCAGCAGCGGGTAGGGACGCGCACCCAACCCCGAGATGCTCGCTCTGCTCGCCTCGCTTCGCTCGAAAGTGGGACGCGGTGAAACGCGTCCCTACCCGCGCGCGGTCACTCGACCTCCGCGCCCTTCTTTTTCTTCGGCGCGGATTTCGGTGCCTCGGCGGTCACGCCTTTGGGCACGACGGTGAGCCAGAGCTGATCCGTCTCCGTGATGATCCGCGGTGCGCGCGGCACTTCGCCGGCGCGCAGGCTGAAAAGTGCGGCACGTTCCCGCGGCCAGCTCGTGTCGGCTGACTTGGCCACCACGCGGAACGGCTGGTTCGCGGGTGCGGCGTCCGCGGCGGCGACGAGCGCGATTTTTATTTCGCCGCCCTTGGCCGGCAGCTCCGTCGGCGTCGCGGTCACGCCCGCGGGCAAGCCTTCCACCGCAAACGTGAGCCGGTTCGTGTGGCCGTTGGCGCGCGTGAGCGTGACCTTGAGTTCGTTGGTTTTGCCCGGCTCGAGCCGCACCGTGTGCTCGGTGGTCGTGAGCGCGAAGTCCGGCTGCGGCGGGCCGAGGTAAAGGCGATAGACAAAATTCTCGCCGCCGTTTCCAAACAGGTCGCTCACGCTGACGGTGAAATCGCCGTCGCGCGGCGCGCGCCACGCGAGCCTCGCATCGGAGTTCGCCTCGGCGTCGTCGGCCTTGGCGAGTGGCTCGCCGCCGGAGTTGAAAATCTTCACCGAGGTTGCGAGCGGAAAGCCAAACGCAGCGGACAGCACCCGGAACTCGAAGCCGTCGCCCTTCTTCGCGGCGAACGTGAAGCAATCCTCGTCGCCCGGCCGCGCGATCACGCCGTTCACGATGGCCGGCCAAGTGACGCGTTGGGCATTCGTCGCCGAGTCGTTCGGTTCGGCTTCGATCACCTCGGGCCAGTCGTCCAGCGGCAGCGGGGCGCGTGAGACTCCGCCGTTGAGCACGAGGTTGGTCGCGTCGGAATTTTTTCCCGCGGCGAACTTCACGCGCTCGCCCGCGCCCGCCGGAATGTTCCAGCCGATTTTTTTCAGCGAAACTTTTTCGCCGCGCTTCGCCCCGGAGGGAAAAAGTCCCGCCGCGAACTCGCCGTCCGTGAGGCTCAGCCGGTAGATGCTCGCCGCGCTACCGGCGAATCGCACCTCGGCCTGCGGCGGGTGGATGAAGCCGGAAATCTGAAATGTGTAGGTGCCGGACTTCGCGACGCGCCACGCGAGGAACGGATCGAGCCCCTGCGGGCCGTCGTGGTTGAAGGCCATGCGCACGCCATTGCTGTCGTAGAGGTGCAGCACCGCGTCCAGCGGCGAGCCGAGCGAGTAGGCATCCACGCGGGCGACGAGCCAGCGGCCGGCCTCGGTCTTCACGTTGAACGAATCCACGTCGCCGCGCTCGTCGAGCCGGCCGTTGAAGACGACGGGCAGCGGGCCCGCGTCCTGCGCCTGCCTCGCGGTGTCGTTCGGCTCCTGCTCCATCAGCTCACGGTGGCTCGTGACGACGAACCACCGCGGCGCGGAGGCTCCGCTCTCGTTGAACACGCGGACGAAATGCGGCCCGGTCGGCGCGTCCTTCGCGATGCGGATCGTGACGGAGCCATTTTTCGCGTCCGTCTTGAATTCGAGGCCGGGCGCGTCGGCCCAGAAGCTCACCGGCCACGGCTCGAATTTTCCGCCGAGTGTCACGCCGACTTCCGTGCCCTGCCCGCCGCCGGCGGGGAAAAGGTAATCGAGCGTCGGGGCCGCGGCGTGCGCAGGCAAGGCGACGAGCAGGGTCGCGGAAAAAATCGGGAAGCGTTTCGCGAAGCGGCCCATCGCGCTGCCGAGGCTCCGCCTCACGCAAAGAGTTCCCGGATGGGCGAGCCGCCGTTGACGAGCGGCACCGGGCGGCCGGTATTGGTGTGGAGCACCTGATGCGGATCAATGCCGAGCTTGGTGTAGAGCGTGCAGGCGAAATCCTCGGGCGAGTGGACGTTCTCCGCGGCGTAGTAACCCTTCGCGTCCGTCGCGCCGAGCACCATGCCGCGCGGCACGCCGGCACCGGCCGCGAACACCGACATCGCGTGCGGCCAATGGTCGCGGCCCGCGTCCTTGTTCACCTTCGGCGTGCGGCCGAACTCACCGAGTGCGAGGACGAGCGTGCTATCCAGCAACCCGCGCGTGTCGAGGTCCGTGATGAGCGCGGAGAGACCTTGATCGAACTTGCCGTTGAACTCGCCCTTGAGCGTCTCAAAAATTTTCGTGTGATGATCCCACCCGCCGTAGTTGACCGTGACGAACGATACGCCCACCTCCACGAGCCGCCGCGCGAGCAGCAATCGCTGGCCGAGGTCGGTGCGCCCGTAGGCCTCGCGCGTCTTGTCCGACTCCTTGGAAATATCGAACGCCGCCTGCGCCTTCGGCGAGGTCACGAGGTCAATGCCCTGCTGATAAAAACTGTCGAAGCCCAGCGCCGGATCTTCCGCGGCCTTCGCCTCGATGCGCGCGAGGCGGTCGAGCGATTTGCGCAACTCCTGCCGGTTGAGCGCGCGGCCATCGCTGATTTCGGGCGGCAGCACCACATCGCGCACTTTGAAATCCTTGCTCTCCGGACTGCCGCCGATGACGAACGGCGCGTGCTCGCTGCCGAGAAAATTCGAGCCGCCCGAGCGCGTCACACTCGGCAGCGTCATGTAACCCGGCAGCCCGCTGCGCAGCCCGCGCTTGTAGGAAACCACCGAGCCGAACGACGGATGAAACGTCACGAACGCGCCGCAGCCGACCGGCACCGGCGTCGGCGCGCCGGTCATCATGTAATGATTGCCGCCGCCGTGGTTCGGATCCTTGTGGCAGATCGAGCGGATGGCCGTGAACTTGTCCGCGACCTTCGCGAGTTTCGGCACGCACTCGGAGAAATGCGTGCCCGGCACCGCGGTGGGGATGGACTTGAACTCGCCGCGGATTTCCTTCGGCGCATCCGGCTTCGGATCGAACAGCTCGTAATGACTTGGCCCGCCGTCGAGCCAGATGAAGATGCAGTTGACCTGCTCGGGGCTGACCTTGCCGCCCGCCTTCGCCGCCTGCGCGCGCAATCGCAGCACATCGCTCAGGCCAAGACCAAACGCCGCGCCCACGCCGAGCTGGATAAAATCCCGCCGGGCGAGGCCTGCACAGTTGCGATTGAGGGCGCTCATCAGTGGATGCGTGGACTAAATCACAGACGGGCCGTTGGGGCGAGAATTCGTGTCGGATTGAACCGCTAATCTGCGCTCATCAACGCTAATCCGGAAGGGGACAGAGCCCAACTGCGCTGCGGGCGTGCTCAACCCGAACCCCGAAGTGGGAAGAGAGAAACCACGGATGGACACAGATGAACACGGATGGAACCAGGACAGGGGTTGTCAGATTTTTTCCGCGCGGAAAAAAACAGCGGCCCGCTGCGCCACCTTTCAGCTCCGGAGTCATCCGTGTTTATCTGTGTCCATCCGTGGTTCAATTTCGGAGTCTGGGGTCAATTCATTAGCGTCGATTAGCGCAGATTAGCGGTTTGCAAATCAGTGGTTGAACACGAACTCCGCCGAGTTCAGCAGCGCCCACATCACGTCCTCTGTCGCGGTCTGGCGCGTGGCGTCCTTTGCGGAGAAGGCTTTGAGCGCGGCGGTGAGTTCGTCGTCGGCTGGCGTGCGGTTGTAAGCCGAGAGGTAAAGTTCGGTGACAATTTCTTTTTCCGTGAGCGTGCCTCTCGCGAGCCGGCGCGCGCGGCCTTCGTCGCCGGAAATTTTTCCCTGGAGCCGCTTCGAGTTCATCAGGTGCAACGCCTGCACCACGCTCGTCTTCGTGTCGCGTTCGCACGGGCACTCGGCGCTGGCGTTGGGCCGGCTGAAGGCATCCATGAACTCCGAGTCGAGCTTGTGGTTCCACGTGTCGAGCGCGCGGGCGTCCTCGTGCAGACCCTGGAAAGTTTCACGCGAGCCGGTCACGTCACACACGGCGTCGAGCAACACTTCGGCGGGCAGGCGGCGGCGGTAGGCGCGGGAAAAATATTTCGTGTCGGCCTGATTATGCTCCGTCGGCAGCGAGCTGAGCTGATACGCGTGCGACGCCATGATCGTCCGCATGAGGTGCCGGAGATCGAATCGGTGCGCGACGAAATCGCGCGCGAGCCAGTCCAGCAGTGGCTCGTTCCCCGGCGGATTCGAGGCGCGCATGTCGTCCACCGGGTCCACGATGCCGCGGCCGAAAAATTGCGCCCACACGCGGTTGACGGCGGCGCGCGCGAAGAACGGATTGTCCGGCCGCGTCATCCAGTCCGCGAGCGCGGCGCGCGGGTCGGTGCGGCCGTCGAGCTTCGGCGCGGGCCCGTCGGGCGGCTTGGGTTTCATCACCTCGCCGCTCACGGGGTGCTTCACCTCGCCGCCGGGCGCGAACCAGATGAACTCCGCCTCGCCGGAGATCGGTGCGGAAATTCCCTGGCCCTTGTGCTTCATCTGCCCGAAGAACGCGGCCAGCTCGAAATATTCCTGCTGTCCCCATTTCTCGTTCGGATGATGATGGCACTTCGCGCACTCGAGCCGCGTGCCGAGAAAAATCTGGCTGACGAACGACGTGGCGTCCTCCGGCAGCCGCTTGTCGCGCCACAACGCGACCGGTCCGCTCTTATGCGTGCTGCCCGAGGCGGTGAGCAACTCGCGCACGAACTGGTCGTAAGGTTTGTTCTCGCGGAAACTCTCGCGCAGCCACTGGTCGAGCAGATACACCGGCTTCACGCCCACGCGCGACGGGTTCGGGCGGATGAGGTCGCCCCATTTCACCGTCCAATGATCGGCGTAGGCGGGATGCGCGAGCAGGCGCTCGATGAGTTTCGCGCGTTTGTCCGGTGACGGGTCGGCAAGAAACGCGCGCGCCTCGTCCGCCGTCGGCAGCGTGCCGATGGTGTCGAGCGACGCGCGCCGGAGAAACTCCGCGTCCGTGCAGCCGGCCGACACGCCGATGCCGAGCGCCTTGAGCCGCGCGTAAACGAGCCGGTCAATCTCGTTGTTCACCGGGAGCGCGGCGTAGAGTCCATCGGGCAGAATTTTTTCCGCCGGCACCGTGATGCGCGCCACGTCCACGAGACCCATGAAGCGCGTGACCACCGCGCCCTCACCGCTGTAGTTGCCGACCGTAACCAGGCCCGACTCGTTTACGCGCGCGATGTCCTTGTCGTTGGAGGAAAATTCGGCGAGGTCCGTCACGTCGCGCACGCGGCCGTCCGCGTAACGCGCCTGCACGAGCAGCGGCAGCGCGTCGCCTTTGCGCGCACGGCGCTCGCGCGGGAAAACTTTTATTTCGGCGAGCGCGGTGTCGTTCGTCGCGGCGTAGGGCATCCCGCCGCGAATCCACTCGACGAGCGTGCGGTGCGGCTCCGAGCCGGCCTCGAACCGCTGCCCGCCCTCGTGCTCCATCGCGAGCGTGGCTTTTTTCAAAATCAAACTCTCCTCCGGCAGCGCGGGAAAAACGCGACGGCCACGGTCCGCCTTCACGATGGCCGCGTGGTCGGACTTCGGATCGTAGGCGAAGACGGAAAGCTTGAAGCCGTTCTGTCCGTCGGGCTTCGCGTGGCAACTGCCGGCGTTGCAGCCCGCCTTGCTGAGCACGGGCAGCACGTCGTTGAGGAAGCTCAGCGAACGCTCCGCCGGCGCGGCGGAAATGGTGACCGTGGTCGCGGCCATGAGCCGGCCGAGTTTCGCGGTGACGGTCGTGGAGCCGGGCTTGAGTCCGCGCACGATGCCTTCGGGCGAAACCTCGACGACCTGCGGCTTGCTCGAAATCCACAGCACGCGCGCCGCGAGGTCTTCCTCGAAGCCATTCGTCGCCGTGCCCGAGGCGAGGACGCGATGCGTCTCCGATTTTTCGATGAGCGCGATCTGCGCGGGGAAAACTTTGAGCGAAGCAAAACCCGCCGCCGGGTCGCGCGAGCAGGAGGTGAGCAGCAGCGCGGCGAGCGCCGACAGCGCAAGCGAAATTCCAGCGAGCCAGTTGAGGCGGAGGTGCGGTTTCATTGGCCGGCTTTCTCCGCGAGTTGCGCGCCGCGTTCGGGCGCGAGCGTGGCTTTCAGTTTTCCCTCTGCGTTCCAAATGAAAACATTTCCCTCGTGGCTGCCGGCGCAGATCGTCTTGCCGTCCGCACTCACGGCCAGCGCGCACAGCGTCTCGTCCGTCGCGGCGAGCTTGCGGTCGCGCGCCGTCTCCGAAGACTCGCCGCCGGTGTGCGTTTTGAATTCCGAAAACATCCGCACGTGCCCGTCCTCCGTCGCGCTGAAGAGCGACTTGCCATCCGCCGTCCACGCGAGCGCGGTGATGGGCGAGGCGTGCTTGAGGGTGATCTCCTGGCCGCGCGTCTTCGGGTCCCAAAGGTTGAGCACCTTGTCCATGCCGGCGGTGGCGAGGAACGACGCGTCGGCGTTGAACGCGGTGGCGAGCACGTGGCCGAGGTGCGCCTCGAGCTTCGCCGTCTCCTGGCGCGTGGCGAAATTCCAAATCTTCACCGTCTTGTCCGCGCTGGCGGTGGCGAGCGACTGGCCGTCGCGGCTCAGGTGCAGCGAGAGGATCGAATCCTTGTGCGCGACCCAGTTCGTCAACTCGTGCCCGTCGGCCGTCGCGATGAGGTGGAGCAGGCCGCTCTTCGTCGGCACGCCATCGGCGGCGATCAGCGCCGCGCCATCGGGCGTGAACTGCACGGCGTTCACGCGGCCGGTGAAGTTGGTGAGTTCGCGCGTGAGCGCGCCGTCCTTCGCATTCCACAATGCGACGCGGCGATATTCGGCGGCGGCGAGCGTTGCGCCGTCCTTGCTCCACGCGAGGGACTGCACGGCGTCGCGGTGCGGCGCGAGCGTGGTGACGGCGGGAAAGTTGGTGCGCGTGAGGTCGTGAAGGAAAACTGTGTTCGCGCGCGCGACGGCGAGCCGCTTGTCATCCGGCGACAACGCGAGTGCGAGCACGGGCTGATACGAGGAGGGCAGGGCGGTAAGCTTCTCCACGGGCGCATCCGCGCCGAAGGACGCGAGCGCCTTTTCATCCCACGCCGCGCCGCCGTCAATCCACGCGCGCAGCGACGCGATGTCTTTCTCCGCGAGTTGTTTCTTCGGCGGCATGTGCGGGTCGGCCTCGGCGGTGAGCGATTTGATCATCTGGCTCTCGGCGGATTTGCCGGGCACGAGCACCGCACCGTTCTCGCCGCCCTTGAGCGCGGCGTCGCGCGTGGCGAGGACGAGGCCGCCCTTTTTCTTTTCCTCGTTGTGGCACGAGAGGCAGTTGGCTTTGAGCAGCGTCATGGCCTTCGCGGGCCTTGCGGCCGGCGCGTCCGACGCGGGCAGGCGGACGGACGCGACGAGCAGCGTTGCGGCAATGGCGAAAAGCAGACGTGTCATGGAAACCAACGAATATGGACGGGCGGCCGCGCGAAGGATTCAGGCGTCACTTTGCATTCAGCCAATCCAGACTTACGCGGCGGATGCGGAGGCGGTTCAGGCCGCCGATTTTGGAATCGCCCGCGCAGTAGGCGAGCAGCACGGCGTCGTCCACGAAATGAATCGCGGTGTAGCAATACCAGCCGTCCGGGTCGTCCTCGATCAGCTTGCGGTGCGGCCAGGTCTGACCGCCGTCGGTCGAGATCGCGGCGACGAGCGGCGTGCGTTTGCCTTTCGGAAACGGAAACTGTCCGGAGTGATCGTTGAAAATGGCGAGCAGGTCGGGTGAATTCGGGAGCCGCTTGAGACTCGCGGGTGACGTGGGCGATTTCATTTCCGTCGGCTCGGGCGCGCTCCAGGTTTTACCGCCGTCGGCAGAGTTGAAGCCGTATTGCGCGCCGAGCGAGGTGCGGACCCAGGTGAAAAGTTTTCCGTCGGCGAGTTCGACGACGCCCGGTTCCTGCAAGCCGCTCGAACACGCGAGCGGCGCGGCCCACCAACTGCCGGACTCGCGCCACGTCGCCCCCTCGTCGTCGGAGAGATACCACATGGCGATGCCGCGCGCGTCGAAGGAGCGACTGCTCTTCGGATCGCCCGTGCGCGAGCGGTGGAAGGCGACCGGCACGATGAGGCGGCCGGCGCTGGTCTGGATCACCCGGTCGTTGTTCAGCACGAAGTAGCCCGGCGCCTCGACGATCAGCTTTGGCTCCGACCACGTGGCACCGTCATCGGACGAGACGCGGACGTGAGGGCGGCAGTCGTGCCAGCTATTTTTCAGGATGTAGAAGAACGCGAGCTTGCCACTTTTCAAGCGGAGGAACGAGACGCTCATCACGTTCTCGCCGCCGGCGTTTTCCACGACGACGCGCGGCGCGCTCCACGTGCGGCCCTGATCGTCGGAATGAATCTGCGCGATGTGCGCCGGACTGTTGTCCGCCGCGCCGCCGTAGAACTGCGAGTAGTTGAAGAGGATGCGGCCGGACTTGAGCGTGGCGAAGGAACCCTCGGAGTTGCGCGGGTTGTCCTTCGTGGGCTCGCGGTTCAGGACGACTTGGTTTTCGGCCGCGGGTGCGGCAAACGCCAGCCACGCTAGGGCGGCCAGCACGAAGGGAAGGAGGCGGGTTTTCATGTTTGGAACACGGGCAGCCTGCCTCAAGCCGCAGCGGACTCCAAGGTTCGTGATGCGCGAATTCACCGGCTTTGAATCCGGCCAACTGTGCAGTTGACACCTCCTGCACCTTTTGGTCTATTCGCCGTCCCTTTGCGGGAATTATAGCCATGTATGCGATTTTAGAAACAGGCGGCAAGCAGTATCGGGTGACCGCCGGTGACAAACTGGAAATTGAACGTCTCGAGACCGAGGCGGGCAAGGAATTCACCTTCGACCGCGTGTTGATGGTGAACAACGCCGGCGCACTGCGCGTGGGCGCCCCCATGGTCGCCGGCGCGACCGTCACCGCCGACGTGCTCGAGCACAAGCGCGGCGAGAAGCTCATCGCCTTCAAGCTGAAACGCCGCAAGGGCTACCGCAAGACCAAGGGCCACCGTCAGGAACTGACCGTGGTGAAGATCAAGACCATCAACGCTTAAATTTTATGGCGCATAAAAAAGGCGGCGGCAGCAGCCGCAACGGACGCGACAGCCACAGCAAGCGGTTGGGCGTAAAAGCATTTGGCGGCGAGCTCGTGACCGCCGGCAGCATCATCGTCCGCCAGCGCGGCACGAAGTTTCACGCCGGCAAAAATGTCGGCACCGGCCGCGACTGGACGCTGTTCGCGCTGGTCGAAGGCACCGTCCAGTACGAGCGCTGGGGCAAGGACCGCAAGCGCGTCCGTATCGTCCCGCCCGCCGCGACGGCGTAGTCGCGCCGGCGGCACGCGCCGCGCTCACTTCAGGTTCATCCACTTGCGCGCGATGAGCCCGAGCATCTTCAGGCCGGTGCGGATGCTCTGCCAGCGGCTGCCCGAGTGCTTCGATTCACCGGCCTTCCGCCGGTAGTAGTTCACCGGCACCTCGATCAGGCGCCCCTCCATCCGCAGCACCTCGATCATCATCTCCGGCGAGAACGCGGCGTCGTCGCGGGTGAGGTACGGCTTGATGCGATCGTAGGCGTCGCGCCAGATCGCCCGGTACGTGCAG
>JACQFS010000105.1 GCA_016199935.1 Verrucomicrobiota bacterium
CGTCCTCGAGCGCCGCCACGTGCACCTCGCGCAGGTCGAGCTTGAGGTTCAGGCCCACCGCCTTCGCGTAGGCTTCCTTGAGCGCCCAGCAACGGAGGAACATCGCGCGCTGCTGCAACGGGAGCAGCGAGGCGAGCCATTGGTTTTCCTCCGCGTTGAAAAATTCCTGCGCCACCTTCGTCGCATCGAAGGTCGCGTCGTCCAGCTCGAGCGCCGCGCCGATTTCGCCGTCGAAGGAAACGCCCAGCAGCCACGCCGGCCCCGTCGTCGCCACGCTGAACTTCGCGAGCTGCCCCGGCACGGTGACGCCGTCGGCCAGCACGCGCGCGCGGCCCTTGGGGTCGTGGATGAAATTCAAATCCTTCGGCGCGAGGCCGAGGCAATGGCTGAGGATGTGGCGGCGCAGCCGGCAGTCGCGCAGGTGCCGGTCGCGCAACAAGTCCGAGCCGAGCGCGGCGGCGACGCGCTGCTCGACGTGCGTGGCGGCGGCGATGGACGCGTCGAATTTGCCGAAGCCCTCGTCGAGGTTGCAGTCCCACAGGTGCGTGCCCGTGAGTTCGGCCGGCAGATCGCGGATGGAGGCGTGGACATTCACCGGCGGAAATTCTTCACGGCGCGGAGCGTGACACTCGCGGGCGCGAAGTTGAACTCAAAAAAGCCGGCGGAGCGCGGCCCGTCCGGGCCGCAGCGGGTCCACACGGCGGGACGGGTCCGATGTATCCGAGCGCGTGTTTGCCTCCGTGGCCGCTGCGGGCCGGGACGGCCCGCGCTCCGGGGCTACTTCCGCTGCTGGATGAAAATGCTGAAGCCCTTCTTGTTGCTCGAAATGATGTCCGGCTTGCCGTCGCCGTTGATGTCGCCGGCGGTGATCTGCGTGCCCACGCCGGAGTCGTCGTCAATCAGGTGCGGGATGAACTCCGCCGTCTTGCCCTTGCGCTTCAGCTCGAACCAGTAGAGCACCGCGGGCGCGGCCGGCTCCGCGTCCTTGCTCGGGCCGTGCGCCCAGAAGCGCTTGCCGGTCACGAAATCCATCAGGCCGTCGCCGTTGATGTCCGCGAGCACGAGCGCGTGGGGTTGGGTGAACTGCACGCCATACGCGTTGTCCTCCGGCTTCGTGTTCACGATCACGTGCTCCTTCCACGTGATCTCGCCGCCGCTGCGGACCTGCTCATACCACGCGAGGCCGTAACCATGCGCGTCCCAGCTCGTGATCACGTCGTTCAACTTGTCGCCGTTCACGTCATACACGAGCATCTGCGAACCGCCGCGCATTCCCTCGGGGCCGAAGGGCGCCTTGTGAAATTTCCAGTCGCCGCCCGCGCGATAATCCTTGGGCTGTTCCCACCAGCCGTTCTTTTCCAGAATGTCCGGCCGGCCGTCGCCGTCGATGTCGCCGAAGCCGTAGCCGTGCGTGTAGCGGAAGATGTCCTTCTTGTTCTCCGGCGAAATGGCGATGAACTTCCACGGCTGGTCGGGATGCTTCCAGTCCGCCTCGAAAAATCCGAAGCGCCCGCCCGTGTGGCAGATCAACTCGGGCTTCCCGTCGCCGTTCATGTCGCCGATGGTGGGCGACTCGTTGTCGGCGGACTCGGCGGCGACGTGCTTCGTCCAGAGACCGATGCCGCCCTTGGGATTCTCATACCAGGCGGCCTCCTTGCCGGGCCAGGAATAGACGAGGATGTCGGGCCAGCCGTCGCCGTTGAAATCGTAGGTGTAGGTGAGGAAATAATCCGAGTAACCCTTCTCGCCGTTGTAGGCGTTGGTGGGCGGCGCGGCGAAGTCGTGGCGCTTGGTGAAGTCCGGCCCCTCGAACCACTGCCAGCCGGCGACGAGGTCCATCTTGCCGTCGTGATTGAAGTCGGCGAAGTGCGCGCCCTCGGAGAGGAACTTGGATTCGAGTTTGATCTTCTTCCACGCGACGGGTGTCTTGGGCGCGTCGGCGGCGGAGACGGAGAGGGCGAGGGCGGTGAGGGAGAAAAGGAGGGCGATGGAGTTTTTCATGCTGGGCTTTCGACCAGCATAACGACGCGGGGATTCAGGGGAAGTGATTTTGTTGGAGTTTTCAAATGCTTTTATCGTTATGCGCCTTGGAAATAATGTGTTGTCAAGCAGGACCCCTTTGCCTAGTTTCGCGGCAAATGCACCGTTTCTGGTGCCGGGTAAACGGTATTTTACCCACAAAACACACAGAAACGAAACAAACCAAACCGAAAATCGCAAGAGGAACCAACCAATGAAAGCTAGCAAATGGACGCTTCGCCTAATCACCGCCGGCACACCTGATGTGGTGTCGGTATCTTCGATTCTTTCGTCGTCGGTTTCTTGCAGGAAGTAACCCGATTTTCGGGAACCAATCAACCCTCGCTCCACTTGTTGGGCGAGTTGCTGCCTTTGGTTTCTGGAAATCGAAACTACCACCCGATTATGCCAGTTCTCACCGCTCACAGGAGTGCCCGTTCAGTCGTTTCGCTGCGTGCGAATCCTCGTGCGCGGCGGTTGATAGTTCGCACGCATCCAATCGATCTCGAAGAGCCGGATTTCGAGGGCACGGCGTCTCTCCCGAAGGCGATCCGGCAGTTGGAGCAAAGCACGCTAGCGTGCAGACGCATCGTCCTTACTCAGCCCGGAAAGCGGGCCAAAGAACAGCAAGTCGTCCAAGCAATCATTCAAATTTGCCGCAACTGCCGGTCTGCGTTCTCCAGATGGGACATCGAAGAAACTCTATTCGGTGATTCCGAACACCGGGAAAGGCTGGAGCGGGCGCTTCGGAAAAGCGAGGCCACCATCGAGTCGGCCATCGAAGGCTTGCGACCCTCTAAGCTCAGCAAGACTCTTCGTGCCTACTTGGAAAACATCCACTGGCGCATCCGGCTCTTCAACATTGGAATCACGCGCTCTTGGAAGACATACGAGCGCGCCAAGGAGACTTTTTTGACGCAAGCCCTCGCCCGGCGGGTTCGCCGATAAATTGGCGACGAAATTCTGGGATATGCGCACTAGGGATCGCGGGCCATTTTACCGACTGCTTTGTTCGAGTCTCCTGCGCGCCATCTCCGAGGTGCTGGGTAGTTCAGGATTCATTCCGGCTGCGGAATTGGCTATGGAAAAGGGCGAAATATCCTTGCGCCTTTCGCCGTCCACCGACCAATCGGTGTCCCACCCGGTCGAAACCCAGTTCAAGATTGCCTGCTTGTTTTTCAACGTAAAACTGAGCCTTCATGAGTTCCTCCGGAGTGAACCCGAAGATAAGCGCCAACTCAAACGTTTGGGTAAGTTCTTGCAGGAATTTGAAGACAAGGTCATCAAGCGGATCGAGGGAAAGCGTCCTTTTTCGGCGGCGGACAAACGCCTGTTTCAAGAGGCCGGGGCCGAGGCCGCGCTGATCGTGGGGAAAGTCAAAAGGTTCCATCCGCGCATCGAAAAGCGGTTCCATTCCCGTTTGCAACTTGAGCACGATTGCGGCGTCAGCCGGGGAGTGGTCATTTCCGTCGACTTGGCCCGGTATTCGGCCGAGGCGTTGCGAATGGAGCGGCACTACGGTGCTAAACGCGTCTGGGACTTGAATGAGCGAATCCGAAATCGGTTCATGACTTCCCTGCGTGCAGTGGGGGCCGACCCGCGGCAAACTCCGATGGACTGCGCGGGTGATGGTGCCCTAATTTTTCTGCCCACCGAGGGTCAGTCCAAGCCGAAGGTGGACGTGGCGGTCAATTTTGCGCTTTCGATTCAAGGCGACGATTTCCAAGAAAAAATCTTCCCGGACAGGCGGCGGCGGCGGCCGGGCGGTTTTAGAACGGGTATTACGGTTGGTGAATTTTATCTTGTGCGTAAAGAAAACGTCATCGGCGATCTCGTCGGCTTCGAAAGCGCGGGCTGTTCGATCATTGACGCCGTCCGCATCCAGCAGGCGTGCGTGCCGGGGCGCATAATCATCAGCGAACAGGCGTTCAAGTCCCTGTCCAACGACTGGCGAGCCAGATTCCCCCGCCGTTCTTCCATCAAATCCAAGCCGCACGAGCGGCGCACCATCCCCGTCCGCCGCATGACCTCCGCCTGAAGTTGGCGCACTCTCCGCGGCTGGCATCCCAGTTGCACACCGGCACGAATGTTACTGGCTCCGTCCACCGATCTGAAGCTGGAAACCGACCTCAAGGCCGCGATCAAGGCCGTTTCGGCTTCCGTTTCGGCTTTGAAGGGTGCCCGAGACATCCCGGCGGCGGCGGTTCGTCTGTATTTTGCCACCCGCCGCGCTTGGACATGCCTCCTCACCGTTGTCCTGCTTTCCGACAACCCGCAAGACCCACGCACCGGCGAACTTCGCCTGCTCCTCTCCAAGGCAGACCGCCGACTGGATGGCCTCAAAGGCTGCCGGCGCGAACTGCCGATCGCCTCATACCAGAAGCGTATCGGCCACTATGATCGCCTGATGCGAATTCTTGAAGAGGAGGGGATTGAGGCCGTCGACCGTGCCAATCGGCGTGCCATTCGGCGCGCGCTCTTCAAAAAGGGCTGAGGGCTTTTCCGAACTTGCTCCTTCAGTCCTTTACCTCATCACCGCCTGCCGGAACGCCTCCACATAATCCCGGTGGTCCCGCATTTCCTGTTGCGTGGGCGGGTCGCTGAAGTCGCCGCTGAAGGGGCCGATGCCCGCGGGGTTGCGCGCGGTGCCGGCGAGGGCGTCGGTGAGTTGCTGGTTCGTCACTTCGCCGGGCGGGCCAGGCGGTCCCTGGTCGCCCGGCCCGCCGGACGCGCCGGGCGGGCCGTCCCCGCCGCGCGGGAGGTTGAAGGTGAAATGCACGGTCGTCCCGTCGAAGGTCACGCTCACCGTCGCGGGGTCGCCGGGGTTCAACGTGTTCACGGCATCCACCACCGCGTCGGCAAACGGCGCCCCCGGCGGGCCGGGCGGGCCGGCGGGGACGGCCGCGATTTTGTCGTCGAGGCTGTTCCATTGGTCGCGCAGGCGGACGCTGGTGAGGAGGTCGCCGAATTGGGGCCAGTTGCGGTCGAGGGGCATAATGTGTGTGGGTGAGAGGTTAAAGGTCAGAAGTCAGGGGTCAGTGGTCAGTAGTCAGCAGGCCGGGTGCGGAGCGGAAATCGCGGGCGAGCCGGGTGAAGGGGCGTGAAACCCGAACTCCGAAATGGAATGGCCGCAAAAAACGCAAAGCGGCGCAAAGCGAGGCGATTGAGACCAGGACTGCGAGGAGTGAAACAGTTCCGGGCAAAGGGATGAAAGCCCGTGTCCTCTTTGCGTTTTCTTGCGTTTCTTGCGGCCAACTTCGGGATTCGGGTTAAAAGGCGGTTTTGCCGGGCTTTTGACGCCTTCCAGCCGTTGTGGGAGCCGGCAAAACGCTTGTGGGACTCGTCCGAACGGTTGTGGGAACCTCCAAAACGCTTGTGCGAGTCGCCAAAACCGTTGTGTGAGTCGTCCGGACGGTTGTGGGAGACGGCAAAACCTTTGTGCGAGGTTCCAAAACCTTTGTGGGAACCGTCCGGACGGTTGTGGGAAGCTCCAAAACCGTTGTGCGACTCGTCCGAACGGTTGTGGGGAAGGTCCGGACGGCTGTGGGAGTCGCCAAATCCCTTGTGCGAACGGTCCCGACCGCCGCGGGTGATGCCCGCTTGGATGCGGACATCGCCCACGGGGCTGGTCGGGATGGTAGGCCGGTTGCACGGGCCGGTGTTTCGGGGTGGGAATTCTCTCTACCGAAGTTTGCACCTTGAACCCATGAAACTGGTAGGGACCGGCGCGCTGCGCCGTCCGCGCCACCGAGCGAAGCGTCAGGTGGCGCAACGTGAGGCATGGCTGGCCCGAAGCGCGATTCCGTCGCCTGACGCTGCGCTCGGCGACGGGGACATCGCAGCGCGATGTCCCTACCTTTCTAACACTCCGTTTCATGGGGCGGGCGGCGTGGGTGACGGCGGGGTGGGCGTCGCGGGCGGGCGCGGGTCGCGTCCGCGGAGGGCGGCGCGGATGCGGCGGACTTCCTTGGCCACCTCGTTCTCGCCGGGGTAAAGGCCCAGGACGCTTTCGAGCGTGTCGTTGGCGAGGGTGAAGAGCGCGTCGGTGGCGGTCTCCACGGCGGTGCTGGCATTGCCACGCGCGCCCTTCTTGCCTTCCTGCACGCCCTTTTCGCCGGTGAGCACGGCGGCGAGGGCGGCAATGTCGGTGATCTTGCTCGCGGGGTTCCACTTCTTGGCCACGAGCGCGGCGGTGTGGGTGTTGAGAAACGCCACGACGGACGTGCCGAAGGCGGCGACCTGCGCGGGATTGGAGAGGACGGCGCATTCGTTGCGGATGCGGCGGGCCTCGTCGGCGGCGGAACTGTTCTTGCCCAGGAGGCCGGTGGCGGTGGTGAGGGCACCGCTGGCGACGAGGTAGGCGGTGTGCGTGTCGGCGAGGACGGTGGCGGTGGCGTCCACCTGCTGGGACTTGGCGTCCTCCTGGGTCACGTCGGTCACGGGGAGGGAGTCGGCCCCGTCGTTGAGGGCGGTGATGACGCCAGTGGCGTCAAAGCCCTTGGCGGTGAGGTCGGCCTGGTTGCGACCGAGGAGGCTGGCGGTGCTGCGGGCGCAGGCCGCGGTCTTGTTCATGGAGTAGCGTGGCATAACTTTCTTCCTTTCGATTTGCGGCCCGGCGTCCTCGAGGTCGGCACGGGAAAAATCGGCTCGACTCGAATCGGCGTGGGCCATGTGGTTGTTTGTTGGTTGGTTGTTTCAGTGAAATCAGGTGCGGCTGAGTCCGGCCCCGGCCGCAGACGGCGCGGGCGCGACGCGCAGCCGGGCCGGGCGGAGAAAATTCAGGAGGGCCACGGAGCGACCGAGGCGGCGGTCGAAATCGGCCGCGGAGATGACGGGCCGGGCGGCGGGAGTGAAGGGAGCGGCGGTAGGTTTTTTCATAACGGATGGGCGCTGGAGGTTGACCGGCGAGCGGGGTTCGTTGAAAAAGTTTTGACCATAACCATCCATTTTTTATCAGGGACGCGCGGAAGCTGTATATGGGTATTTCTACCCATACCCCCCCCCACCCCGGATTTTGGGTTTTTCGAGCGGGAGGCGGACGGAAATGAACCGCGGGCGGTCGCTCCGACGCGCGGCAATGGGCACACAAACGGCGCGGGGCGCGGGCGGGCGGGAAGTTTCGCGTTGACCGCCACGGCGCAAAACGGGTTCACTCCCGCGTCACAAACCCTGTCCGCGCGGGTGCTTTTCATTTGCGCGCGGCGGAAATGATTCTCAGGAAAAATGCGCGGGAACCCGGGGCCGGTCAGCCAGTCAGCATGAGCAAAAAAATCAACGTCGCCATTGTCGGACTCGGATTCGGAGCGGAGTTCATCCCGCTGTGGCAGCAGCATCCCCACGCGCGGTGTTACGCCATCTGCCAGCGCAACGAGAAAAAGCTGAACGACGTGGGGGATTATTTCGGCGTGAAGGTGCGCTACGCGGAATTCAAGGATGTCCTCAAGGACCCGAAGGTGGACGCGGTCCACATCAATTCGCCCATTCCCGATCACGCGTGGATGTCCATCGCGGCGCTGTGGGCCGGCAAACACGTCGCCTGCACAGTGCCAATGGCGACGAGCATCGCCGATTGCAAAAAGATCGTGGACCTCGTGAAGAAGACGGGCCTGCGCTACATGATGATGGAGACGGTCGTGTATGCGCGGGAGTATCTCTTCATGAAGGAGCTGCTTGATGACGGCAGGTTGGGCAAGCTGCAATTCGTGCAGGCGAGCCACCAGCAGGACATGGACGGGTGGCCGAACTATTGGCCGGGCCTGCCGCCGATGTGGTATGCGACGCATTGCGTGGGGCCGGTGGCGGGGCTGATCGGCAAGCCGGCGGAATACGTGAGCTGCTTCGGCAGCGGCACGGTGCGTGCGGAGTTGCGCCGGAAATACGGCTCGCCCTTCGCGGTGGAGACGGCGCACATCAAGTTTGCGGGCACGGCGGTGAGTGCGCGGATCATCCGCAGCCTGTTCGACACGGCGCGGCAGTATCGGGAGAGCATTGATGTTTATGGCGACAAGGCGTCCGTCGAGTGGCCGCTCGTCGAGCATCAGCCGCTGGTGATGCACACGGCGAAGCGGCCGGAGCCGAAGATTCCCAAGCCGGTGAAGTGCCCGGATTTCGCGAAGCGCCTGCCGAAGGGGATCGCGAAATACACGACGCGGGGAGTTTATGACGCGAGCAAGAAGACGCACCTGAGTTTTACGCAGGGCAGCGGTCATGGCGGTTCGCATCCGCACCTCGCGCATGAGTTCGCCACGGCGCTGGCGAAAGGGCGCGATCCATTTCCGAACGCGAAGCAGTCCGCGAACTGGACGTGCGTCGGTCTGTGCGCGCACGAGTCCGCGCTGAACGGCGGCGAAATCGTGAAGCTGCCGGCGTTCACGCTTTGAGATTTTCCGAAACCAAAAACAAACCAACACCACCTATGTCAGCAAAAACCGAAGGCATCGCACCCAACGCCAGCCGGCTCCTGTGGGCCGGCTTCATGGCCATCCTCGCCGCCGGCGTCGGCTTCGCCATCCGCGGCGGAATCTTCGCCAACTGGGGGGCCGAGTTCGGCTTCACCGGCGCACAACTTGGCGAGATCGGCGGCGCCGGCTTCACCGGGTTTTGCTTCGGCATCATCATCGGTGGCGTGATCGCGGACAAGATCGGCTATGGCAAGCTGGTTGTCGCGGCCTTTGCCTTTCACATCCTGTCGGCGGTGATTACTTTCGCCGCCACGCCGGAGATGGGAAAAGAGTCCGCCTTCTCGTGCCTGAAGTGGGGCATGTTCGTTTTCGCGCTCGCCAACGGCACGCTCGAAGCCGTGGCCAACCCGCTCGTCGCGACGCTCTTTCCAAACAACCGCACACATTATCTCAACATTCTTCACGCGTCATGGCCAGCCGGCATGGTGCTCGGTGCGCTCGCCGGTTGGGTGTTTGGAGATGGAATGCACTGGGGCTGGAAGGCGCAACTCGCCCTCTACCTTGTCCCGACGGTGATCTACGGTGTCATGTTCTTCGGCCAGCATTTCCCGAAGTCGGAAGCCAGTGTCAAGGGCATCAGTCTCGGTGAGATGTTCAAGGACGTCGGCATCCTGGGCGGTCTGATTGTTTGCACGCTGCTCACCATGTTTTTCAAAAGCGCGCTCAACCTCGACACGCAAACTTCTTATGTGATCGGCGGCATCCTCTTGGTGGTTCTTGGTATTATCACGAAACAGCTTGGTCAGATTTCGATGGAACGATTTGGCATTTTGATCTCCTGCATCGTGTTTGCAATTTTTCTGCAACAAGCGATGCACTTGGAAGGAAGCGCGGCGTTGGCCCTCACCATTGCCATCCTGGCCAGTCTGGCCTTCACGCTTGGATCTTCCGTTGGCGCGCTGCTGCTCTTCGTTCTCTTTGTCACCCACGCACTGGTGGGCGCGGTCGAGTTGGGCACGGACGGCTGGATTCAGAACATCACCGGCAACATTCTCTCGCCGGCCCAAGGTAAATGGCTCTTCATCTTCACTTCCACAGTGATGTTCAGCCTGCGCTTCTGCGCCCACTTTATTGAGAAGACTCTCAAAATCTCGCCGGTCGGCATCCTCTTCATCTGTGCCTCGCTTGCTTGTATTGGACTGAATCTTACCAGCCAGATCACTGGCCTTGGCATGGCGTTCGTTGCGCTCGGCGTTTATGCCATCGGCAAGACCTTCTTCTGGCCGACCATGCTCGCCGTGACCTCCGACCGGTTTCCGCGCACGGGCGCGATCGCCATCTCAATCATGGGCGGCATCGGCATGATGTCCGCCGGTCTCGTCGGTTCCGCTGGTCTCGGCTACGCCAAGGACCGTTACGCTGGCGAAGCACTCAAACAAGCCGACTCAGCTGTCTTTGATACCTACAAGGCAGACAAACCCAGTTCCTTCCTCGTGTTTGCAGATGCCACCGGTCTTGACGGCAAGAAATTGGGTGGAGTTCAAGCCACTCTTTCACAGGCGCGTTCCCTGCTTGAAAAAGGCGGCGTGGAAAAAGTGGAAAAGGAAATGGAAGAGTCCTCCAAGGAACTGGCGAAGAGCCAAAAAGAATTGGACTCACGAATGCAACAACTGGGCGCGTCACAAAAGGCATCTCAGGACACCCTCAATGCTTTGTCGAAAGCGGGAAAGCGGGAATGGGATCGGGATGTTCAACAGGCCATGGAACAGAAGGAGAAAATTGACAAGCACGCCAAGCAACTCGCCGCCGATGCGGAAAAACTGGCCGCGCAAGTCACTGGTCTCGCCGACCAGAAGAAAGCCACGGCGGCGATGAAAACCAAACTACAGGAAGCGGGCGTTCTCAAGGAAGGCGCAGACCTGAATGCCGCCCAAGCCGCGCTCACAGAAAGCGAGCGGGCGGTTCAAAGGGCAAGCATCATTGGTGACCGCAAGACTCTGAAGGCTGACTCCTTCATCCCGGCCACGATGGCGGTCATCTACCTGCTGCTGCTGGCTTATTTCAAAACCATCGGCGGCTACAAGCCGGTGCACATCGTCGAAGAAAAGAAGGCCTGAGGCGGCACCGACACTTTGTTCGCGACGGGCGGTCCGGCAACGGGCCGCCCGTTTTGCTTTTGGGCGCTGCGCGGCGAACCGGCGTCACAAAACTTTTCCGAAAAACTTTTTGCAATTTTGCCGAACGCGCGGAAGATGCGCAGGTCAACAGTCTGCGTTGCAGCGTGAGTGCGGTGAACTTCCCCCAGTTCGGCAAACTCAACAGCGGAGACGGTCCCGAAACATTTTGACCAACCGCGACGGGAGCGTTAGTGAAACGCTCCAGTGCGAACGCTGCTGCGCCACCCAATCACATGAACGGTTTTTGCCTTTTGGCCGCCGCGGCCAACACCGATATTCTTTACGTAGTCCGCACCACGACTCCGGAGGGCAAGGCCGTGCTCCTCGTGCTCGCGGTGTTCTCCATCTTCGCGTGGTCGGTGATGTTCACCAAGACGATGCAGATGCGCCAGGCCCGGCGGCTCAACCAGCATTTCGACGCCGAGTATCGCAAGCAGACCGAGGTGCTCGGCATCTACGACCGCGCCGTGGCCGTGGAGGGTTGTCCGCTCTTTACCGTCTATCAATCCGGCAGCCAGGAACTCGACGCGCGGCTCAAGCGGAAGGACGACGGCGGGCGGAAGGCGACACTTTCGCTCAAGAGCATCGAGCACGTGAAGCGCGCGCTGGAGAACGCGGTGGCGCGCGAGTCGTTGCGGCTCGAGTCGGGGCTGATCATGCTCGCCCTGGCGGTGAGCGGCGCGCCGTTTCTCGGCTTGCTCGGCACGGTGTGGGGCGTGATGAGCGCGTTCAGCTACGTGGCGCAGATGCAGAAGGCCGACCTGGCGACGATGGCACCGGGCGTGGCCGCGGCGCTGGTGACGACGGTCGCGGGCCTGCTGGTCGCGATCCCGTCCATGTTTGGCTACAACTGGCTCGTGCATAACCTGCGCGTGCGCACGGTGGAGCTGGACAACTTCGCACAGGATTTTGTTTCGCGGATCGAGACGGAGTATTTGAAAGACGAAGACTGAAACGATGCGCCGCTTTTCCCAACGCAACGCCCTCGTCACGCTGAGTGAGATCAACATCACTCCGCTGCTCGACCTCGCGTTCGTGCTGCTCATCATCTTCGTCATCACCACGCCGCTGCTCGAACAGGGGCTGAACCTCCGCCTGCCGCAGAGCAACTCGCGCGACACGCAGCAGATTGACAAGAACGATGTGGTGACCGTGGACATCAGCAAGACGGGGCAGTTCGTCCTCAAGGGCCGCGCGGCGACGCTCGACCAGGTCGAGAACGCGCTCATCGCGCTGCACCGCGCGAACCCGGAGCTCGTGGTGTTCATCCGTGCCGACAACCTCGGCCTGAACCGCGACACCTACGCGATCATTGATCGTTGCCAGCGCAATGGCATCACGCGCTTCTCACTGCGCACCGAACCGATCAAGGGGGCGCCATGAGCGAACCGCTCCAGAAGAAATGTTTCCTCGCCTCCGGCGTGCTCCACGCGCTGCTGCTGGGCGTGGCGCTGCTCGCGTCGGGTTTCTTCTCGGGACGCAAGACTGTCAGCCTGCCCGTCATCACGATGCTCCCTCCGAACGCGGTGCTGACGGACGACAAGACGACCGGCGGAGGAAGCCCAACCGTCGCCACTCCGCCCGCCGTCGCGCAGGTCACACCCGCTGCACCCGCCGCGCAACCGACGCGCGAGCCCGAGCCGCCGAAGCCCGCGCCCGCGACGCCGGAGAAAAGTTTTCCCCTCAAACCGACGACGCCGAAGAAATCCGCCGATACCGCCAAGGCACCGACGCCCGAAAAGAAATACGATCTCAAGTCCCCGGCGAAGGGAACGGCCACGCCGAAGAAAACCGCGCCGCGCAGGCCGGCGACCACGGACGATTCCTCCGCCGCAGCCGACGCTGCGGCCAGGGCCGACGCGAAAGCCCGGCGGGACGGCATCGCGGCAATCGCAAGCCGCATCGGCAAAGAATTCTCGTCGCACACGTCGATTGACATCCCCGGTCCCGGCGGCCGGGCGTTCATGAACTACGGCCAGCTCGTGCAGAGCCGCTACCAGGTTTATTACAATCAGTTGCTCACGACCGCCAAGGACATCGCGCGCGGCGACACCGAGGTGGACGTGGCCGTGACCATCACGCGCGACGGTCGCGTGGTGAAGGGCGCCGTGCTCAAACCTTCCGGCAACCGCGACCTCGACCGGCTCATCCGCCGCGTGCTCGATGACATCAAGGAATTTCCCCCGTTCCCCGAGGGCGCCACTGATGAGCGCCGCACCTTCAACCTGACCTTCGAACTCAAGGCCAAACTCGCTGGATGAAAAAAAACGCCTCACTCCTCGTCTCGTTGCTCCTGCTCGCCGTCGCCGCCCACGCCGCGGAGGTGACCACGACCAACCGCTGGATCGTCAAGGGCACCAACGGCGCAAACCAGGCCATCCCGATCTCGATGAAGGGCTTCACGGGCGAGGTGGATGCCGTGCTGCGCTTCGATCTCGGCGCGCAGGGATTTGAATTTGTGGCCGACGACGCGGCTTACTTTCTCGTCACCGGCAAAAACGACGGCAACGTCGAGGGCCACGTTCGCTTCACCGCCACGAAACAGGAACTGCTCGGCAAGGCCTACGCCGGCGGCTCGCCGCGCACGCAGGCGCACGCGCTGGCCGACGACATCGTGCTCGCCGTCACCGGCAAGAAGGGCATCGGCCTCACGAAGATCGCCTTCAAGCGCGAGACCGGCCACGGCGCCGACGGCGTGATGGCGGAGATCATCGTCGCCGATTTCGACGGGCACAACGGCATCGCCGTGACCTCGGACAACGTGAACACCGTCGCGCCCGCGTGGGTGCCCGGCCATCGCGTGCTCTATTACACTTCCTACAAACTCGGCAACCCGGACATTTTCCGGCAGGATCTTACCAGCGGCGCGCGCTCGGTGATCGCGCGCCACTCCGGCTTGAACACGAGCGCGGCCCTTTCGCCCGACGGCGCGAAGGTCGCGATGGTCCTGAGCAAGAGCGGCGCGCCGAACATCTGGATCGCCAACGCCGACGGCACCGGCCTGCGCCAGCTCACCACCACGCCCGATGGCGATTCCTCGCCGTGCTGGTCGCCCGACGGCCGCACCATCTGTTTCTCGTCGCGCGCGCGCGGCGCCTCCACGCTCTTCACGGTGCCCGCGGCGGGCGGCACGCCGAAGTGGCTCCAGACCGTCGGGGCGCGCAACGCCACCGAGCCGGACTGGTCGCCGGACGGCACGCAGATCGCGTTCACGCGGCAGGCGGGGGCGTTCGAGATTTGCGTGGTGCCCGCCGGCGGAGGCGAGGCGAAAGTTTTGACGGCCGGCGAAGACCCGAGCTGGGCGCCGAACTCGCGCACGGTGATTTTCGCGCGGCGTGCCAACGGGAAAAGAACGTTGTCTTTGCTTGACGTGCCCACGCAGCGCGTCAAGGATTTGCCGCGAATTTTGGGAAGTAGCTCGCAGCCCGCGTGGGCGAAGTAAGCCCTCCCGTCCGTGAACCCAGTCACTCTGAAACCCGGTCCAGTCAAAGGCCAACCGCAGTCCAACCGTTACATCCAATGAAGCTCGTTCAAACTTTGCGTCTCGTCGCGCTCGTCGCGGCGTTCGCCGTCCTCTCCACCGGGTGCAAGCACGACCCGAAAAACATTACGCCCATCAAAAACAAAGCCGCCATTCCGCCGAAGGGCGATGGGCCAAGCGATCTGATTCCGCCGTCCAGGGGCATCGGCGGCGACGGCGTGCCCACGGGGATTCCGACCACCGGCATCGAAACCACCAACCTCAAGGAGTTTGACGGCATGATTCCGGATCCCTCCTTCTTCGCCAGCGAGACCGTCTATTTCGACTTCGATCGCTCGCTCGTGAAGTCCGGCGACAAGAAGAAAGTCGAGAACGTCGCCACCTACCTCAAGAGCCATCGCGAGGAAAAGGTGCTCGTCGAGGGCCATTGCGACGAGCGCGGCACCGAGGAATACAACCGCACGCTCGGCGAAAAGCGCGCGCAGGCCGTCCGCGAGGCGCTCGCCAAGCTCGGCGTCTCCTCCGACCGCATCCGCACCAAAAGCTTCGGCGAGGACAAGCCCGCCGTGAACGGCCACGACGAGGCCGCGTGGTCCAAGAACCGCCGCGGCGAGTTCGTGCTGCTCAGGCCCAAAGCCGGCACCTGAGCGGACGCGGACGTTCGCACAAGTCTCCACCGGGGCCGGCGTGAGCCGGCCCCGTTTTTTTGCGCCCTGTTTTGCGCCCTGAATGGCCGGCGGCCGGCTGGCGTCAGTTTGCCAGCGGGAATTGCCGCTTTACTAAAGCCGTGCGTGGACTAGTCTCCACCACACTCGATTATGAAAATGATGCTGGCCATTGGTGGATTCGGCGGTTGGGAAGTGATTCTCATCCTCGCCGTCGTTGTGTTGCTGTTCGGCGCGAAGAAGCTGCCCGAGCTCGCCAAGGGCCTCGGCCAGGGCATCAAGGAGTTCAAGAAATCCGCCAGCGCCGCAGACGAACCGGAGAAACCCGGCCCCGGCAAGTCGGCCTGAG
Organism: Verrucomicrobiota bacterium; assembly: GCA_016199935.1. Classification (GTDB taxonomy): domain Bacteria; phylum Verrucomicrobiota; class Verrucomicrobiia; order Limisphaerales; family JACQFS01; genus JACQFS01. The sequence goes on from JACQFS010000105.1 coordinate 15,093, forward strand.
CGGTCCAGGAAATCAGAACATGAATACTTTACTCGCAATCGGCGGATTCGGCGGCTGGGAAGTGATCCTCATCCTCGCCGTGGTGTTGTTGCTCTTCGGCGCGAAGAAACTCCCCGAACTCGCCAAGGGCCTCGGCCAGGGCATCAAGGAATTCAAGAAGGCCACGACCGACGTGCAGAAGGATTTGCAGTCGGCCTTGGAGGAGGAAAACCATCCGCCGACCCCGCCCGCGCCCAAGACCGTCCCGGAAAAAACCGAGATCGCGGCCACCGCTCCTTCCACTCCGCCGTCCACCGCGCCCAAGGCCTGAGCCGGCGGTGTCTGGGTAATCATGGCACTTCGTCCCGACGATCCGCGTCTTGAGATTCAGGAGGACGGCGGGGGCGCCGTAAAGACTTTCCTCGAACACCTCGAAGACCTCCGCTGGTGCCTGGTCAAGTGCGCCGCCGTCGTCGGCATCGGCATGGTGGTTTGTCTGGCCGGTGCGGATCACCTCATGAAGTTGCTCAAGCGTCCCCTGCTTGAGTCCGGCGCGAATCAGCCGGGGAAAAATCAGAAGCTGCTTCTACTTTACGCCGGCACCAACGTCATTGGAAAATCCTTTGTTCGGACCAATGAGTTCGGCAACTACGACCTCGGCACCACCAACTACCTCCAGCTTCAACTCGTTCCGCGCCTGATTGGCACCAACTGGCTCATGTCCGTCGAGCCCTTCACCGACCCGCCAAAGCTGCCGGAGGAAACCATTCTCCTCATCAACCAGTCACCCGTCGGCGGCTTCGTCGTCGCGTTCAAGGTGGCGATGTATGGCGGACTCGTGCTCGCGTCGCCGTTCGTCTTTTACTTCATCCTCCAGTTCGCCCTACCCGCGATGAAGCAGAAGGAAAAAAAATACGGCGGCCGCGCGCTGAGCATCGCCGTCGTGCTCTTCCTGCTCGGCGTGATGTTCTGCTACTTCTTCCTGATGCCCTTTGCGCTCGCCGCCTCGGCCAAATACTCCAACTGGCTCGGCCTGGGCGCGGACTGGTGGACGGCCGAGAGCTACATCAGCTTCGTCTGCATGTTCATGGTCGGCATGGGACTGGGCTTCGAGATGCCCGTGGTCATCCTGCTGCTCGTGAAGATCGGCATCGTGGATTACAAGGCGCTCGCCGGCTTCCGCAAATACATGGTCGTCATCAACCTCGTGCTCGGCGCGGTGCTCACCACGCCCGAGATCATCACGCAGATCCTGATGTTCGTCCCGCTGCAACTGCTCTATGAGTTGAGCGTGTGGATCGCGTGGTATTGGGAACGGCGCGACCGCAAGGCCGCGGAGAAGCTGGGCGACGCGGACAAGGCGAAGTAAGCGCCGCTCGGGCGCGCATCCAGCGGAAGCAGGGCCGGTCAGTCGAAGTCCGAGCAGCTCATGAAGTAATGGCAGCGCACACAGCGCAGTTTGCACTTCTCGTTGTGCAACTCGTGCCCGCAGCGCGGACACCAGCGCCAGTATTCGCCCGGCACCGGTTCGGTCTCGATCGGACAGACCTCCGCCTTCAGCTCGGGTTTTGGTTTCGGAGGAATCACGCGCGCCACGCGGAGCTTTCTAAACCCGTCGCCGGCGTTGGCAAGCACGCATCCGTCGTTGGGAGTCCACGCTTCAGCGTGCCCCGCCGCGGACTTTCGCCGCAAATTCGCGTGCTTCGCGCCGCGTTCCCGGCCAAGCTCGCCGCATGGACGCCGCGCCGCCACGCCGTCGCCGTCGGAGGTGGCTCCTCCGCCTCGCGCTGTCGCTCGTCGTCCTCCTGCTTGTGCTGCGCTGGTTCGAACATCGGATGACTTACGCGCCCTTTGCGCGCATGGACGCCACGGGCGACGAGCTCGGCCGCCCGCGCGAGGACGTTTACTTCACCACGAAGGACGGCGTGAAACTCAACGCGTGGTTCTATCCCGCCGCGACCGATTCGTCGCGCGCGCGCCTCGTCTTCCTCATCGCGCACGGCAACGGCGGCAACATCAGCCATCGCGTGCCGCTCTACGACGCGCTCCTTTCGCGCGGCACGGCGGTCTTCGCGTTCGACTACCGCGGTTACGGCTGCAGCGCCGGCCGCCCCGACGAGGAAGGGACCTATCTCGACGCGCAGGCCGCGCACGCGTGGCTCGTCGCGCGCGGATTTGCGCCCACCAATATCCTCGCCTACGCCGAGTCGCTCGGCGGTGGCATCGTCACTGAACTGGCGCTGCGCGAAAAAGTTGGCGGCGTCATTTTGCAGAGCTGCTTCAGCAGCGTCCACGACATCGGCGCGGAAATGCTCCCGTGGCTGCCCGTCCGCTGGGTCACCCACAATCGTTACGACAACGCGGGAAAACTCCCGCGCATGCACGCGCCCCTGCTCGTTATGCACGGCCGCGCTGATACGATCATCGGCTTCCATCACGGAGAAAAATTGTTCGCCGCCGCGAACGAGCCGAAACTTTTCTGGGAACTCGCCGGCGACCACAACGACCAGCCGCTCGCCGACCGCGTGAAATTTGTCGCTGGCGTGGAGAAATTCCTGGGCGAGTTGGTGAAAGCTCCGCCGTTGATGAAGTGAACCGGGGCGGACTGTTGCGTAATGAGTAAGCAGTAATCCGTAACCAAGTTACGCAATCCGCGGCCCCCTTTCCTTACGGATCACTCCTTACTCGTCACGGCTCACAGCCCGTTGAGCCGGTCAATCAACTGCCGCAGCCGGCCGTATTGCCGCTTGTCGAAACCGAAGGCGATGCGCGGGAGGCTCAGATGGTCCTCATCCTGGATCTCGTCCGTCGTCGGCGAGATGGTGCGGATTTTGTCGCCGGGGATGATGTCGGCGAAGTCCTCGTTGAGCGCGTCGAGCGCGTGTTGGGTCGGCGCGTGCTGGAGGCGGATGACGAGTTGGTCGCGCACGAAACGTGTCGAGTGAAAGTTGCGGTAGAAACGCGTGATGATCTGCACGGCCTCCTTCACGTCGTCCGTCATCGAGTAAAGGTGCAGGTCGTCCGGCGAGATGAGCGCGTTGCGCAGCAGGTGCTCGCGGATGTTTTTGTCGAAGGTCTTCCAATACGTGCCGCCCGGTTTGTCCACCAGCACCAGCGGCATGAGTTGCGCCTTGCCGGTTTGCATCAGCGTGATCGCCTCGAAGCCCTCGTCCATCGTGCCGAAGCCACCGGGGAACAGCGCGATGGCGTCCGAGTGCCGCACGAAGATGAGCTTGCGCGTGAAGAAATACCGGAAGGTCATCAGCTTCTTGTCCTTCTCGATGACCGGGTTGGCGGACTGCTCCCACGGCAGGCGGATGTTGACGCCGAAACTGTTTTCCGGCCCGGCGCCCTCGTGCCCGGCCTGCATGATGCCCGGCCCCGCGCCGGTGATGACCATCCACCCGGCCTTGACGATTTCGGCCGCGAGGTCCGCGGCCTGCTGATATTCCTTCTTCGCGGGCTGCGTGCGCGCCGAGCCGAAGATCGTGACCTTGCGGTGGGCCGAGTAGGGCGCGAAGAGGCGGAACGCGTAGCGCAACTCGCGCGTCGCCGTGCGGATGAGGTTCGCGTCGCCGCGGTCCTCGACGTCGGTCAACATCTTGAGCGCCTGCTCGATGAGGTCGGTGACGAGGTCGGCGTTGTAGCCGCCGCCGGTGTGGGTGATGAGCGCGTTGATGAGTTCGCGCTGTTTCGGGTCGGCGGGTGGACGGGAGCCGTTGGGCATGGGGAGGATTTAGCGCAGTTGCGGAAGATACTCAACCGGCATCGGAGCCGGGCGGTTCCGTCAGCCGCCGGGACAAATCGCGGGTGCCGTGCATCAACCGCCCCGCGTGCAAGCAGTCCGCGCTGACCCGGTAAAAGACCAGCAGCCGGTTGAACGGCCGCTCGATTTGGAACGACCGCAGCCCGTGCAGCCGGGGATTTCGGAAATGACGGACCCGTCCGAGGTCTGGCTGACGCGCGAGCTTGTTCAGGGACAGATCGAGCGCCGCTTGGAAACGCCGCGCGACATCTGCTCCAGCTTCGTCCACATACCAGCCGAATTGATTCGCGAAGTCCTGCTTGAAGAAATCGGCCTTCTGAATCGCCAGGCTCATTGCTTGCGCTGGTCGCGAATGATCTGCTCGCCGAGGGCGCGCATCTCCTCCGAGGAATAGGGCGTGTAAGGCCCGTCAACCGCCTTCAACAACTCCGCCTCCAGCTCCGGGCTGTCCTCCTCAGGATCGAACGGCTTGCCCGCGGCGCGCGCCGTCAGCGTGACCTCGACGTTGCCATCGGTGAGCACGATGACATCCCCGCGCGCGGCTTCGGCAACGAGCTGGCCCAGTTGCTTTTCGGCCTCGCGAACGGTGAGCGTTTTCATGGCGGGAAGGTAGCGGGCATCCATTCGAGAAACAAGTATGGTCATGGCCGGAGGCGACGCTTACTCCAGTATCCGCCAACGCATGAGCTTCACGGACGAGCCCAGCCACGGGCTGTTTCCACCAGTGTGCAGTTGAATGACTTTTTGGTCGTGGGGATCCGCTTCGACCCAGGTTTCATCGCCGAGATACGCCATCGTATGGATTCCCATGACAGCGAAATCACCGGGCTGAAGCTTCGAGTGATCGAATTGATTCAGACTGCGGGCGTGGTCCAGCACCTTGGCCACACCGCGATACTCGTTCCCCATCGCCTCCGCGGACGTGTCAAACCACCAAAGCGAAATTACCGCACGCACCAGTCGTGGATTCAGCGTCGTCAATCCCTGCTTTGCACAGGCGTTGATGAATCCCTTGCGGACGAGACCGGAACAATCCACTCCGAGAAAATTTTCCCCGCCCCAGACGTATCGAGTGCCCTCGAAACTTTTCAGTTCACTCACGTATGCCGCGCGCAATCGGGTCTGGTCAGGATTTCTTCCGGGCAAGATGAGGAAAACGCCCGGGACCGCCGCCAGCGCCAGTGCGGTGAATCGAACGAGTCGCTTCTGCCAAAAGAGCAGGAGCGCGCCCAGCCAGAACAAACCGCCGAATCCGATGACCGCGATTCGTGACAGAGTGTTAGCGATGGGATAAAGAACGAGAAGGACGCACAACAAGCCCGCGAGGCGCCAGCAGATGCCGAGCACCTTCCGCTGCCGGGCCGACAGGTTCACGGCAGTTCCTGAATCGTGATGTCCTTATACCACGCCTCGCTCGCCGGGCCGCCGTGGATTTGCACCGCGATGATGCCGTAGTCCGGGATGCCCGGTTCCGTCTCGGTGTAGTCCACCGTTTGCAGGCCGTTGAGCGTGATCTGAATCCGTTTGCCCTCGCAGCGGATGGTGTAGTCGTTCCAGTCGCCGCGCTTGAGCACCTTGTTCACGGCCTCGGGGTCGGACTTGGCGAGCACCTTCTTGCGGCGCGACTCGTCGTAAAGGCAGCCCCACCACGCGGGGTCGCCCATGTCCGCCTGGTAGCCCATCACCTCATGATGGTTCGGAATGCGCTCGGTGCGAATCTGCACGCCGCCGTTGGCCTTCTCGCCGCCGAGCAGCTTGAACTTCACGTGCACCACGAAGTTGGTGTAGCGCCGCGTGGTGCTGAGAAACTCGTTGCGCGGCACCGGCGCATCCATGCTCCCGCCGACGAGCGCGCCGTCCACGATGCGCCAGGTCTTGTTCGTGTCGCCCTCCCAGCCGGCGAAAGTTTTGCCGTCGAAGATGGGCGTGGCTTTCCCCTTGTCGGCAGCGGAAAGCGAAAGCGCGGTGAGGCAGATGAGCAGCGGGGCGAGGAGTGTTTTCATGCGATGCGTTGTGCGCCCAGACGAATAGCGGGCGGCGCGCGGAGTGTCGAGCGCGGAAGGAAGTCACGGGTCCACCGCGACGCTTTGGGATTGTCTCGCGCCGCCGGAACGCATTTCATCCCCGCGTGTCCTCGCTGGGAAAATTCGCCCGTTACTGGCTGCCGGTCGTGCTCTGGCTCGCGATGATTTTCACCGTCTCCACCAACGTCGGCTCCGGCCAGCACACCTCGCGCTTTTTCAAACCTCTTCTCCGCTGGCTCATCCCCGGCATCTCCGAGGAGCGGCTGGAGAACCTCCACTTGATCATCCGCAAGAACGGCCACCTTACCGAATACGCCGCGCTCGCGATGCTCCTGCTGCGCGCGCGCCGGCAGCCCGGCGCCGATGGGACGCGTCCGCTGTGGCGCTGGGCGCTCGTCGCCACGACCCTCGGCCTGTGCGCCGTGACGGGAGCAGGCGATGAATTCTGGCAGTCCTTTTGGAAAGACCGCAGCGCTTCGGTGGGCGACGTGGCAATTGACACCGTGGGCGCCACGTGCGGCGCGGGATTTTACTGGTTGGTCGGGAAACTGCGGAAAAAATGGTGAGGCATGAAGCAGCCGTTGCTCTGGGTGGCGGCGGGTTACACGGCGGGGTTGGTGCTGGCGAACTGGCTGCACCCGTCGCTGGCGGTGCTCTGCCCGCTTTTCGCCGGCGCACTGGCGGTAG
>JACQFS010000095.1 GCA_016199935.1 Verrucomicrobiota bacterium
ACGGTGGTGTCAATGCAGTCGTCCTGCAGCAGCGGCACGGCGACACCGGGAATCGCGGCGGCCTCCATGTAGGGGAACGCGCGCTCCAGCACGCTCAGGCAGCTCACGCCGACGATGGCCTCCACCTTGCCGGTTTGGATGAGCGACATGACGATGGCTGAACCTTCGGCGACGAGCGTGGCGTAACCGAGTTTCTCCGCCTCAGCCTGAAGATCCTGAATCGTGCAGAGGCCGCACTGTTTGCACAGCAGGCCGAACTCATCGAACGGCGCGGGGCACTTGCTCTCGACGCGCAGGCATTTCGGCAGCAGCAGCAGCCGGCGCTCGAACGGCACGGCGGCGAGTTGCTCGCGCCACATTTCGTTGTTGATGAGCACGCCCACGTAGTCGCGGTAAATCGCGTCGCACTTCAGCATCCCGACGACGCGGTCGGCGTGGACCTTGAGGTCCTCGGTGGGCAGCGGCGGGATGGGATTGAACTCGGCGACGTAGTTGCGGATGACGTGAAGGAAATGGTTCCGCTCCACGGTGGTCTGCGGGATGTTTTTCTTCGGCGCGCGCACGCGCTGCTGCACGACGTGCTTGGGAATCTGGACCGAGCCGGGGGTGAAACTGCCGGTGGGATTCAGGGTGATGGGCTGCATGGTCGGTTCTTTGAATCGGAAACTAGCGGCTTCATTCAATCTTAGCAACGCCGGAGGCGAAAGCCCGGAATCGGCATTTCTTACCGTGCTTTCGCGACTTCCACGGCATAGACGTGCCGCTCGCCGCCCATGTTACCGCGGAATACGAGCCATTTGCCGTCGGGCGTGAAGGTCACGTTCGGCTCCAGCGAGTAGTCGTGCTTGGAAAGGTCCACGAGTTTCTCCGCGACGAAGCGGCCCACCTTCACCGGCTCGCCGCCGATGGTCTCGGTCTTGAACTCGGGTTGCGGGCGGAAAAGGTAAATCCACTGGCCGTTGCCGGGCGGGTTGAGTTTTTTCTTCTCGGGCAGCGGTGTCTGGTTCGCCACGCCGTTCGGCCCGCCGCCGTCGCCGGCGAAAAGTTTTCCATCGGGCGAGATGTTGTAATGCACCGACCACTCGCCGCGCGCGAGCGCGTAGCGGATGCGCTCGCCGGTCGCGACGTTCACACCGCCGAGCCAGAACTCCTTCGAGCGCGGTGTCTGCAAGTCATACCAGACCCACGCGCCGTCGCGGCTGAAGAACTCGTGTCCGGCGATTTCATTCGGCATCGTGCGCGGGTGCATCAGCTTGGCGTCGTCGCTGCCTACGCGGACGGTCCACACCCGATCCACGTCCTGCCATGTGCCCTCGTGGCAGAAGAGCATGAGCATCGGGTCGGCGGGCGAGCATTGGGCGTGGTTGAGCCAGTTGGTGCTCGGATGGAAAAACTTCACCTCACCAGTCTTGATGTCGGCGGCGAAAAACTTCATCGCGCGCGGCGACGAAGTGCGGTCAGAAAAACTCCGGCTGCGCGAACGGCTCGTTGAGTTTGTTGCCCGCTCGCTGAAGGTGCCGATGACCAGCGTCTCATCCGCGTTGACGCCGTTGAAGCTCGCGACGAACGGCAGCTTTACCACGTCGCGCGTGGCCTTGGTGTCGAGGTGCGTCGCGCGGATGACGGTGCCGCCTTCGCCGCGCGTCGCGAAATAAATCTGCCGGCTCCTGCGCCCGACCTCGATGCCGCTGCTGCCGCCGCCACTGAACGCTCCACGCGGCACCACGAGCTCCAGTTCGCGCGTCTTCAAGTCCACCGTGGCAAGTCCGCGCGGCGTGGAGATGAGCAGCTTGTCACCCTCGGGCGTGTAGGCGTTCTGGTGAAAGTAGAGGCTCGTGCTCCCCGCCTCACGCGAGAGCCGCACGACGCGATGGCCGGTGGCCGGTTCGATCCATTCCGCCGGCGATGCCGCAACGCAGGAAAGCGCAGCACCAAAGTTCGCGAAGAAAAAAACAGCGCAGAGTTTCATCAAGGTCAGTTCGCCTTTCGGAACTAGCTCTCCGCGATTCGTGGCCACGCGCCCTTCACGCTGCCGAAGTGGCGGGTGAGCTTCGCGAAGCCGGGAGAAACGGGATCGGGGCAGACCGGTTTGCCAGTGCCGTCAAGATAGAGGCAGCCAACTTCCGACGGCGGCAGGCGGGCGATGAGTTTGAGCGCGGCGGACGACATTTCCATCCAACGCTCCTTGAGTTCGGGCAGCGTGGTTGGTTGTTCCAGTTTCAAATCCACCAAGTCCTCCGGCCGATATACCGCCTGGCGTCCGCCCCAGCGGATGATCGCTTCGGGCGACAACCCCGGATCCTTGCCGGTGCCCGCCCACGCCAGGGCCGCCAGATGCAGGTGCCGCTCATGCAGGTGCATCACGTCCACCCAGTCGCGGATTTCGGGGCGGCCGGCAAAGGCGAGCACCTTGTTCACGGCCGTGTCCCAAAAATTGAGCCGCCATCCGAGCTCCGGGTCCGGCTCGACGGGGAAAAATCGAAACGCGCTGTCGAAGACCCACTCGATCTTGGTCTGGCGCGAACCGCGCCGGACGAACGCCCGCCGGAAAGATGGCTGGTCCCGGCCACCCGATGTCACCTCGCAACCGGCCGACCGCAATGTGGCGCTGTCGCGTTCGGCCGATTCAGCGAGGCTTTCCAGCGTGTCGTGAAAGACATCAATATCCTTCGATGTGCGCGGCGATGCGGGATGCTGATTGAGCACGGTCGCGCCCGCCACATAGCTGTCGGGATTCCGATTGCCAGCAAGCAGGAGTAGGACTTCGCGTTCAAATTCTCCTAGCGGCATAAGTCAGCGGCCACCCGGTAGCCGGCGAGCCCGCCGTGCTCGCGCAGTCCCCGGATGACGAATGGAATTTTTTCCTCAGTGATCTCGGCGTCTTCGCGATACGACCAGAAGCATTGCGCGTAAAAATCCTTGAACGCCTGGCGCGCGAGTTCGAGCCGGCGACGACGCGCGTCGGCGGCGGGATCGGTCTGCGTCTGGCCCGGCTCGTTCATGGCGGGAGAGTAATGTGCCGGGTCGGGCCGGGCAAGCCGCGCGGAGGAACCATGTCGGCGGCTACTGAACGTGGGCCGCTAGGGGTTCGGCGGGCTTCTTGGCGACTATGGGTTGGTCGAGCTTCGCCTTCAACTCCCGCGCCTTCGCCTCCGCATCGTGCGCGACGTTCTTGTAGGCGGCGAAATCGTAGAACCAAAACTTTTTCGAGAGCCGATACATCCAATGTTTCTCGGGAATTTCCTCGCCGGGGAGCCATTGGCTGAAACGCGGCGTCATCGCTTCGAGTTCGGCCATCGCGGTGCCGCGAACGGTGGTGTCGCGCGCGCCGTGCTTCACGACGAGCTGCTTCACGAGGTCGGGACGCTCCAGAACCACGCAGCCGCGAGTGTGGTGGGCGCTGAGTTCGCGGAAATCTTTCAGGAACGTGCTGTCGCGCATCGTCGCGTAGATGCCGCGCGGGTCGCGGATGTTCTCGGTCGCGAACTGGATGATCGGGCACGGCTCGATGTCGCCCTTCGGCCCGATGTGATGCGAGACGCCGGTGCTCATCGGGCAGAGCGCCTGGCCGCGGTCGTCGTAGTAGGCGTCAATGATGGCGATGGGCAGCTTGGCGCGCATCTCGACGACGAACTTCCGCACGCGCACAAGCTGGTCGGGACGCAGCGCGAGATCGAAGTTCGGCTTCGGGCCGACCGGGCGGTAGGTGTGATACCACGTGTAATGAACGCCGCGCTTGATGAGTTCGCCGAGCCATTCCTCGGTGAGCAATTCGTCAATGTTCGACTGGCAGACGCTCGTTGCGACGCCGGTGAGCAGTCCCTCGCGCAGGCAGTTGTCGAGGCCGCGCAATGTGCGGGTAAAGACTTCCTTCTTGCCGCGGCGCGTGTCGCTGGTGATCTCGCGGCCCTCGATGCTGATGAGCGGCGTGGCGTTGCCGATCTCGCGCAGGCGCTTCGCGGTTTTCTCCGTGATGAGCTGGCCGTTGGTGAAGACCTGGAAATAACAATCCGGATGCGCCGCGAGCAGGTCGAGCAACTGCGGGTGCATGAACGGCTCGCCGCCGAGGATGCCGAAGAAGGCGTTCCCGTGTCGCTTGGCGTCGGTGATGGTGCGGTTGAGCGTGTCGAGGTCAATGGCGTCCTTCTCCTCGACATCCACCCAGCAGCCCTGGCAGCGGAGGTTGCTGGAGTTGATGATGGAGAGGTAGAGGAACGGCGGGAAGGTCTCGCCGCGCTTGAGCCGGAGCTTGAACCGCTCGACGGAGAGCATGCCCTTCA
>JACQFS010000090.1 GCA_016199935.1 Verrucomicrobiota bacterium
CCTTGTCGATCGCCTCGTAGAGGTCGGCCTCCTTGTCCTCGGCGAAATGGTCGTTGCCGCGGACGCCGACGCGCATGGAACAGGAGAACTGCTTCTCGGGAACCTTGGTGTGATCGTGCTCGATGGTCACGCGCGCCTCGACCGCCCGCTGCTCGAAATGGTCGAGCTTGTTGATCCGGGCGACGATGTGGTCCTCGATCCCCTGCGTGACCTTGATGTTGTGCGATGAAAGAATAAACTTCATGGGCGAAGGATGGAACGGTGCCGGGGGAAAATCCAGAGAAAGTGCGGGCGGGGATAAAGGTGGATTCCGGATTTTACTTCCGCCGCCACACCGCCACGAACATCCCGTTGCCGCCCTGCTCGTGCGGCCAGAGCGTGAGCGTCGCCTCCGTTTCGCCCAGCGGCACCGGCTCGAAGTCGGGCGCGGCTGCGTTGAACGCCGTCACCACATCAGCCGTCTCCGCGCGCGTCAGGGTGCAAACGGCGTAGATGAGCCGGCCGCCGGGCTTGAGCGACGGCGCGGCGTGCGTGAGCAGGCGCCGCTGCACCTCGCCGAGTTCGCGCACGTCGTTGGGCGTGGTGGTCCAGCGCGCGTGCGGGTTGCGCTGCCACGTGCCGAGTCCGGCGCACGGCGCATCCACGAGCACGCCGTCGAATTTCGTCTTCGTCGGGAGCTTCGCGCCGCCGTCCCACGACACGGCGCGGTAATTGAAACACTTCGCGCGGCCGGCCCGGTGCCGGAGTTGCTTGAGCCGCCACTCGGCGCGGTCGCTGGCCCAGATGAGTCCCTTGTTTCCCATCAGGTCGGAGAGGTGGAGCGTCTTGCCGCCCTCGCCCGCGCAGGCGTCCCACCACGTCTCGCCCGGCTGCGGATTGCAAAGCAGCCCGACGGCCTGCGACGCGAGATCCTGCACCTCGAACTCGCCCGCGTGAAATTCCGGCGTGCGGAACAGATCACTCGTGCCGCGAAACTCGAGAGCATCGGGAAACGCCGGATCGTCCGGCCGCACGCACACGCCGAGCTTCGCCAGCAGCGCGGTCCCCTGCCCCTTCTTCGCGCGCAGCCACAGTCGCGGCTCGGCCTGCAACGAGCGCAACCACGCGGGGGTGACATTCATCTCACTCCGAATCCACTCCGGCACGGCGCGGGCGAGGTCGGCGTCGCGGAAACTTTCCGGCTCGCGCGCGAAACGCTCCGCGAGGTCGCGCACGGTGGCGAACTGCCGTTCCATCAGCGCGGTCGCATCGAGCCAGCCGAACCAGCGGTAATAATTGAAGACGAGCCGGCTGATCTCGCGCGTCGCGTCCGCCGCGAGGCCGCGTTCGGCGCGCAGCGTTTCGCGCAACACCGCGTCCGCCGGGAGTTCGCGGCCGGACTTGCGGATGACCGCCTCGGCCACTTTTTCCGCGACCCAGTCGGGGGCTTCGCTCTCCAGGTCCGGCCGCCATTCGGGGCGGCGCGCTGGATCACGTCTGGCTTGTCGTTCGTGCATCACAAGGGTTTAATGCCGCACAACACCGCCCCGGTAAAGCCGCAAGCACCACGAATATGCGCCGACTGTTTCAATTTTTCGCCCTCGCCGCGCTCACGCTCGCCGGCCTCGCGCGCGGTTTCGCGGCGGAGGCGGAATACAAACGCGTCCGCATCGAGACGACCGCTGATGCGATCCGCGGGCGCCTGCCGCTCACGGATGTCTCGGGCAAAGTGCGGCCGAAGCAGCGCACGGCGGATGGTAACGGTGAACCGATCTCGCCGACGAAGACGCGGCTCGGCGAAAAGCATTATCTCGAATGGCAGATCAGCTACGACTCGCGCGACCCCGACGCGCCGAACGTGGTGAAGGAGGTCCGCTTCGAGCGCAAGGGCGAGACGAAGTTCGGCGCGGAGTTGACCAAGCTGATCGTCGAGGCGCGTCGGCTGGGTTTTATTTCCACCGACGACCTGCTCCGCGAGCGCGACCGTCTCGCCAAGCTCGCCGAGGTGACGCTCGAAGAGCGCGAGGGCGTGACGCTGGAAAAAACTCCGCCCGCCGAAAAGAATGGCGCGCTGCCGGAAGGCTTCACGCGCTGGACGCAGAAGGTGCCGCAGTTCGTGCGCGAGACCGAGCACGGCTGGGTGCAAATCCAGCTCAAGCCCAAGCAGCGCGCCGTCGGCAACCAGGCGATGATCTACGTCTGCCTGCCGCTGGCGCGCGCGCGGACCGACGACGGCTCGCCGCGCGCGCCCGGTGCGGCGAAGACGAAGGAGACGGTGTGGTTTCACTTCGACCGCGGGAGCGCGGGCTTCCTCTTGGACATCCTGCGCGCCTTCGGCATGGCCTCGCGGCAGCACAACGAGGATGTGAGCCGGATACTGGGGAAGATTTTGGAGATGAAGTAGCGCTTCGCGCTTAGCCGCGCTTCGCGGCGATTTCACCGTTCCAGACTCTTCCACGCGGCCCGCACCTTGGCGCTGGGCACGTAGGTCGCGCGGAACTCGCGGCGGAACTCGGCGAACGTCCCGGCCGCGAGGTGCGCGCGGATGTCCTCCATGAGCTTCATGTAGAAACAGGAGTTGTGGACGCTCACGAGCCGCAGGCCGGTGATCTCGTTCACGTTGAGCAGGTGGCGGATGTAGGCGCGCGAGTGGTTGCGGCACGCGAAGCACGCGCAGCCCTCTTCGATCGGCCCGAAGTCCGCCTTCACCGCGCCGCCCTTGATCGCGAAGGCGCCGCGCCGCGTGAAGGCGGTGCCGTTGCGCGCGATGCGGGTCGGCAGGACGCAGTCGAACATGTCAATCCCGCGCGCGACCAACTCGACGATCTGCGCGGGCGTGCCGAGGCCCATCGCGTAGCGGGCCTTGTGTGCCGGCAGGTGAGGCTCGGCCAGTTCAATCGCCTTCAACATCTCCGGCTCCGGCTCGCCCACGCTCACGCCGCCGATGGCGTAGCCGTCGAAATCCATTTTCACGAGCGCCTTGGCGCAGTGCTCGCGAAGCTCCGGACTGCTTCCGCCCTGCACGATGCCGAAAACTTTCTGCCCCTCGGCGCGCGGTTGCTCGCGGCATTCGCCAGCCCAGCGGATGGTGCGCTCGACGGCGAGGCGCTGCTCCTTCGCGGGTGCGTCGTGCGGCGGACATTCGTCGAAGACCATCGCGATGTCGGAGCCGAGCACGCGCTGGATATTCATCGCCTCCTTGGGCCCGAGAAAAAGCGGCGCGCCATCGAGGTGCGAACGGAACTCGACGCCGTGCGCCTTCACCTTCCGGATTTTCGCGAGGCTGAAAACCTGGAAGCCGCCGCTGTCGGTGAGGATCGGGCGGTGCCAGTTCATGAAGCGGTGGAGGCCGCCGGCGGCGGTGATGATGTCGAGGCCGGGGCGGATGTTGAGATGGTAGGTGTTGCCGAGAATGATCTGCGTGTCCCACTCGCACAATTCTCGGAGGTCAATCGCCTTCACGCTCGCCTGCGTGCCCACGGGCATGAAGACGGGCGTGTTGATCACACCGCGCGCGGCGTGCAACCGGCCGAGGCGCGCGCGCGAATGCGGATCGGTGGCGAGGAGTTCGAACACGCGCGGATTGAGACACGAAAGCGCCGGCGGGTGCAAGCGGCGGCACGGTTCTCAGCGGTGCAACCGCCCGTTCTCACGCTGGCAGATGGCTTGCTGAAAGCGCGCAGCGGCAGTGGTTAAACCACGGCCGCGCAAAACGAAAACGAGCCGCACAACTGGAAAACCTCAACCAACGCCACACGTCCGCTCCGCCCACCGCGGCGGGCGGCGCGAACGGGGGTTGTCACGATTTTGGGCGCGAGTGTCCTGAGACGGGATATGCCATTGCCATTCAATAACGAACCGCCACGGCCCTCCGGCCCGCTGCCCGGGATCGCCAGGCCGACCGGCGTCCTCCCCGGCCTGACCCGGCCCACGGGCAAGACTTCCGTGCTGCCGCGGCCGGGCGGACCGCCGGCGGTGCCCGCTTTGCGCGTGCTGCACCTGGAAAAATCCCGCGAAGATTGCGAGGCGGCGCGGACGGTGTTGCAGCAGGCGCAGATGCTGGCGGACCTTGTGCGCGTGGACAGCCGCGGCGATTTCCTCACCGCGCTGAAGGAATTCAGTTTTGACTTCGTGCTCGCCGACCCCGCGGGCACGGACCTCGGGGTGCAGGTCATGGTCGAGGCCATTCGGCAGACCAAGCCGCAGATGCCGGTGATCCTGCTGGCCGCGGGACTGAACGAGGAAGCCGCGCACGAAGCGCTCCGGCTCGGTGCCACCGCCGCGCTGGCCAAGGCGCAGATTCTCCTGCTGCCCGAGACCATCAGGCGCGTCCTCAAGGAATCGAAGGAACGCGTCGGAACGTTGCGCGTGGACACATCGCTCAACGAGAGCGAGGCGCGCTTCCGCCAGATCGCAGACAATTTGCACCAGGGTTTCTGGATGATCTCCGCCAGCAGCGGCTCGCTGCTCATGGTGAATCCCGCGCTCGAGGAAATCCTCGGCCGCCCCGCCGGCTCGCTCGCGCTCAAGCCGGGCAAGCTCCTCGACCTCGTCCACCCGCAGGATCACGAACGCGTCGCGCAGATGCTCGAGCTCGAGGGGCGCGTGCGCGATTTCCAACTCGAGTTCCGCATCGCCCGCCCCGATGGCTCCGTGCGCTGGATGTGGAACCGCGGCTTTCCCATCCGCGATGCGAGCGGCTCCGTCAGCCACATCGTCGGCATCGCCGAGGACATGACCGAGCGCCGGATTGCGGCGGAGAAATTCAAGCGCGACACCGAGCGGCTCTCCGCGATGCTCGGCGCGCTGCCCGACACTTTCCTGCTGCTCGACCGCGCGGGGCGCGTGGCGGATTTCCACGGCGGCCCCGAGAGCGACCTGTTCGCCGGCCAGCCGGAGGTCAAAGGCCGCGACCTCCCCGCGCTGTTCCCCGCCGACGTCGCGGCCAAACTCGCGGACGGCATCGCGCGCGCCCGCGAGCGCAAAACGCTCGTCACCGTCGAGTTCGGGCGCGACACCGGTGGCAAGGAACGCCACTACGAGGCGCGCCTCTCGCCGCTCGAGGACGATCACGCCTTCGCCTTCATCCGCAACATCACCGACCGCCGCCGCGGCGAGGAGGAGTTGCACCGCAGCCAGGAACGGCTCGCGCACCTGATTGACTCGCTGCCCGGCATCGTCTTCACGACCAACTACGTCGGCGAATGGGCCGTGACGTATCTGAGCGAGGGCTTGATGGCGCTGACCGGCTACACGCCGGATGAGTTGCAGGGCAACCAGCACCCGACGCTCGCCTCGGTGATCAACCCCGACGACCGCGAGGTCGCCCTCGCCGCCATGCAGGCCGCGCTGGCGGAGCAGCGCCACTACGTCGTCGAGTATCGCATCCGCGCCAAGGACGGCGCCGAGAAGTGGCTGTGGGAACAGGGCCGCGGCCTTTACGACCAGGAGGGGAAACTCGTCGGCCGCGAGGGCTTCATCACCGACATCACCGCCCGCAAGCGCGCCGAGAACGCGCTGCGCGATTCGGAGCTGCTCTTCCATTCGCTCGTGGAGAATCTGCCCGTGGGCGTGTTCCGCAAGGACATGGACGGCCGGATCACCTACGTGAACAACTACCTGTGCGAGGCCCTGCGCTTCACGCGCGAGGCGGCGATCGGCAAGACTGATTTCGATCTCGCCCCGCCCGAGATCGCCGCCGGCTATCACGCGAGCGACCGGCAGGTGTGCGCGACCGGCGAGGTGTTTCAAGCCGTCGAGCAGCAGTGGATGCCGGACGGCCGGCCCTGCCACATGCACGTCATCAAGATTCCGCTGCGCGACGCCTCCGGCCGCATCGTGGGCTTGCAGGGCGCGCTCGTGGACGTCACCGAGCACCGGGAGGCGGAGCAAAAGCTGCGTGAGACCAACCAGCGCCTCACCGAGGCGCTCGCCAAACTCAACCAATCCCAGGACCGCATGGTCCAGCAGGAGCGCCTCAACGCCCTCGGCGAACTCTCCAGCGGCATCGCGCACGACTTCAACAACTCGCTCATGACCATTCTCGGCTTCATCGAGTTGCTCACCATGAAGCCCGAGTCGCTCGCCAATCCCGACAAGGTCCGCGCCCACCTCCAGACGATGCACGACGCCGCGCGCGAAGCCTCGAACACCGTCAAGCGCCTCAGCGAATTCAACCGCCAGCGCGACGACCGGGAAGTCTTCCCGCCCATCGAGGTCAGCCTGCTCATCCGCCACGCCATTTCCACCACCGAGGCGAAGTGGAAGGACGAGGCGCTCGCCGCCGGCCGCACCATCGTCATCGCCCAGGAATTTCAGGAGGTGCCCCTCATCCAGGGCAACGTCGCCGAGCTGCGCGACTGCTTCGCCAACGTCATCCTCAACGCCGTCGAGGCGATCCCCGGCGACGGCACGATCCTGTTCCGCACGTGGACCGAAAAAGGCCGGGCCATGATCGAGATCAGCGACACCGGCATCGGCATGACCGAGGAAGTCCGCAAGCGCTGCCTGGAACCCTTCTTCACCACGCGCGGCCACAAGGGTTCCGGCCTCGGCCTCGCCATCGTCTTCGGCATCCTCCAGCGCCACCAGGGCACCATCGACCTCCAGAGCACGCCGGGCGAAGGCACGCGCGTCACCATTTCCCTCCCCGGCCTCAAGCCCGACACGACCGAGGGCGACTCCGGCCTCGTCGCCCGCCGCGCCACACGTCCGCTCAAGGTCCTCGTCGTGGACGATGAACCGCTCATCCGCGAAATCCTCGATGAATACCTCCGCGGCGACGTCCACGAAGTCGTCACCGCCAACGACGGCCAGGAGGGGCTCGCGTGTTTCCACGCCGGCAAGTTCGACCTCGTGCTCACCGACAAGGCGATGCCGAACCTCAGCGGCGACCTCATGGCGGCGGCCATCAAGGAAAAATCCCCCGGCCTGCCCGTCGTCCTCATCACCGGTTTCGGCGACATCATCCGCGCCAGCGGACAGAAGCCGGCCGGGGTGGACCTGGTGTTGAGCAAGCCCGTCTCGCTGAGCGTCCTGCGCCGGACGATGAGCGAGGTCGTGAAGAACTGAGCGGGCCACTCCCAAAGGCGCGAAGAGAAGAATCTTAACCACGGAGGCACGGAGGCACGGAGCCGGGTTACTAGCCACGGATGGAACACGGAATAAACACGGAAGGAGTCTTTCCCGCATCGGTGTTCCATCCGTGTTTCATCCGTGGCTAAAAGGGAACGGTGGCGGCGGACCGCGAGCCGGCCCGGCTCGCAGCGGCTTCGCACGGAGGGACGCGTCCAGTAAATCCAAACAGCCCTTCCTCTTCGTGGCTGCTGCGGGCCGGGACGGCCCGCGGTCCGCCTCACTGCAACCCCACGCGGTAGAAGCGCTTGCTGGTCCCGGGAACGTCACCGTGATCTGGCTGCTGCCGTTGGGCGCGCAGGTGCTGGTGCCCGGCTCCGCCCGATTCGGCTTGTCGGGAGGCGGACGCGGGGGTATGGCAGCGGACAGCGTCCCACCACCCGACCCGGCCTTTGGGCCAACCAGAGTCTGCTTATGAAAACCCCCGCCGCCCTCGCGCTCCCTTTCGCCCTCACGCTCGCCGCTCCCGTGGCGCGCGCGCAGACCAATGGCTTTGCCGTCACGCCCTTCGTCGTCGCGGGCGGCGGCGGGGCCAGCGCGGGCGGCGGGTTCAAGGTCGAGGGCACGGCGGGGCAGGCCGACACGGGGAACATGGGCGGCGGCGGCTTCCTGCTCGAAGGCGGCTATTGGAGCCTCGTGCAGATTGTCGCCGAGCCGGGCGCGGCGCTGCTCACGCTCACGCGCGCGGGCGGACAGTTCACTCTCTCGTGGCCGCTCAACACGAACGGCTTCATCCTCGAGGAAGCCGCCAGCCTCACGCTGCCCGTTTCGTGGAGCACGGTGCCGGGGAGTTATTCCAGCAACGCCACGGATTTTTTCCTCACCCTGCCCGCCGCGCCGGGCAACCGCTTCTATCGCCTGCACAAACCCTGAACGCACACGCCCATGAACACGCACCACTCCACCGCCACGCTTTCCGTCTCCAACGCCGCCAGCACTCCACCGCTTATGAAAACAAATCCGTCCTTCTCACCCACCGCGTCCGTCCTCGCGCGAGCGCATGGAGTGCGGCGACACGAGTCGCCGCTTAGTGTTGGTGGTCGGACGCCACAGCGCCGGCTCGGGCCGGCGCACTCCAAACGCTTCGCGACTCTGCTCGCCCTGCTTTTCTCCTTCATCCTTCATACCTCATCCTTCATCCCTTGCGCGTCAGCGCAGAGCAGCGCCTTCACCTACCAGGGCGTCGTCAGCTTCAACGGCGTGCCGGCCACCGGCACCTACGACCTGAGCTTTGCGGCCTACGACGCCCCCTCCGCCGGCGCGGTGCAGGGCGTCACCAATCTCGCCGCCGGCCTGTCGCTCACCAACGGGCGGCTCACCGCCACCCTCGACTTTGGCGCGGGCGCGTTCCCCGGCGCGGACCGCTGGCTGCAGATTGCCATCCGCACCAATGGCGTCGGCGCCTACACCAACCTCGCCCCGCGCCAGCCGCTCAACGCCACGCCCTACGCCATCCGCGCGGCCAGCTTCAGCGGCGCGATTTCCAATGCGCAACTCGCCGGCGCCTACGGCAGCGCGGTGACGTTCAGCAATGCGGCCGACGTGTTCTTCGGCGCGCACGCGGGCGATGGCGCGGGGCTGACCAACCTCGCCGCCTCCAACCTCGCGGGCACCGTGCCGGCGGCGGTCTTGAGCAACGCCTGGAAACTGGCCGGCAACGCGGGGGCCAATCCGACCAACGGCAACTTCCTCGGCACCACGGACCTCCTGCCGCTGGAGTTCAGGGCGAATAGTGTGCGCGCGCTGCGCGTTGAACCGAACGCCAGCGGCGCGCCGAATCTGGTTGGCGGCGCGCCGGTCAACTTTGCCGCGCCGGGCGTCGTGGGCGCGGTCATCGCCGGGGGCGGGGCGACCAATTATGGCGGACCTCCTTTCACCAACTCGGTGTCCGCGCACTTCGGCACGATTGGCGGCGGCTACGGCAACACGATTCAGTCCAACGCTATCGGCTCGACGATTGGCGGCGGCAACAACAACACGATTCACTTCAACGCTTACGACTCGACGATTGGTGGCGGCGAATACAATCAGATTCAGACCAACGCTCCCTACTCGACGATTGGCGGCGGCGGCATCAACACGATTCAGTCCAACTCTCCCGAGTCGACGATTGGCGGCGGCGACAACAACATGATTCAGTTCTACGCTCACGAATCGACGATTGGCGGCGGCGACAACAACATGATTCAGACCAACTCTTTCGAGTCGACGATTGGCGGCGGCACCTACAACACGATTCAGGCCTACGCCCAATACTCGAAGATTGGCGGCGGCACCATCAACACGATTCAGAACTACGCCTTCAAGTCGACGATTGGCGGCGGCGACTACAATACGATTCAGACCAACGCTTACGACTCGACGATTGGCGGCGGCAACCACAATGTCGCGTCCGGGCCTTTGGCCACAGTTCCGGGCGGCGACCAGAATGTGGCGGGAACAAAAAGTTTCGCCGCCGGTCACCGCGCCCAGGCCAATCACCAAGGCACATTCGCGTGGGCCGATTCACAGGAAGCGGATTTTGCCTCGACCGCCGACAACCAATTCTGCATCCGGGCCAACGGCGGCGTGCAGTTGAGCGGCGACACCAGCGTTTCCTTCGGCTCCACGCTCAGTGCGAAAGTCTTTCTCTGGGGCACGAACTACGGCTTCGGGATACAGAGCGGCGTCCTCTATTCGCGCGTCGCTTTGGACGGCGGGTTTGCCTGGTATGCCGGCGGATCCCACAACGACGCCACCTACAATCCCGGTGGCAACGCCATCGTCCGCATGAAACTCGACAGCGGCGGGTTGGTCGTGAACGGCGCCTTTGTCAGCGGCAGCGACCGGAATACGAAGGAAAACTTTGCGCCCGTGCAGCCGCGCGAGGTGCTGGAGAAAGTCGTCGCGCTGCCGTTGTCGCGCTGGAATTACAAGGAGGACAAAGGCACCCGCCACCTCGGCCCGATGGCGCAGGATTTCTACGCCGCCTTCCACGTCGGCCCCGACGACAAACACATCACCACCGTGGACGAAGGCGGCGTGGCGCTGGCGGCCATCCAGGGGTTGAACCAGAAGCTCACGGACGAACTGAAACGCCGCGACGCGGAGAACGCGGAGTTGAAAGCGCGGCTCGAACGGCTGGAGAAGCTGCTGGTCACGCACCGGGCCGGGCGCTGAAGCGCGGGCCCCCTTTGCGCCGGGCCTCGGAGGGACGAGCTCCGCGAGTCCCCATCTTCTCCGCGTCCCGCGAATGGTCAGGGACTCGCAGAGTTCGTCCCTCCCGGCCGTGTTCACCAGGGTTTCATCCGTGGCTCAAAGGAGACGCGCCTTTGCTCCGCCGGAATTATTCCCTTGCCGCTCTCCGGCGCGCGGCGCAGCCTGCGGACACATCACCCCAGGCGAGGTTGGCCATGCGGCGGGAACTTTCTTTTTGCTCCATCACCGGCACCCCGCGACGCGCGCAGCGTCGCCCGCGGAGGGCTCCGGGCTGAACGGGCGCACCGGGAGGGGGCGGCATGGCGAGGATATTCATCTCCAAGGATTATCCGTCGCCCCTGTGTTATGCCGTGCCGCTGCTGATCCATGCGCTGTGCGCGCAGCGCAACTGGCGGCCGTGCGATCTGGCGGAGGCGGCGGACATCTCGCTGCGCGAGGCGTGGTATCTGACCACGCCGGGGCGGCGGCTGTCGCTGGATATGTTGGAACGGGTGGCCAACGCGTTTGACCTCACGCCAGCGGAGTTCCTGAAGCTGGCGGAGGGCGTGCCGCTGCCGGCGGATCGTTCGCTGACGGTCTGCCCGTCGCCGGTCGCGCTGGTGCTGCCGGCGTTGCCGAAATGGGCGGTGCGGCAGGCATAGGGCGTGCCCGCCGGCTGTGCAATCCAATGCACAAGACGGCTGCCGGGGCGGTGTGCTTTGCTCGCGGGCGTGAAAGCCACCCTGCCAGCGACCCGCCCGAAAGTCCCGGGGGCGAGGTGGGTCGTGGCCGTGCTCCGCTCCGGCGTGGCCGTGCTCGGGAGCGCACGGGTAATGGGCCGGTTTCCCGCGTGCTCACGAACGCGGCCACGAAAAGGGGCGGCGCGGGTGTCATCAGTAGCGTCACTGGCGGCGTCAGTGTCGTCGCTGGCGTCACCGGTGGCGTCGCTGACGCCGTCAGTGCCGGCGCTGGTCACGCCAGTAGCGTCGCCGGTGGCGTCAGCGCCGTCGCTGGCGTCACCAGTGGCGTCGCCGGTCCCGCCAGTGCCGGCACTGGCGTCACCAGTAGCGTCGCTGGCGGCGTCAGTGCCAGCGCTGGCAGCGTCAGTAGCGTCGCTGGCGTCACCGGCGACGCTGTTCCCACGGCCGGCAGACCGCCTGCGAGCGCGGTTTGGCCCACATTTAGCCCCAATTCCGAGGTTGGCCGCAAAGAACGCAAGAAAACGCAAAGCAGACGCGACCAGGCGGAGGGTCTGCCCGAACGGTTCCATCCGTCGCCCACTTGGTTTCAAGCACTGCTCTTTGCGTCTCCTTGCGTTTCTTGCGGCCATTCCACTTCGGAGTTCGGGTTTAACCCGCGGAGGCCCATGACCGGCGTCTGGAACCAGTTCGCCTGGAACTCCGGCGCGCTCTGGGGTCCGGCCGCCCCCGCTCCCATCTTCCTCCCCAACCACCAACACAAAACCAAACACATGAAACGCAATCCGTTCTATCCCAAACGCGTCGAAGGCCAGCCCGAGTGGCTGCTCAACTTCGCCGAGAAACTCCTCACCTACGCCGCCACCCTGTGCGTGAGCAACGCCCGCCGCGACGCCGCCGTGCTCGACGCCCTGTGGCTTGCCTACGTCATCGGCACATGGGCTCCGGCCGCGCGCGCATGGGCCGATTCCATCACCGACGCCGTGAGCGCCGCCGAGAGCGGCACCGGTTCGGCCGCGCAGGCGCTCCCCGTGTTCACCGCGCCGCCGTTGCCCGCCGCCAACGCGCCGCTGCCCGCCACCGTGCCCGTGCCGCCCGGCGCGCTGGACCGCACCTTCAAGCTGGTGAAGGACCTGAAGAACGCCGCCGGCTTCACCGACGTCATCGGCACATGGGCTCC
>JACQFS010000091.1 GCA_016199935.1 Verrucomicrobiota bacterium
GCGCTGCCGGCGCCGACGATGGTGTAGAGCTCGTCAATGCAGAGGATGATGTTCTTCGCGCGGCGAATCTCGTCCATCACGGCCTTGATGCGTTCCTCGAACTGGCCGCGATACTTGGTGCCGGCGACCATGAGCGCGAGGTCGAGCGTGATGACGCGCTTCTCACGGAGAATCTCCGGCACGTTGCCCTTGGAGATTTCCTGCGCGAGTCCCTCGACGATGGCGGTTTTGCCGACGCCGGCCTCGCCGAGGAGCACGGGGTTGTTTTTGGTGCGGCGGCAGAGAATCTGGATGACGCGCTCGATCTCGTTTTGCCGACCGATGACGGGATCCATCTCGCCCTTGCGCGCGATCTCGGTGAGGTCGCGACCGAAGGCCTTGAGCGCGGGAGTTTTCACCTCGCCCTTTTTCTCGGGTTGCTTCTCGGGCGTGCCCTCGCCGGCGGCGGCCTGCTCCTCGCCGGAACCGCCGCTGGAAAAATTCGGATCGAGCTCCTTCAAAATTTCCTGACGCGTCAGCTCGATGTCCACGTCGAGATTCTTGAGCACGCGCGCCGCGACGCCGTCGCCCTCGCGCAGGAGGCCGAGGAGAATGTGCTCGGTGCCGACGTAGGTGTGATTGAGCGCCTTGGCCTCCTTCGCGGCGAGCGAGAGAACTTTCTTCACGCGCGGCGTGTAGGGAATCTTGCCGATCATCTTCTGGTCGGGGCCGGTGCCGACCTGCTTCTCGACTTCGAGGCGGACGGTCTCGAGGTCGAGGCCCATCTTCTGAAGGACGTTCACGGCGACGCCCTGCCCCAGCTTGATGAGGCCGAGGAGGATGTGCTCGGTGCCGACAAAGTTGTGGTTGAACCGGTCGGCTTCCTTGCGCGCGAGCGCGAGCACCTGCTGCGCGCGCGGCGTGAAGTTGTTCATGGCTTCGTCACTCATAATGATTCGCGTTGTCCACTTTTGAAAGTGCTTCGTCTTTTCGGATTTGTCGAGCGCCTTGCTGCCGGGCGCAACGACGGGCGCAAACTGGCGCACCTCGCAATCGAAAGCAAGTTCCCCGCCGAAGATGAGGAAGATTGGTTTGGAATTGCCGCTGCGTCCTTGGCGCAATCCTTCGCGGCCTCCGGGGAAAAAGTATCCGCAGAGCACGGAGAGCGTTTCGTAATCGAACAAAGAGGGAGAGGGAACGAAATCAGGACACGCCCGCCGAAATCACTAACCGCTATTTCGCGCCGCCATTTTCGGCCGGGCCCTTGCCGCCTTCGGCCGGCTTGGTGACCGGTCGGGCGACTTGGCGGAGGCGGTCGCGAACCATGTCCGCGCGCAGGAGGTCGCGCTCCTCGGCTCCGAGTTTCTCGGTGAACTGCCGCTGGAGATGCGCCGGCTGGGTGAGGACGAACAGTTCGTCCACGAGCGAACGCTCCGCGCTCGGGAAGAGGTCGAGGTCCACGCCAAGTTTCATCAGCGAGAGGAGGTTCATCGCCTCCTTCGAGGAAATGCTGTGCGCGTTGGCGAGGATGCCGTAGGCGCGGCCGATGTGGTTGAGCACCATCTTGGGCTTCTTCTCCATCAGCGAAGCGCGCGCGTTGTCCTCGTGCTCGATGATCTGGTTGAGCACCTTGTTGATGCGCTCGACGATGTCGGCCTCGGTCTCGCCGAGGGTCATCTGATTCGAAACCTGAAAAACATTTCCGAGCGCCTCAGTGCCCTCGCCGTAAAGGCCGCGGACGGCGAGGCCGAGTTTGTTGACCGCTTGAATGATCTGGTTGACCTGCTCGGCGAGCACGAGCGCGGGCAGATGGAGCATCGCGCTGACGCGGATGCCGGTGCCGAGGTTGGTCGGGCACGCGGTGAGATAGCCGAGGTCGGGCGCGAAGGCGTAGTCGAGTTGCTTCTCGAGGTCGCCGTCAATCTTGTCAATCGCCTGCCACGCATCGCGCACCTGGAGGCCGGGCAGCAGCGACTGCATCCGCAGGTGATCCTCCTCGTTGATCATCACGCAGAGGGTCTGCGCGCGATTGAGGACGACGCCGGAGCCGGTGCTCTTGGCGGCGTGCTCGCGGCTGATGAGGTGACGCTCGACGAGAATCTGTTTGTCGAGCGCGGTGAGGTCGTCCATCGCGGAGGAGAACGCGCCGGCGAGCGGGGCGAGTTTTTCGACGGCGGGGCGGATGGCTTCGAGCGCCTTCACGCGCTCGGGTTTCTTGGCCCAGCCGGGAAAGGCGAAACCACGGACGTTGCGCGCGAGCCGGACGCGGCTGGACAACACGATGCGGTCCTGCGGCCCGTGGAGTTGGGCGGCGCCGGCGTTGGCCTGGAGAAATTCGGAGACGTTCATGGCTCAACTCGTCGAAACCTGCCCGCCTTTTTCCTTCGCGTGCTTCAACTCATCGCGCAACTGCGCGGCGGCCTCGTAGTCCTCCTCGGCGATGGCCTTGTCGAGTTTCTTCTGGAGCGTCTTGAGCTTGTCCTTCGCCTCGCGCACGACGCGGAGCGCGGCGGGCACTTTGCCGGCGTGCTTCGTGCCCTTGTGCATCGTCTTGAGCAACGCCTCGAGGCCGTCGGAAAAAGTCTGGTAACATTCCGGGCAGCCGAAGCGGCCGGACTTTTTGAAATCGGACTGCGTGAAGCCGCACGCGGGGCACTTCAACTCGACGCCGTCGGCGGCCGCCTTTTCAATTTCCTGCGACGCGCCGAGGCCGAGCAGCAGATCGGCGAGCGAGAAGCCGGTCGGGTCGCTCACGCCCTTTTCCTTCGAGCAGGCCTCGCAGAGGTCCACCTTCTGCATCTTGTCGCCGACGATTTGCGTGAGATGGACGGTGGCTTCGTTTTCTTTGCAGAGATTGCAGAGCATAGTGAGTGGCGCTGAAGGCTATATCGGCTCGCCGGAGACTTTCGTCAAGGCATGGAAGCGCTTCATCAACTCGCGCGTCTTCCGGCCCGGCCTGCCGGTGCCGATCACGCGGCCGTCCACTTTCACCACCGGGACGATCTCGGCGGCGGTGCCGGTGAGGAAACACTCGTCGGCGTTATACACGTCGTAGCGCGTGAGGTTCGGCTCGGAAGTTTTCACGCCCGCCTCGGCGGCGAGATCAATCACCGTCTGGCGCGTGATGCCGTAGAGCGCGCCGGCGGAGAGCGGCGGCGTCTGGAGATGGCCACCCTTGAGGATGAACAAATTGTCGCCGGTGCACTCGGCGACGTAGCCCTCGGAGTTGAGCATGATGGCCTCCTCGCAACCGCCGTTGTTCGCCTCGATCTTCGCGAGGATGTTGTTGAGGTAATTGAGCGACTTGATCGCGGGGTTCACCGCGTTGTGCAAATTGCGCGTCGTCGGCACGGTGATCAGGGTCATGCCCTTCGCGTAAACCGACTCGTCGTAGAGTGCGATCTTGTCGGCGATGATGATGACCGAGGGACGCCTGCAGCGGATCGGATTCAACCCGAGCGTGCCGACGCCGCGCGTGACGACGAGCCGGATGTAGCCGTCGCGGATTTTGTTTTTACGGCACGTCTCCACCACCGCGCGCGACATTTCCGCAGGTGACATCGGGATGGTGAGCAGGATGGCCTTGGCGGACTAGTAGAGCCGCTCGATGTGCTCCTTGAGCTTGAAGACGGCGCCGTGATACGCGCGGATGCCCTCGAAAACACCGTCGCCATAGAGCAGTCCGTGGTCGAACACGGAGACTTTCGCGTCCTTTTCCGCGCAGAATTTTCCGTCCAGATAAATTTTCAGAGCCATGCGGCGCGGAGCGTAAGCGAGTACGGAAACGGGGTGCAATAGAGGAATTGGTGGATGACCAATTCGTCTCGCAAGCGCGCGCGTCCAGCGGCTACGTCGCGACGAACTTTCTCAAAGCCGCAAATCCGGCCAGAATACTGCTTTCACCACCCGGCATGGTTACAAAGCAGAATAATTGCAGCCGAGTGCCGGCGCCCCGGCAGCGCCCGCCAACGCCTGCCTTGAAGCAGTCGGTGGCGCTGAACACCTGACGACCACACAAACCCAAAGACAACCCTCCAATTTTGGAACAATCGCCATGCAAAACGCCAAGATTTTAATCATCGATGATGAGTCGGTGATCATCAACACCCTGAAGGCCGTGTTGCACCGGGCGAATTACGCGAACCTGTTCAGCACCACCGATTCCCGCGAGGCCGCGCTGGTCTTCGCGCAATACAAGCCCGACCTCGTGCTGCTCGACATGAACATGCCCCATCTCGACGGCCTCGGTGTCCTGACCCAGCTCAACCGTCTCATCACGCCGGGCACCTATCTGCCCATCCTCGTGCTGACGGGGTATTGTCCCGGGGAATCCAAGCAACGTGCCTTTGAAGCGGGCGCGAAAGATTTTCTCAACAAGCCCTTTGACAATTACGAACTCATCGCGCGCGTCCGCAATCTGCTCGAAACCCGCTCGCTGCACCTCGAACTCAACCGGTGCAAGCAGGCACTCGCTGATCTGACCCGCGCTTCGGCCCCGGAACTTCAGGACGCCCTCGCCTGAGGGCGGTTGCTTTCGATTTGAATCGGCGGCCCCCGCCTGACCATGCGGCAACCCAGCCGGCCACTCGCGGGACGGATTCGGCGGATTCCCATGAACGGTTCCGGCACGGCAAAGCGCTGGACAAAAAACTTTACACCTCCGCAACCTTCCGCAAATCATGCGGGCCGTGCGGGAAGCTTCACTCGAAAACAACCGGCTGACTGACCGTTCAGCCCAGCAGGAGTTCGGTTTCCGTTCCCCGGTGGACCTGGGGAACGCCATCCGCCGTTCGCAGGAGTATTTGTTTTCCGAACAGAAACCGGACGGCTACTGGGTCGGCGAGTTGATCGTGGACTCGACGCTCGTCTCGGACATGCTGGCCTTCTACCACTGGTGGGGCAAGGTGGACAAAGCTTGGGAGCGCAAGGCGGTGCATCACCTCTTCTCGATGCAGTTGCCCGATGGCGGCTGGAACATTTACCACGGCGGGCCATCCGAAGTGAACGCCACGATCAAGGCCTACCTCGCGCTCAAGCTCGCCGGCGTGCCGGCCACCGACCGCCGGATGCTCAAGGCCCGCGAGGTCGCGCGCGCCCACGGCGGCGTGCCGCGCATGAACACCTTCTCCAAACTCTACCTCGCGCTGCTCGGCCTCGCGGAATGGCGGCACGTGCCGACAATTCCGTCCGAGGTGCTGCTGATCGGCAAATGGTTCCACGTGAATTTCTGGGACATGAGCAACTGGTCGCGTGCGATGATCGTGCCACTGGCGATCATCAACCACTTCCGCCCCACGCGCCCGCTGCGCAACGGCGTGAACCTCGACGAGTTGTATCCGCACGGGAAACACGAACTGAATGAGTCGTTCAAGCCGCGCTACTTCGATTTTAGCCTCCGGAACATGTTTCTCTGGCTCGACAAGCTGCACAAGCTGGCCGAGTGGTTCGCGCGGCACGGCATCCATCCGTTCCGCCGCCGCGCGCTCAAGCGCGCTGAGCAATGGATGCTCGAACGCTTCGAGGGTTCCGGCTGACTCGCCGCCATTTTTCCCGCGATGCTCAACTCGCTCATCGCACTCATCGCGCTCGGCTATCCCGATGACCATCCCGAAGTCGTCCGCGCGCATCGCGAACTCCTCAAGCTCCAGCACGAGACTGCGGACAGCGTGCGCATCGAACCGTGTTTCTCGCCGGTGTGGGACACGGCCATCGTCACCATCGCCATGGCCGAGTCCGGCGTGCCGGCGGACCATCCGGCGCTCAAGCGCGGAGTCGAGTGGATGATGGCGAAAGAAATCCGCTTCAAGGGCGACTGGATTCACAAAAACCCCGCGAAGGTCGAGCCGAGCGGCTGGGTTTTTGAATACGACAACAAATGGAATCCCGACGTGGACGACACGGCGATGGTGCTGCTCGCCTTGCGCAAGGTGCGCACGGACGACGCCAAGAAACGCGCCGAGTGTTTCAACCGCGGCCTGAAGTGGATGATGACCTTCCAGTGCAAGGACGGCGGCTGGGCCGCGTTCGACCGGGACTGCACGAAAGGCATTCTCGAAAAAGTTCCGTTTGCCGACCACAACGCGATGCTCGATCCCGAATGCGCCGACATCACCGCGCGCATCCTCGAACTGCTCGGTTACGAAAAGTGGAACCTCGACGACCCGCAGGTCCAGCGTGCCATCGCCTACGTGCGCTCGAACCAGGAGGCCGACGGCTCATGGTATGGCCGCTGGGGCGTGAACTACATTTATGGCACGTGGCAGGTCCTGCGCGGGATGCACGCGCTCGGCCTCGACATGAATCAGGCGTGGCTCCGGCGCGGCGGCCAGTGGCTCGAGTTCGTCCAACTCGCCGATGGCGGCTGGGGCGAACGCTGCAACACTTACGACGACCCCGTGTTCAAGGGTCAGGGCCCGAGCACCGCGTCGCAAACCGCGTGGGCCGTGATGGGCCTGTGCGCCTTCGATGATCCTTACAATCCCGCGCTCGTCCGCGGCGTGAAGTATCTCATCTCGAAGCAAAATGCCGACGGCTCTTGGAGCGAGGACGAGATCACTGGCACCGGATTCCCGTGCGTGTTCTATCTGAAATACGACATGTATCGGAACAGTTGGCCGCTGCTCGCGCTGGCCACCTACCGCAACCTGCTGGAGAAACACATCGCGCAGGGCAACGGCCACCTCAAGGAAGAGGAGCCGCGCGAAGAACCGCGCCCCGCCGTGATCGGCGGATGATCCAGCCACTTTGTCCGGCACCACCGTCCCCTGCCCCATGCCCCTTCATCAACCCGTGCTGGTCTGTTTTGCGACGCGGGAAGAGGCCGCGCCGTTTCGCGAACTCGCGCCGCTGCTCGGCGATGTCCACGTGCTCATCACCGGCATGGGCCGCACAAACGCCACACGCGCGCTCCGGGGCGCGCTCGGGGCGCGACGAGCCGCGCTCGTGGTCAGCGCTGGTTTCGCCGGCGGACTTGACCCGCAACTCGCGCGCGGCACCGTGATCGGCGAGACGGACGACGCGGCACTGCAACCCCACCTCGCCGGCGCGCGCGTGCGGCTGGTGCGTTTCACCTGCGCCGACCGCATCGCGATCACCGCCGGCGAGAAACGCGCGTTGCGCAGCGCCACCGGCGCCGAGGCGGTGGAGATGGAATCGGAGGCGATCCGCCGCGTGTGCGCGGAGGAAAAAATTCCGTGCGCCGTCCTCCGCATCATTTCCGACGCGGCCGATGACGACCTGCCGCTCGACTTCAACGCGCTGGCCGGTCCGGACCTGGGGATGGATTACGGAAAACTTTTCGCCACCCTCGTGCGTTCGCCCGGCCGGCTGCGTCGGCTCATGCGGTTCGCGAGCCAACTCCGCCCCGTCGGCCGCGACCTGGCGACCACGCTCGCCACCTTTCTCCACCACTGGCGCGGGCCGGTGGGAATGCCCTGAACGGGGCGTTTGTCACCCATGATAAAGCTGCCGCCGGGCATCCGCTAAATGGGACTTGTCAGCGCTTCGACGGTGGGCTAAATCATCCTCAGTCCGGGTGCGGAACGTTTTTTCAATGGCCATCCCCTGGCCTACCTCCTTGGCGTTCTCACCCGGGCTGTTTTTTTCCAGCCCTTCCCCATCAAACCCGACTCTGCAGTTGAGCCCGCGAAGCACGCCAAGCACACGAACGGGGAACGGATTGGGAGGCAACTGCCGAACTGAATCAGTTGAGTTGGCGGTGCGCGAAACTCCGCCACGCAAAGAGAGCCGGCGTGGACCGACCCCGCGCGAGCCGTCAGGAGAGACCGTAGTTCGGCGTCGTGACTCCCGAGGAGAGCCGGAACCACGTGCGGAAAATCAGGTGGAGCTTCTGCAGTTTGTTCAACCGCGTCGGCACCGGGCCGAACACATCGAACCCGCGCGCCTCCAGCTTGCGCAGCAGCCGCCAATAGACACTTCCCATCAGCTCCGCGGCGATCATCGCGCGACGGTCCTCGGCGGGCAGCGCTTCGCGCGCGAGCCGGTAGAATTCCTTCGCGCGCGCCGCCACGCTCTCGGCCAGCGCGCGAAACTGCGGCGTGTAACGAAATTTCAACACCTCCTCCTCGCGCACGCCGAAGCGCCGCAGTTCCTCCAGCGGTAGATAGATGCGGCCCCGCTCCGCGTCCGTGCGCACGTCGCGGAGAATGTTCGTGAGCTGCAGCGCCTTGCCCAGATGCACTGCGTAATCGCGGCAGCGCGGGTTGGTGTAGCCGAAAATCTCGATGCTCAACAGACCGACCACCGAGGCCACGCGGTAACAGTATTGATCGAGTTGTGCGTGCGTCTCGTAACGCTGGATGTCGAGGTCCATTTCGACGCCACGGATCAGGTCGTCAAAAAGTTCGAACGGCAACCGGCAGGATTGGATCACGGGTTGAAGCTCGCGGTTCACGGCGAACTGCGGCACCCCGCCGCCGCACGCGGCCCGCGCATCTTCGCGCCACGCGGCGAGTTGGCGGCGGCGTTCCTCCACCGGCACCGCGTCCTCGTCGGCCACATCATCCACTTCGCGGCAGAAGGCGTAGAGCGCCGCCATGCCGTCGCGTTTGGGTTTCGGAAGAAGGATGAAAGCCAGCGCGAGGTTCGAGGCGCTTTTGCGCGTGATGGCCTGACTCTCCTGCATCGCTCAAAAATGCAGTCCGCTCTGGTCGGAAGCGCCGCCGGCGGAATCCTCGGGACTGCGCACCGGCGGCATGCCGCCGACTTCGGCGCGGGTGGGATTGCGCTGGGCGTAGGACGGCCCGCGGTTCCGACGTTTGCGATGACGCTTGCCGGATCCCATCCCGAGGAACCCTCCGCCGCCGGGAGAACCGGCCGCTTCCGACCGGCGCGAGTGCACAATGGTCCCGTCCTTCCTGACCCGCATGATACGGAAGACGATGAGGAAGAGCAGACCGATCACGAGCGCCCCGCCGACTATCATCGCGATGTCAAACCACACGTCGTTGGCGCGCCCGAGGTAAGGCTCGATCTGCGGCAGGAGATTATCGCTATTGGCCATGGCTTCCGTTCAACTGCGCGGAGTCTCCCCGGCTTTGTCGGCGGATGCAAGCGAAGGTGATTCCTCCTCGTCCGCCGGATTGATGTTCAGCCGCTGCATCCGGTAACGCAGCGCGTGCCGGGTGATCTTCAACTGGTCCGCCGTGCGCGTGAGGCTGAAACGGTTCTGCTCGAGCACGCGGTTGATGAGGTCGCGCTCGTAGCTCGACACGGCCTCATCCAGCGACTGTCCGGCCGTTTCGGGCTGCGTCGCCACGGGTTCGATCCGGTGCAAGCGCGACTCGATGTGAAAGTCCGGCAGGCTCTCCGGCCGGATTTCCGGGCCGGTCTCGAGGATCACGGCGCGCTCGATCACGTTGCGGAGTTCGCGGACGTTTCCGGGCCAGTGATGCTCCTTGAGCCGCGCCTGCGCGGCCTTGCTCAGGGCGAGCACGCGCCGGTTCATGGTCAGCGCGAAGTGCCGGAGGAAATGGTCGGCCAGCAGCACGACGTCCTCGCCGCGCTCGCTCAACGGCGGCGGGAGAAATTGCACGACGTTGAGCCGGTGGAACAAATCCTCGCGGAAATCGCCGCGCCGGATCGCGTCCACGATGTCGCGGTTCGTCGCGGCGATGACGCGGCAATCCACGCGCAACTCCTCGTTGCCGCCCACGCGCGTGAAGCTGCCGTCCTCCAGGAAGCGCAGCAGTTTCGCCTGCAACGGCCGGCTCATGTCGCCGATCTCGTCCAGGAAAATGGTGCCGCCGTCGGCCTCCTCCACGCGGCCGAGCTTGAGCCGCAGCGCGCCGGTGAACGCGCCCTTCTCGTGGCCGAAGAGTTCGCTCTCGAGCAGCGCCTCGGGAATGGCCGCGCAGTTGATGCGGACGTAATTTTCCTCGTGCCGCTGGCTCAGGGTGTGCAGCGCGCCAGCGATGAGTTCCTTGCCCGTGCCGCTCTCGCCGAGGATGAGCACGGTGGCGTTGGCGGGCGCGACGGTCTGGATGAACTGCCGCAGCTCGCGCACTTTGACACATTCGCCGATGATCTGCTCCAGCCGGTAAGGCTCGATCACGCGCGCGCGGAGCTTGGCATTTTCCTTGAGCAGCCGGTGCCGCTCGGCGCAGCGCCCCACGGCGTGCAGGAGTTCCTCCGGCTCGAAGGGCTTGGCCAGATAATCCATCGCGCCGGCCTTGATGGCCTCGGCGGCGAGCTTGGGCGTGGCGTAGGCGGTGATGACGAGCACCGGCAGGCCCGGCTGCGCGGCCTTGAGTTTGCCGAGCAACTCGTAGCCGCTCATCCCGCCCAGGCGCGCGTCGGTGATGACCATGAAAAATTCCTCCTGCCCCACGAGCTTCAGCGCGGCCTCCGCCGAATCCACGGCGCGCACGTCAAATCCCTCCGCCTCGACGATGGAGGAAAGCGAGAGCCTCATGTTCTTCTCGTCATCGACGATCAGGAGTGGTGGCAGCGTGATGCTCATGCGGCGGGGCCGGAAAGTTTTCTCGTGGGGAACTCTACGACGAAGCGCGCGCCCTTTCCAAGCTCCGAGTGGGCGTGAACCGTGCCGCCGTAAAGCTCGACGTTGTGCCGCACGATGGCGAGGCCGAGGCCGGAGCCCTTTTCCTTGGTCGTGTAATACGCCTCGAAGATGCGGTTGAGATCCGCCGGCGCAATCCCCGGCCCGCCGTCCTCGACGGTGATGACGAGCGTCTCGGATGGCGTGCAGGCGAGCCGGACGCCGACGTGACCGTGGCCACCCGCGGCGTCGCGCGCATTCGTCAGCAGGTTGACGAACACGGCCGCGAGCTGCGCGCGCTGCACGAGCAGCCGCGGCAGGCGCGGCTCGAATTTCCGCTCCAACCGCACACCCAGTTGCAGCGCCGGCGGGAACACTTGGCGGATCGCCTCCTCCATCACCTCCACCACGTCCACGCGCTCGACCTTGCCCTCCGCGAGCTGTGCGTAACCCATCACCTGCGAGATGATGCGGTCGGAACGCCCGACCTCCTCGCGGATGATCTCGATCTGCTGCGCGATTTTCGGCGGCGGGCTGGGGAGGGATTTTTGCAGGTTGAAGGCGGCGTTGTTGATGATCGCCAGCGGGTTCTTCAACTGGTGCGCAATCTCTCCCGCCAGCCGGCCGGCGGCGTGGAGTTGCTCCTGCCGCAGGTGTGATTCTTGGGTTTCCTCCTCGGTGCGCTTCGCGCGGTCGTAAAGCACCTGGATCCCGTAGCAGCAGGCCGACATCATCAGCAGCAGCACCAGCCGCAGCACGAAGCCCTCGAAGAACGGATCGGATAATTCACTCTCGCGCAGCAGCCGCGGCACCACCGTGCTGAGCGTCTCGGGCTGCATCACCCGCGCGTCCACCACCGCCATCGCGCCGTAGAAAAAGCAAACGGAAAGGTTGAGGATGATCTGCAGCGTGGCGACCGGCACGCTCACCGCGTTGCGCGCAATGAGACCGAGGAAGAGCCAGTAGAGGCCGCTGTCGTAACCGCCGCTCACCAGCACGACCGCGGTAAGGATGAAGCCGTCGAGCAGGCTGACAGTGAACACCACCCAGCGCGTGAGGCCCCAACCGACCTGCCGCATGAAGAACAGCGCCGCGGACGCACCGAGGTTGAAGATCACATAGCCGCTCAGGAGTTTGCGGACCAGGTCCAGCACCACCTCCGGCACCGTTCCGACGTCGGTGAGCCAGTTGGAAAAGAACAGGTAGTAGCCCAGCACGAGGATCACCCCGGCCCGCACGGGCAGGCCAATGTTGCGCTCCATGGACTCGATGCGCTCGAGCTGCTGCCCGCGCTCCAACCGGCCCGCCGCCAGCAGCGCGGGGATTTTTTTCAGCGCTGCGAGGGCGGCGTAACGCATGGGATGAGGGCCTAGCGCTTGCGCGCGGCCAGCAGTTTCAACGCACGCTCCGCGATCTGCTCCGCCGGCCACAGTCGTCCCACGCCCTCGTAGCCGCACGAGAGCATCCCCTCCTCCGGGCCGATGAACTCCGCGCCACGCGCCTTGAGCGTCGCGACGTTCTGCTGCGTCGCGGCGTGCAGCCACATCTTGCCGTTCATCGCGGGCGCGATGAGCGTCTTCGCCTTCGGGTTCAGCGCGAGCGCGATGCACGTGAGCGCGTCATCCGCCAGGCCGTGCGCGAGCTTGGCGAGGTTGTTCGCCGTCGCGGGTGCGATGAGCAACAGGTCGGCCTCGTCCGCGAGCTGGATGTGCGTCGGCTTCCAGCCCTCCTCCTCGTCGTAGAGGTCGGTGACGACGGGATGGCGCGAGAGCGTCTTGAAGGCGAGCGGCGTGATGAACTTCAGCGCGTCGGCGGTCATCACCACGTGGACCTCACACCCGGCCTTCGCCAACTGGCTCGTGAGATCGGCGGCCTTGTAGGCGGCGATGGAACCGGTGACGCCGAGGACGATGTTGGGCTTCGACATGGGGCTAAGGAGTAAGGAGTGATCCGTAATTGGCAAGGGGTGTTGTGTTCATCAGTTACGCATCACTTCTTACTCGTTACTCCTCACATTTTCAACGGCTTCACGCGCGCGTGCCGCATCCGCTCGGCATCGTAGATGGCCTGCATCCGCCGCCAATCTTCCTCGATGCTCGTGCTGAGGATGAGGTAGTCGAAATTTTTCCACTGCGCGATTTCCTGGCGCGCCACCGCAAGCCGCTTGCGGATCGAGGAGTCGGCGTCCTGGTTGCGCTTGCGCAGGCGCGCCTCCAAAACTTTCAGCGTCTCCGGCGTCAGGAACACTGTGACCAGCACCGGCGCCAGTTCGGGATCGGCGGCCGCCCGTTCGCGAATCGAGGCCGCGCCCTGCACGTCCACGGCGAGGAGCACATCCTTGCCCTCACGCAGTTTGCCCAGCACCTCCGCCTTGAGCGTGCCGTAGCTGTTGCCGTAAACCGTGGCGTGCTCGAGAAAATTTCCGGCCTGCACCCGCTTGAGGAAATCATCCGCCTTCAGAAAATAGTAATCCACGCCGTGCTTCTCGCGCCCGCGCGGCCCGCGCGTGGTGCACGTGACGGCGCGGGTGAGGTTGCGGTTGCGCCGCAACATCTCCTTCATGAGCGTGGTCTTGCCGCCGCCCGAGGGCGCGGACAGGACGATGAGAAAGGGTTTGCCGTTCGCGGTGGCCATCGGTCACTCGATGTTTTGCACTTGCTCGCGGATTTTTTCAAATTCCGCCTTCACCGCCACCACGTGCCGCGCGATGAGTGCGTCGTTGGCCTTGGAGCCGACGGTGTTGATCTCGCGGTTCAGTTCCTGCATGAGAAAATCGAACGTGCGCCCGACCGGCTCGGATGATTTCAGGAGATCGTCGTATTGCTTGAAGTGGCTCTCCAGTCGCGTGAGTTCCTCGGAAATGTCCGTGCGGTCGGCGAAGAGCGTGACCTCCTTCAGCAGCCGCTCGTCATCCGGCGCGATGCCTTCGAGCCCGGCGTTGCGGATGCGCGTGAGGAGCGCCTCGCGATAATTCGCCGCGACCTGCGGCGCCTGCCGCTGCACTTCCGCGACCGCCGCGCGCACGCTGCCGAGGCGCGCGCGCAGATCGTCGGCCAGGTGTTTGCCTTCCCTGCTCCGCATCTTCACGAGATTCGCGAGCGCGGCATCGAGCGCCTTCTTCACGGCGGGCCAGAACGCCTCCGCGTCGTCCAGCTCCGCCGCCGATTCGAGCACGCCCGGCGCGCGCAACAGCGTGTCGAGCGTCAGGTCGGCGGAAATTTTCAACTCCTTCGCCACTGCGCGCAGTTCCTTCGCGTAGGCCTTGGCGACGGCGACATTCACGCGGGCCTTGGCGTGCGCGGTGTCAGCCGCGTGCATCGAGACGCGCACCGAGAGGCGGCCGCGGGAGATCACGCGGTTGATCTCGTCGCGGACCTGCGCCTCAAGCGGCTCGAGTTCATCCGGCAGGTTGACGGAGATTTCGCTTTGCTTGCGATTCACCGAGCTGACTTCGACCGCAATCTTGAATCCGTCCTGGGATGCTTCGCCGCGGCCATGGCCCGTCATTGATTTCATTCGTGCGGACTATGCGGGAAACGGCGGAAGGGCTGCGATGATTTTTTTGCCGGCGCGCGGAGGCCGCGGCTCCGGCGATCAGGGCTTGGCGACCCGCACCCGATACGAGCGATTGGTCAGCGCGCTGATCGGCACGGTGTCGCGCACCGAAAGATTGGTCGGCGTGTTGATCTGCGTCAGCATCCCCGCGCCGGACCAGACGAGCGGATTGGTCAACGGCCCCGTCCACAGCACGGTGTATTGCACGTCGGTGGCGTTCACGTTTTTGGGAACGTCCACGCGGAAGTAGAGCGCGCCGGCGACATTCGTCACGCTGAAGACATAGGGCGCGACGTTGGCCTGATTGGGATTGGTCCCGGATCCATACTCGGCGAGGTTCGGCAGTCCATCGCCATCCGGATCGGCCCCCGGCGCCGCGAGCGCATTGCTGCTGCCGCCGACGAAGTTGGTGAACTGCCACGCGGCGAACGGACTGGTGAAGACGTTGACACTGAGGTCGCCAAAAGTTTCCGCGCTGCCGTCATCGGCGCGCAGCCGCAGCCGGTAGGTTCCATCCGCGCTGAAGGTCGCGGTGGTGTCCACGTTGGTGGCGTTGCCAAACACCACCGGCGCCGCGCCGCCCACCGAACTCCACAGGGTGGTCAAGGCGGGCGGCGTGGGGAAATTATCGTCCGTCACGGTGGCGTTGAGCGCGGTGGAGATCATGACATTCGTCGCCACCGTGCCCGGGTCCACGATGGGCGCATTGTTCAGCGGCACGATGCCGAGGTTGCTGAACGTGACGGTGTTCAGGCCCACGCCCGAGGCGTTGTTCACGTGGAAGCCCACGATCACCGGCGTGGTCATGATGACGGTCTGCGGCTGGCCGAGTTGTGCCCAGGTCCCGGGCGCGTTGGCCACGTCGGGCGCGTGAAACGCCGTCACGGAATTTCCCTTGCGGATGATCCGAATCCAGCGCGTCGCCGCAGTGAAGCTGGGCACACCGCCGCTGCCGCCGCCGGCGATGGATTGCCAGAAATAGCCGTTGTAGGCGCTGGTGGGAATGCGGCCCACCTGCACGTAGGCGCCGCTGTCCATGCTCTCGCGGATGCGGATGCCCGAGGTCGCCGAGCCCGCGCCCGACGTGGCGTTGGCGTGTTTCACCGTGACCATCATGTCGCCGTTGAACTGCCAGCCGTAAAAAATTCCCGAGGCGCTGCCGGCGATGGTGTAAATGCCGTTGGTCTCGGACCACGAGCCGGGCTGCGTCGGCGTGAGGCTCGCTTCCTCCGCGATCAACGCCGGGCCGACCGGCGCGGGCGTGAGCGTCACGTTGTCGAACACGGCCGTCGCGGTGTTGGTGGCGCTGTTCGCCGTGGTGGTGAAGCCGAGGCTCGCGCGCGTGTCGAGATTGGTGAACGTGGTCGCCCCGATCACCGTCCACGCGCCGGGCGCGCCCGCGACATCCGGCGCGAAGGCGGCGGTGATCAAATTGCTCGCGACAGTGCGGTCGAGTTTCAGCCAGACGGGCAACGTCACGCCCGCGTTCGTGACGGCGAGGTCGTTCGCGCTGACGTTCGTGCGCGTGCGGAATTGCAGCCCCACGCCGGGCACATAGCCGAGCACCGCGCGCGTGGCCCCGCGTTGCAACAAACTCCGAACGGTCAGGCCCGCGAGCGGCGCGGGCGCATTCGAGACGCTGTTGAGTCGCGCCACGAGACTCGCATCACCCTCGACCTGCCGGACGAGGACGTGCGCCGTGTCCGTCGTGGTGGCCGCGTAGCCCGTGCCGGTGCCGCTGACGGTGAAGACGCCGTTGTTCACCAGTCCCTCGCCGCGCCGCGCGGACGACGGCGACATATCTTGCGCCACCCAATCCGCCGCGACGATCGCCGGCCCCACCGCCACCGTCGCCTGGTCACTGACGGTGAATTGCCCGTCCGTCGCCGTGATGCGCAGGACGTAAGTGCCGTTGGTGCTGAAAGTGACCGCGCTGTTCGTGTTGGTGGGCGTTTCAAACGTGGCGATGCCCGGCCCCGCAACCTGACTCCACTGGACCGTCACTGGCTGCGGTGCGCCGTCGTCGGTGACGGTCGCGGTGACGATGAGTCCGTTGCTCGACGCGACGAGCGGCCCTTGCGCCGAGGGGCTCGAAATGAAAAGCACCGGCGGGTTGTCGTTGTCGGCGATGGTGACGTTGTCGAACGAATTGGTCCCGATGTCGTAGCTCCCGGCCGCGAGGGAAATCGTCACCTGCTCCGGCCCCTCGGTGATCGAATCATCAATCGGCAGGATGTTGATGGTCTTCGCCGACTCACCGATGGCGAAGACCACGGTCGAGGCGATGTTGGAATAATCCACGCCATTGCTCGCCGTGCCGGAGATGGTGAGGTTCACCGTGAGCGTGACGTTGGTGGGCATCGTGCGCGTGACGGTGAACTGGCCGGGATTGCCCGGCGTCTCGGACGCGTTCGGAATGTTCGCGACGATGTTCACCGTGCTGCGGTCGTCGTCGGCGATGGTGACGGTCGCGTTGCTCGGCGTGCCGACGACGTAAGCCGCGTTCGACGCGATGGTGAGGATCACGGTTTCCGCACCTTCATTGATCGCATCCTGAATGGGGATGACGTTCGTCGAGCCGCTGGACGCGTCGGCGAGGATCGTGAACGACGCCGTGATCGCGACAAAATCCGTGCCGCTGGTCGCCGTGCCGCTGCGCGTGAGGGAGACGACGAGGTTGCTCGTCGTCGGGCCGGTGCGGCTGATCGTGAACTGCCCGGGATCGAGCCCGGCCTCCGACGCATTCGGATCGGTGGCGACGATGGTTACGACCGGCAGGTCGTCGTCCAAAATGGTGAGTGTGTGGTTCGTGAGGTTGCCGAGCGTCACGCCGACGGGGTTGGACAAGGCGATCACCACCGTCTCGTTGGTCTCGATGATCGAGTCGTTGATGATCGTCACGGGAATCACCTTCACGCTTTCGCCGGCCGCGAAGTTCAGCGTCCCGGCCGGCAGATCGAAATCCACGCCGCCATTGGTCGCCGAGCCGCCGGTCACCGCGTAATCCACCGAGATCGCGGCCGGCGCGGGCGCGCTGAGGCTCACGAAGATTCCCGCCGTGCCCGCGCTTTCGAGCACGACGCTGTTCGAGGCCGCGAAGGCCACGAGGGGATTCGTGGCGGCCAGGTCGTCATCAATGATCGTGTAGCCGTGAATGTTCGCAGTGGAGGAAACCGCCGCGCCGTTCGCGTTGGCGAGCAGGATGGTGATGAGGTTGTTCGGCTCGCGGACGTTGTCGTTCACCACGGTGAACGTGATGTTTTTGTTCGTCTCGCCCGGGGCGAAGGTCAGCAGGCCGGGCGCGAGGGTGTAGTCCACGCCCGTGCCGAAGGCCGTGGTGGCCGACTGCGCGCGATACTGCTGCTCGACGCTGCCGTTGTTGATGAAGCCCGCATACATCTGCCGCGCGTAATGCGTGCGGTCCTGCCGCATCATCACGCCGGCCTGCGCCGTCGCCGCGCCGCCGCTGAGCGTGACGACGCGGCCGACCAGCGTGAAATCGCCGCTCACCTCGGTCCCCGTCAGGTGCGCCTCGTCGTTGGCGTTGCCGATGCCGTTGCCGGAGCCGTTCACGGTCCACACGCCGTTGGTGAAACTTTCGGAGCCGTCCACGTTCACGAAGCCCACCTCGCGTCCCCGCAGCGGGCCCGCGGGCGACGGCGTGAGGCTCACGTTGTCGAAGGTCGCCGTCGCGATGTTGCCGTCGGATTTTGCCGAGACGGCAAGGCCGGCGATCACCGTCGGGCCGAGCGCGATGTTTTGATTCGTCGCGCCGAGACTCGTCCAGTTCGTGCCCTCCTTCGACGAGTAGGTGCGGAACGAATCGCCGATGCGCTCGAGCTTGAACCACATCGGCAGGATTTGCGTCGTCACCGCCGTCTGCGCGGCGGACGAACCGTTCAGCGTGGTGCGATAGCCCGCGAGGAATCCGCCCGTGCCGTTCGCCAACGTCGCGGCGTAGATCGCGCCCTGATTGTTGGTGTCGGCGCGGAACATCACGCCCACGCGCGCGTTGCCCGCGTTCGTCCCGAGCGCGACGAGCCGCGCGGTGACGGTGCAGTTGCTGGAGTTCGTCACGGGCTGATAAACGAAACGGAAATTATCCGAGGTCGAGGCGCCGAGCACGCCGCTGCCGGCATTGGTGAACGAATACACGCCGGCCGCGACGCCGTTGGTGCCGCCGGACGCGTTGCCGAGATTCACCGCGCTCTCCGCGCCCATCGTGCCGCCGGCCGCGAGACCGGTGATGGAAAAATTGTCGAGCGTGGCGGTGTTCGTGGTCGCCGATCCCGACGCGACCACGAGGCCGGCGTAGAAAGTGTTGGTCGGCAGGTTGGCATTGGTGATCGGCCCGCCGCGTTGCAGCCAGTTCGTGCCGTCGGTGGACTCGAAGAAAGTCATCACGAAACCCGCGCGCACCAACCGCACCCAATACGGCAGCGACTGCGCCGCGACGGTGGTCGCCGTGCCTGACGCCGTGGCGCCACTCACCGCATACTCGACCGTCACCGGCGCGGCGGACGTGGCGGAGAGCGTGACGGGAATGTTCACCGTGGTGTTGGTCTCGCTGCCGGAGGAACTCGGCGTCGGGAACGCGACGGTCAAAGTCGCCGCGTTGGTGTCCGCGATATACATCGTGGTGCCCGGCCCGCGCGAATACGCGCCGGGGGCGAAGCTGAAGTTGATCGTCTCCGTTCCCTCGAAGAGCGCGTCGGACAGGACGGCGATCGGAAGGTCCGCACCGAGCGCGCCGGCGGGAATGGTGAGCACGCCATTGCTCGTGGCGTTGGTGAACGTGAGCGTGGCCGAGGTGGTGACGCTGTAATCCGTCCCGGGCGTCGCCGTGCCGGCGAGGTTGAAATTGACGTTAAGCGCGCCCGCGGTGGAGCCGGTGCGGGAAATGTAGAACTTCACCGGCGAAGTCGCCGCGCCCTCGGTGATGGTCACGCTGCCGCTCGTGCCGACCTGCGTGTCGGCATAGACCGTCGGCTGGTCGTCGTCGCGCAACCACATCGTGGCCGCCCTGGTCGCCGCAAAGGTGGTGTAGTTCGTGTTCGTCGTGATCGTCAGCGTGATCGTCTCCAGGTCTTCGAGCAGCGCGTCATTGATCGGCGTGACCGTGATGCTCGCCGTAACGGTCGCCCCGCTGGCCAGCGTGATATTGTTCGAGCCGGTGAGCGTGTTGGTGTCGAGGCCGGAGATCGTGTAATCCACGCCCGCCGTGGCCGTGCCGCTGATCGAGTAAAAAACCGTGAGCGTGCCGGCGTTGGTGCCGCCGCGGACAGTGATGCGAAAATTTCCCGCGGTCGAAGGTTCGGAGGCGCTGGCAGTGTTGACCACGTCCACATAAGGCACGTCGTTCGTGCTGTCGTTGATCGTCACCGTCGCCGAACTCGGCGAGCCGACCACGTAGCTCGTCGAGCCGGAGCCGAGCGAGAGCACCGCCGTCTCCTGGCCTTCGCCGAAGCCGTCGTAGCGCGGAATGATCGTCACGCTGGCGTTCGACGCGCCGGCGGGAATCACCAGCACGCCCGGCAGCGCGTCGTAGTCCACGCCGTGCAGCGCCGTCACCCCGCTGTTCGGCGTTCCGGTCATGGCGTAGTAAACCGTGAGCGGATTCGAGATGTCCCCGGTGCGCGTGATGACATACGTGCCGGTGTCGGCGACGGCACCCGGCTGCGTGAGATCCACTTCGCGCGCGAAGGGATCGGTCGCGACGACCGTGACCGTCTGCACATCGTCATCGATGATGTTCACGGTCGCGTTGCTCGCGAGCGGGTCAATGAGGTAAGTCGCGTTCGTCAGCGTGGTGAGCTTCACGGTTTCCAGCGGCTCGGAAACCGAATCATCAATCGGCATCACGTTCACCACCGCCGAGGTCGCGCCGACGGAGAAGACCACGCTGCCGCTCAACGCCACGTAGTCGCTGCCGCTCGTCGCCGTGCCGCCGACCGTGTAGTTGACCGTGAGGTTCGAGGCCGTCGAGCCGGTGCGCACGTAGGTGAACACGGCGGGCTGGCCGCTGTTTTCCATCGTATCAGTCACCGTCGCGGTGAGCGAAATTTTCGGGAGCGCCGTGTCGTCGTCATCAATCACCACGGTGGCGGAGGATTGCGGCCCGACGAGGTAGCCGTTGCCGGGGCCGAGTTGGAGAATCACCGTCTCCGGTCCTTCCTGAATCGTGTCCACGATCGGCGTGACGGTGATGTCGAGCGTCGCCGAGTCCGCGAGGATCGTGAAGTTGCTGAAGCCCTGCGAGCCCGGGACGTAGTCGGGCGTGAAGGTGTAATCGGTGTTCCGCGTGGCGCTGCCGAGCGCGGTGTTCACGTTCACCACGAGGTCCTGGCTGATGTCGCCTGTGCGCGTGATGGTGAAGCGTCCGACATTCGTCACGGAGGCTTCATTCGCGTTCGGGATCGTCGCCGCGATGGTCACTACCGGCAGCGCGGCGGCCTCGAAGTTGGCGCCATCGAAATTCGGCGCGACGGTCACGCTGTTGTTGAACAGCTCGCCGAACGTGTAGCCGTAGAGCAGCGGCGTGATGGTGTAGGTGCTGTTCGTCAGGTTCGGGACGGTGAAGTAGCCATCGGCGTCGGTGACCACGCCGTTCACGCCATTCGCGGTGACGGCCGCGTCCGGCAACCCCTGCCCCAGCAGCGTGACGCGGCCGCTGATGGTGGAGCGGCCGTTGCCGTTGCCCACGGTGATGAGCTGGTTGCGCGTGGCGGTGCCGCCCTTCATGTCGCTCGCGGTGCAGGTCACGACGTAGGTGCCGGCATTGGTGAAAGTGCGCGTGATGATAGGCGCATTGGGCG
Source organism: Verrucomicrobiota bacterium (assembly GCA_016199935.1). Lineage (GTDB taxonomy): Bacteria > Verrucomicrobiota > Verrucomicrobiia > Limisphaerales > JACQFS01 > JACQFS01. The sequence continues at coordinate 20,866 of JACQFS010000091.1, forward strand.
AGACGATTTTCACGTTCGCATCGCCGAAGTGCTGCCACGCGTAAGCCAGCGTGTCACCGTCCGGATCGCTCGCCGTGGCCGTGAAGGTGACCGTGGCCCCGACCGGCACCACGTCCGCGGAGGCGGAGAGCGAAAGCGTGGGCGGATGATTGGAAGGGAACTGCCCGAAGTTCACCACCACGTCCATGTAGCGGGGTGAGTCGCTCGCCGTGATCGTGGTCAGGTGGATGCCGCTCTCAAAATCCGAGAACGTGTTCCCCAGCGAAATGGGCGCGTCCTCCTTGGCGAACGGCGAACCCGGCGTGGTGTCAATGAGCTGGAGGTTGTTGCCCGAGCCGCCGGGGTAACGCCAGCCGAGCAGCATTCCGTTTTTCACCCACGGATTGGAATCGAAGAGCGAGCGCACTTCGCCCCAGTAGGTTTTTTGCGAATCCTTCACGACCGTCATCGCGTAGCGGCGCGCCGGATCGAGCACCGCCTGATCCATTGCGTAAATCCGATACACGCCGCTCTGCGTGACGTTCTGAACGTAGTTCGACGGCAGCCATTTGATTTGGTTCTTGGCCTGCGCGTTGTAGTGGCCGGTCGCGCCGCCGCCGCCCATGATGTCGTAGCTGTCGCCGTATTCCTGATTCGCGCCCGCGCCGATCGAACTGGTGCCCGCCGTGTCCCAAAAATTCGCGTGCGCCAGGCCGAAGCAATGCCCGATCTCGTGCGCCCAAAGCGTCATGGCGTCGCTGCGCGCCCAGACGCTGCTGCCGCCGCCAAGCCCGCCATAACTGCCCGGGCCGCCGTTGTGGCGGACGACCACGCAGTCGTAATCGTTCGAGTCGAAGCCGAGCTTGCGCGCCTCGTCGCGCGCCTCCTGATGCTCGACGCTCGTGCCGCTGATGTCGCCGCCGTTGGAGGTGTCGCGGTTCACATACCAGGCCTCGTTGTGCTTGAGCTTCACCGGCGGCGTGACGACGCCGACGAGCGTGAGTCGGCCGAACGACGCCTTCGCATAAAAATCTCCGACGTCGCGCAGGGTCGAATACAGCGTCGCCTCCGTGCTCGGCACCGCGTTCTGGTCCGCGTAAGTCATCGGGATCGCCAGCACCTTCACAATGCCGAGCGCCGGCGTCGGTGCCGCGGGCAGGATGCCGGTGAAGCCGAAGGTTCCGCCCGACACGCCCTCGCCCATGATGAGCGTCTGCCTGTAGAGATCAATGTGCGCGCCACCGCAGAAATAAACGATCTCCGTCGCCGTCTCCACCGCGGGCGTCTGGTCCGTGATCGTCTCACCCGGCTGCAAATTTCCGCCTTCGGTTTTGTTGCCCGACACCGGGCAGAGCGTCACGGCGGGTTTCGCCGTCGTCGGCACTTCGCCGGCCTCGAGGCGACGCAGCGGATCTTCATTCACGGCGAATTCGGAATCAATCGCCACGCCATTGAGCGAAGCCCCCGGCGTCCAAGTCACCGTTTGCTCCCGGCGTCCATAAACGTAGGCGCGATACGTGCGGCCACCCTTGAACTCCGCTTCACGAAAGGTCAGCGATCTTGCCGGCCGCGGCTCGCCTTCAAGCGGAACGCCCTGGTAAACGCGCAGCACCGCCACGCCGTTCACGCGCTCCTCGAGTTCGGCGACCACGCTCGCGGGCAATTGCTGCCGCGCCGCCACCGGCACCGACTGCCGCAATGCCTCGCGCGGATTCGCGGCGATGAGCGCTTTCATTTCGGAACGACGCGCGGCGGCCAACCGCACACCCTCCGCTTCGATCGCCGAGCGCGCAGCCGGATCGGCATCGAGATACCCGGTCATCCAATCCTGGAATTTTCCCGTCGCCGAATCGGAGGACGCGGAAGGCGCGGCGACAGACGACGACCCGCCAACGGAAGCGGCGCGCGAGTTTTTTTTTGCAAGCGCAACCACCTGCTGCACCGGCGCGGTCCCGCCCGCGCTCGGAGTCGGCAAGCGAGAGCGCTCAGTCGATTCGACCGGCGGCGCACTCCGCTTCAAAAAGAAAAGCCCCACACCCGCGACAATCGCGAGCACGGCTGAAATGTGGCGGACTAGTTTTCGGTCCATCTCGAGTGGCGGAGGCCGGGCTCCGCCAACAGCGGTGGCCGGCCTCAGGGTCGCCAACAGTATCCACAAAAGCGGCCCGTTGGCTAGGCGGTAATGAACCCTCGCCGGTCAGATGGTGAATTCAGGCGTTCCCCTCCGGGCGCCTTACTTCGGAATCTGGTTCAGTGTGTAGTAGCAGGTGTCGTGGCGGAGCTTCGCCCCATCCGCGCCGTTGATGTCGAGCAGACGCAGCGTCGTGACGTAGCCCGCACGCCACCCGGAAAGTTGGAGGCGCACGGAGAGTTTGTCGGTGGAGACCTTCACGCCCACCACCTTCACGTCGCTCGCGCTGTCGGGCTTGCCGTCGAAGTCATACTCGGCGGAGCCGTAAGCTTGATGATACTCGGTCCGGTATTGCGTCACGTCGTAGTTGTCCGCCTTGCCCGCGGCCTCGGAGTCCACGGGCAGCGTGAAGACCAACTCGAAGCCGTCGCTCTTCGCGTGGACCTCCTTGATTTCAAACGGCGTCTTGCCCGTGAAACTCACGCGGTCGAGCGAGGCATTTTTAGCCGCAACGGCGGACCACGCGCCGTTCTTGAGTCCGCCGACGTAGAGTTTGCCGTCGGGACCGAACGCGAGGCGGTTCACACCTGACTCGAAATTTTTCGCGAACGGCCACACGCAGCCCTGCCACTCGCCGTTCACCTTTTCCAAAAAACAACGCATCACGATGGCGTATTGGAATTCACCGACGAGCAACTGCCCCTTGAACGGCCCGAAGCGGTCGTCGTCGGGGATCGTCGCCATGCCGCTCGCGGACTTCGACATGCGCGAGTAGGGAAACCAGATCGCCGGCGGGTCGAACTTCGTCGGGTTGTCGAACTGCTCCTTCGTCGCCGGCTCGGTGGACGGGTAGCCGTAGAAGCGACCGCGCTGGAGGTGATTCAGTTTGCACGCGCCTTGCCAGTTGCCTTGGTTCTCGGTCATGAAGATGTCGCCTTGATACGTCCCGAAGCCGTCGGGCGAGCGCAGGCCGGAGCAAAACGGCGTGATTGATCCATCGCCCTTTACGATGATGTCCCACCCCATGTAGGGCACGCCCCACACGCCGTGAGTGCCAATGCGGAAAACGTGGAAGTTCCCATCGCAATCGAGCGTGGGGCCAAAAGAGAAATCGTGGTAGTTGCCGGTGAAGCCCCACGAGTTGTTGATACACCCGAACACGTCGGCTTCGCCATCGCCGTCGGTGTCGCGCAATCGCGTCAACTCGTGCTTCTGCACGACGTAAATATCGCCATCAATCACCTTCAGCCCGCCCGGCTCGCAGAGGCCGCGCGCGAAGCGGCGATAAGTCGCAGCGGACGGCGCACCCGTGGGCTTCTGCACGATGAACACATCGCCGAGCCACGTGCAGACGGCGAGGTCTCCATTCGGCAGGAAGTCCATGCCGGTCACGCCCAGTTCGATTTCCTTGGGCACAGGGAAATGTTCGAGGCGATAAGCGGAATCGCCCGCCGGAATCGGGAAACCTTTGTCGGCTGAAAAAACTTTCCTCTTACTCGTGCGCACCGGAAGCGGGTTCAATTCCTCCGCGTCAGCGACTGTCAACCGGACGCCACCCGCATGAGATGTGGTGTCAACCGTGAGGGCCGCGGACGGGGCGCGTTTCGGCACTTTCCACCACACGAGTTGAAACTCGCCGCCGAACGGACGCACGCTGGGTTCGGATTCATTCTTCACCTCGCTCCACACGCGCTCATCAATCGAGAGCTTTGCCCGTTGCATGACGAGATCCGCCTTGGCAGGCCCGTCAATTTCCAGTCGCTCAGTCGAAGGCACGACATGCACGAGCCACCACAAGCCATCGGCGTTGCCCCCGTGTATCCTGACGACCCGCCTGATCCCGTGACCGTCCGGCGTTGGCTGCGGCGTCTCACGAACCACCACGGTGAAACCTCTGGCGACGGGAACCTCGTAAGTAAGCGTGGTCACGGCTCCGGTGGTGATGATTCCCACAAAGCGCGCGCCCTGGGGTGCCGCAGTCGCGGGCTTGCCCGGCAATTCCCCAAACGCCCACGGAAAAACAGGCGGCATCGTCCACAGCACCTTGCCGTTTGGTTCGCAGTAAAACCTGTCCTTCCCTTCGTGATACGGCGCGCCCCAGAGGTTCATCATGCCGCCCTCCCACGCGACGTGCGTGCGGAGCATCTCGGCGTCGAAGGCGACGTGCAGATTGGTCGCGAGCGGAATGTGGATGCTTCGCACGGCGTTGCTCATCGGCGCGCAGCGGAACGGAATGTCCGCCTCGTCGTGCCGCGCGGGCTTGGTCACCTTGATCTTCTTCGGCTTGTCGGATTTGGCGGCATCCTTCTTCTCGGCCGCGCCCACGGCAAGCGCGAGCAGCGCGAGAAAAAATCCGACGAGCGAGGCGGCGAACCAGCGCCGGGGAGAAGAGGGAGTCAGCGGTTTCATTTCAAATCGAGAATGGCGGGAGGCTTCGGTTTGCGGACACCGCCCGCAAGCGAAAACTCCGGGACGCATGGCCGACGAATCGTGCGCGCCAGCCATTCAGCCGGGCGGCGTTGCGTTTGGTTCACCCGTTGCGCGGGCACAGTGAAGTTGAATTCAACGCAAAGGCGCAAAGACGCGAGAAGGAACAGACCCCGCTCCGATTCCCCTCGCGCCTTTGCGTTTTTGCGCCTTTGCGTTAAAAAACAATTCCTTCCGACCGCATGACTTCGGTTGGAGCAATCTTCAGCAGCTGTCATATCTTCCCATCAAGATGCCTTGATTTATCATTTTACCTCTGCCACCTTCCCCGCCGATGAGCAGCCGCGGCCAGCAACTCGAAGCCCTCCTCAAGCAACGCATCGTCATCCTCGACGGCGCGATGGGCACGACCATCCGCACCTACGGAATGAAGGAGGCGGACATCCGCGGCCAGCGCTTCGCCGACTCGAAAAAGGACCTGCTCAACAACGGCGATCTCTTCTCGATCACGCAACCAGCGATGATTTGCGACATTCACCGCCGCTTCCTCGAAGCCGGCGCGGACATCATCGAGACGAATACTTTTTCCGCCACGAGCATCGGCCAGAGCGAGTTCTTCGTGGACGACCCGCGCGAGCACGGCGGACGCAAAGACCCGGCGTTCTACCAAAAGATCATCGAGGACAAATCGCTCAACGATCTCGCGTGGGAAATCAACGAGACCTCCGCGCGCCAGTGCCGCGAGTGGGCCGACCGCGTGGCGAACGCCGACGGCAAGCCGCGCTTCGTCGCCGGTGCGATCGGGCCGCTCACGGTCTCGCTCTCGAACTCGCCCGACGCCGACGACGCCGGCTTCCGCGTGGTGACATTCGATCAGGTGAAGCAGGCCTACATCAATCAGGTGCGCGCGCTCATCAAGGGCGGCTCCGACTTTCTGCTGGTCGAAACAATTTTCGATTCCCTCAACGCCAAGGCCGCGCTCGTGGCAATCCGGGAGGTGTTCGACGCGGACAAAATCCGCCTGCCCGTCTCGATCTCCGCCGCCGTCGGGCGCGGCGGCGAGACGATGATTTCCGCGCAGACCGTCGAGGCGTTGTGGAACGCGGTGAAGCACATCCAACCGCTCTCCATCGGCCTGAACTGATCGCTCGGCCCCGACCTGATGCGGCCCTTTCTTGAAGAACTCGGGGAGAAGTCCGGCGCGTTTATTTCGTGCTATCCGAATGCCGGCCTGCCGAATCCGCTTTCGCCGACGGGCTTTGATTTGAAGCCGGAGGACATGGGCCGTTACCTCGGCGACTTCGCGCAGAGCGGATTGATCAACATCGCCGGCGGCTGTTGCGGCAACACGCCCGAGCACATCGCCGCCATCGCGAAGGCGCTCGAAGGCCGACACCCGCGCGACCTTGCGCCGAAGGAATCCGGCACCGAGCGGCTCGGCGGCATTTCCGCAAACGCGGCGTCACCCATCGCTCCCCTGCCCCTCCGCCTCTCCGGCTCGCAGCCGTTCACGCAGCAGGTCGGCCAGTTCATGATGATCGGCGAGCGCACGAATGTCGCCGGCTCGCCGAAATTTGCGAAGCTCATCAAGGAAAACAAATACGAGGAGGCCGTCGCCGTCGCGCGCCAGCAGGTCGAGAGCGGCGCCAACGTCATCGACATCTGCATGGACGAGGGAATGATCGACGGCGTCGCGGCGATGTCGCGCTTTCTCCAGCTCCTCGGCAGCGAACCCGAAGTCGCCAAGGTTCCCTTCATGGTGGACTCCTCGAAGTGGGAAGTCATCGAGGCTGGCCTGAAATGTCTTCAGGGCAAGGGCATCGTGAACTCCATCTCGCTCAAGGGCGGCGAGGATTTGTTCCGCGAGCACGCGCGCAAGGTTTTGAAATACGGCGCGGCCGTCGTGGTGATGGCGTTCGACGAGAACGGACAGGCCGCGACCTACGCGGAGAAAATCCGCATCTGCGAGCGCGCCTACCGCCTCCTCGTGGACGAGGTCGGCTTCCCGCCGGAGGACATCATTTTTGACCCGAACATCCTCACCGTCGCGACGGGCATCGAGGAGCACAACAACTACGCCGTGGACTTCATCGAAGCCACGCGTTGGATCAAAGCGAATCTCCCGCACGCCAAGGTCAGCGGCGGCGTGTCGAATGTGTCGTTTAGCTTTCGCGGCAACAACCCCGTGCGCGAGGCGATGCACAGCGCGTTTCTTTTCCACGCCATCCGCGCCGGCATGGACATGGGCATCGTCAACGCCGGCATGCTCGAAGTGTATGAGGAGATCGAGCCGGAGCTGAAGCAGCTCGTTGAGGACGCGCTGCTCAACCGCCGCCCCGACGCCACCGAGCGGCTCGTGAACCACGGCGAGAAACTCAAAGCCGCCAGCGCCGGCACGACCGCGACGGACAAAAAGGTCGAGGAGGAATGGCGCAAGGGCACCGTCGAGGCGCGCCTCGCGCACGCGCTCGTGAAGGGCATTGATCTCCACATTGACGCCGACACCGAGGAGGCGCGCGCCAAGCTCGGCAAGCCGCTCGCCGTGATCGAAGGACCGTTGATGGCCGGCATGAGCGTCGTGGGCGATCTCTTCGGCGCGGGGAAAATGTTCCTCCCGCAGGTCGTGAAGTCCGCGCGCGTGATGAAGAAAGCCGTGGCCTACCTCACGCCGTTCATGGAGGCCGAGAAGGCCGCGATGGCCGCGCGCGGCGAGGCCGTGAAGGCGCAGGGCAAGATCGTGCTCGCGACCGTGAAGGGCGACGTGCACGACATCGGCAAGAACATCGTCGGCGTCGTGCTCGCCTGTAACAACTACGAGGTGATCGACATGGGCGTGATGGTGCCGTGCGAGAAGATTCTCGAACGCGCCCGGCTGGAGAAGGCCGACCTCATCGGTCTCAGCGGACTCATCACGCCGAGCCTCGACGAGATGGTCCACGTCGCGCGCGAGATGGAGCGCACCGGCTTCAAGGTGCCGCTGCTCATCGGCGGCGCGACCACGAGCCGCGCGCACACCGCCGTGAAAGTGGCGCAGCACTACAGCGAGCCAGTCGTCCACGTCCTCGACGCCTCGCGCGCCGTGCCGGTGGCGAGCGCGCTGTTGAGCGCGGAACAGAAGCCCGCCTTCGTGCAGCAGCTCCGCGCCGACTACGAGAAGCTTCGTGAGCAACACTCGGGCAACCGCCAGACGCTCCTCCCCATCGCGCAGGCCCGCGCCAACGCCCCCAAGCTGAAGTTCGACGACCTGCCGCAGCCCGCGTTTATCGGCGTGCGCGTGCTGGAGGATTTCCCGCTGGCGACGCTGCGCGAGTTCATTGACTGGTCGCCGTTCTTCCACACGTGGGAAATGCGCGGCCGCTACCCGGCCATCCTGAAGCACGAGAAATACGGCGTGGAAGCCACCAAACTTTTCACCGCCGCCAACACGCTCCTCGACGAGCTCATCGCCAACAAACTTCTGCGCGCGAAAGCCGTTTACGGCTTCTTCCCCGCCAACCGCGTCGGCGACGACGTGGAGCTTTACACGGACGCCGCGCGCACGCAGAAGCTGACCACGCTCCATTTCCTCCGTCAGCAGATGGCGAAGACCGACGGCACGCCGAACTGGTGCCTCGCCGATTTCATCGCGCCCAAACCTGTAGCGGCGGTCTATGACCGCCGAGGCGCGGACAACGAAGCTCACAGAGCGCCGCTACAGGACCACCTCGGCGCCTTCGCCGTCACCACCGGCTTCGGCCTCGATGAGCTGGTGAAGAAATACAAGGCCGACCACGACGACTACAACGCCATCATGGCCGAGGCGCTCGCCGACCGCCTCGCCGAAGCCTTCGCGGAATGCCTGCACCAGCGCGCCCGCGAGGAGTGGGGTTTCGGCAAGACCGAGAAGCTCACCACCGACGATCTCATCGAGGAAAAGTATCGCGGCATCCGCCCCGCCGCCGGCTACCCCTCCTGCCCCGACCACACCGAGAAGGGCACGCTCTGGCAGTTGCTCGACGCGGAGAAGAACACCGGCATCCAGCTCACCGAGAGCTTCGCGATGTGGCCGGGGAGCAGCGTGAGCGGCCTCTACTTCGCGCATCCCGAGTCGAAATACTTTGCCGTGGGCAAGCTCGACCGCGACCAGGTGGAAGACCTCGCGCAGCGCAAGGGCAAGCCCCTCGCCGAGATGGAACGCTGGCTCGGCCCGTGGCTGAACTACAAGTAGGCCAAGGTAGGGATCGCTGTCCTCAGCGAGCCGCGGTGACACCGCAAACGTCCGGCCTGCCCGCGGCGCGGTGAGGACACCGCGCCCTACCCTTTGGTGCGCCGTAAGGTAGAAGAGCGCTAACCTGGGAACCGGATACCCTCCTTCGTCAAATATCGAACGACTTCGCCACGGTTTGCATTGAAGAGGTCTGGCAACCCCATCCGCCGCATCGTTCCGTCCCGGCCTTCCAACATCCAGTAGAGCTTCGTTGGGCCCAACCTCGCCTTCTCCTGTTTGACGCCTACTTCATAAATGGAAACCACACCTTCGAGGTCAAAGGTTTCAACGTGAGGAGAAAACCAGAACCCAACCCTGATTTCGATGCGCTTGGGGGATACTCGGATTTTCTCTGTCACAAAGCCTGGCAGCACAATCAGTGGTATGACAAACGAGGCGAAGAAGATGGACACCGCATAGACCTTAAGGAGCTTTTTCCGCCACAGAAGGAACGAGACAGGCGCAATGACCAGAAAGGCGATCGTCCACACCACGAAACGGCCAATCGAGCTTTGCATGGCCAGGCTCCCGTCTGTTTGAAGAGAAGTTGCCCCTTGAGAGAAGAAATTGAGGAGGGTGTTCATCTGCCGTTCAGCGTGTCGCCCCAAGAATTGCTTCCGAGCCTTCTGCCTCTTGTATAATTCCGAACAAAAGTTTCATACCGCCTGATCCATGGTTGACGCCGGCAGACTAGGCTTCACGGCCGCGCGTGTCCATCGGCTTTCGGTTCGCGCAAGGTAGGGACGAGCCGCTGGCTCGTCCCCGTCGCCGAGCGCAGCGTCAGGCGACGGAACGAGGGCACGCCGCAAGCCCTCGGCCTACGTTCCGCCCGCTGCTGAACGCGGGCGGGGACAAGCCGGCGGCTTGTCCCTACCTCACCGCCGCTGCGCCAGCACCAGCGTGTTATACGCCTGACGCAGCGCCTCGGCATCCGGGTCGGCGAAGGGCGTGTCTAGCGTCGGCACGGCGTTGGTGTTGGCCGAACTGTTCGCGTTGGCGGAGGCGAGCGTGGCGGTGAGGCCGTCGCTCAACTGCACCGCGCTCACCTCGCCCATCGGGCCTTGCGGACCCTGCGAGCCGTCGCTTCCGTTCGTTCCGTTCGTTCCGTTCGCGCCGTCGTTGCCGGGCGGACCTTGCGCGCCATCCGCACCGGCGGGACCGGGATCGCCCTGCGGACCGGGCGGGCCGCCGGGATCGCCCGGCGGTCCTTGTGGCCCCGGCGGGCCGGCGGGCACGGCGTCCACCTTGTCATTGAGCGCGTTCAACTGCGCGCGCATCACATCCGCGTCGGCCAGCGTGTTGGGCTGCGGGAGAGTGGGGTCGAAGGGCATGGGGGGAAGCGGTAAGGGGTAAGAGGTAAGCGGCAAGTGCCAGCGGCAAGAGGTTCGGGGCGCTTCGCGCTTGCCCCTTACCCCTTACCGCTTTGCGCACCTACGGCGCCACCGTCACACTCGCCACGTCGCTGAAGTCGCCCACGGCGCTGGTGCCGTCGAAGAATTGCAGCCGATAGTCGCGCACCTCGGGCGTGCCGGCGGTGAGCAACGGCCGTTCGTCCGTGAAGGGCGAGGTCAGCACGATGGCCACGAGTTCCCACGCGCCGCCGGCCCGTTTGGACCAGACCGCCACGCCGGGGTTGCCGAACTTCTTGAAACTGATCCGCACCACCTGCTGGCCGCCCTGATGATCCAGCTTGAGCTTGAACTCGGGCGCGTTGTGCGTCGCCGCATCCTCGGGGCCGATGATGCGCAGCGTGGTGCCGATGGTATCGGTGTAGGTGGGCTTGGTCTTGGCGGCCTGCACCCACGCAAAAATGCGCGCGAGCGCCCCGGCGGCCACCGCCACCACCGCCGGCAGCGGCGCGGCGGCTCCAACTGCGTCAACGCGCGCGTGGCCGTGGGCCCGAACTCCCGCGCGGCCGTGAGGTAGGGACCGGTCACATATTCCAGATACAGCGAGTCGGCGACGACGACGTTGATCTCGCCGCTGGTGAAGCCGAGGCCGGTGCCGAGGTTGAGCGCCTCCAAGGCCAGGTTGTGATACCACTCCGGCCGGTCGGCCACCTTGTTGGGGAAGAAATGTTGGTGCTTCATGGTGTGCTTTTTACCTTTCTTGTTTGGGTTTACCGTTGGGACCGGCATCATTGTCGGTCCCCAAAGTGTGCCGTCGTTCCAGTTGAACTGGCCCCAGTCCGGCATCAGGCAGTCCTCCAATGGGGGTCAAAACCGCCTCCCAACCGGCCAAACGGCCAAGTCGGGTCAAAAATTACGTTTTTTGAGGGTTTTTCCACCCTGCTGGCTCGTCCAGCAGCCGTGCTGGGTCGTCCAGTAGCCTTGCTGGGTCGTCCAGTAGCCTTGCTGGGTCGTCCAGCAGTCGTGCTGGCTCGTTCAGCAGTCGTGCTGGCTCGTTCAGTAGCCCTGCCGGACGACCCAGCAGCCGTGCTGGATCGTTCAGCAGTCGTGCTGGATGACTCAGCAGCCCTGCCGGATCGTTCGGCAGTCCTGCGGAACGAGCCAGTCGCCCTGCCGGATGAGTCGGGAAAGGGTCTGACAGACCGGGCACTTGGGCTGGACGGGCGGGGCTTCATGCGCGGAGGCTCAGGCAAAGAGCGGCAGGGCGAGGGCGAGGAGATGGACGAGCTTGTTCACGGGATGATCCCGGAGGTGGTCACGCAGCCGACGGAGGTCGTCGTTGGTGGCGTGCGCGAGGATGCGCAGGAAGCGGTCGAGCGACGTATGCTTGTCGCCAGCTTCCATGCCGCGTTCGTGGCGCTCGCCGATGCCGTAGTGCTCGGCGAACTCCTCCTGCGTGAGGTCCAGTTGGTGGCGCACGCCAAGAATCAGCATGGCCGATTGCCGGCGGTTGTGGGCATTCAAGTCTTCCGGGTTCATGCGCACGTTTGTAGCAAACGTGCGGGAAGTTGAACAGGTGCCCACAGGGCCGGTTTTGCCGGGCGGGGCGGGCGGCGGGGCTTACGGCGTCAGGCGCTGGAAGGGGATGACGCGGATGAAGCCGTTGTCGTGCTCGCAGATGATCAGGTTGCCATTGCGGTCCAGCGTCACGCTGCGCGCCTCGCTGATTTTTTTGCCCGCCGAGTGAAACCACGCGCCGTCGCCGCTGTGCGAGTTGTGCGAGCCGTCCACGAAGAGGTGAATGATTCCCGCCGGGTCCACATACCACACTTGGCAGCCCTCGTGCGTGGCGAGAAAATACGCGCCGCTGGGGAGAAACCAGATGCCGCGCACGCCGTAGAGGCCCGTGCTCAACGCCGCGAAGCCATCCCCGCCGCCCGTGGTGCCGCCCGTGCCGGCCACAATCGTCTTGGTGCCGGTGCCGTCGTCGTTCACCTGATAGACGAGGTTGCCCACGCGGTCGGTGACGTAGAGCTTGCCCGCCGGGCTGATCGCGAGGTTGCCGAGTTCGGCGAAGCCGGTGGCGACGTTGGTGACGCCGGTGGCGGCGGTCCATTTGCGCACGCGCGTGCCGGCGCAGAAATAGACGAGTGATTCATCCGCCTTCACCCAGAGGCCGCGGCCCTGGCTGATGTTGCTGTTGCTGGTGGTGAACATCGTGGTCATCACGCCGCTGGTGTCCACCTTGCGGACTTTGCCGTTGTCCTTGTCGAGCACGTAGAAGGTGCCGTCGCCGCGCACCCACAGGCCGTTGGGCGAACTCATCTCCAGCGTGGTCGCGGGCGCGGGGCCGTCGCCGTTGAAGCCGAGCGTATGCGTGCCGGCGACGGTGTGGAGCAGTCCGTCGGGCGTGACTTTCAGCACGGAGTCGCTGTCCTTGTCCACGATGTAGATGTTGCCGGCGTCGTCGGCCTGCGCCATGTGCGGGCGGGAGAGCTGGGCGTTGGTGGCGGGGCCGCCCTCGAAGGCGTCGTCCCAGTAATTCACCGTGTCCGTGCCCGCGAGGCCGATACCGGCAACCGTGCTGAGCGCGCCGTAGGACTGGGTGAGATTGGTGAAGCCCTGCGGGAAGTTGGTGGAAATGTCCACGGCGCGGACGCGGTAGTAGAACTGGTTGGTGACGGGGAAGACGAGCGGGACGGAACCGCCGGGAGCGGTGGTGAAATAACTCTGGAGCGAGAACCACGCCCCGCCCGGCGCGGCGGCCGACTGGACGTTGCACACGCCGTTGGTGAAGGCATTGGCCCACGTGAGCGATCCCCCGGACGCAATGCCGGTGAGCGTGAAGGTGGCCGCGGGGGCGCGGAGCGGCGGGAACAGGGACAGCACGCCGAGGAGCAGGGCCGCGAAGCGGCGCGCGGCGGGCGAAGCGAGGGACGGCACGCGACCGTTCGTAACACAGCCGTCACCCAAAGACAAGCGGACAACCCGGCGCGGTCAGGTCGCGGCGGCTTTCCGGGTGCGCCTGGCTTTGCCGGTGGGCGCGAGGGGGGCGGTGAGTTGTTCGTAGAGTTGGAAGAGGTATTCCACGCGGGCGCGGTCGCTGGGGAAATCGGCGGGGCGGTAGCAGCGGTCCACGGCCTTGTCCAACGCGGCGTGGGCGGCGGCGAGGGCGGGCGGCATGGCCAGCGGGTCGTAGAGGTCCGCCAGCGTGGCGCCGGGGAATTGCGCCCGCGCGTCCAGCACCCGCTGCGCCGCCTTCTCCACCGCCGAACGCTGAACCGCCGTCGGCGTCGCGGGCCAGGGGTAGTTGTTGTAAACGATCGTGTTGGAATACTGGTAACGCGACTCCAAGCGTCCGCAGGTCTGGCGCATCCACGCCATGTGCATGGACGAGGAAAGAATACCGAAGTGATAAATGGTCGCGTCGGGAACAACGAGCGAGCTTCCGTTAGCGACAATGCTCTTGGGTAGGAAGCCAAGAGGAATGTAGAGGCGACGCTCGGACGAGACTTTTGGGAACAGAAGATAGTCGCTCGAAGGCTGGCGATCTTCTCCAACTGCCGCAGGAATCTTCGCCAACTCGACTGTTGGGGCTTTCTTGCTCGCCGCGCGAAACGCGCGAACCCGCTCGATTCGTTCCATCACTGGAGGGCAGGCTCGCAAGTCAGCCGGATTCGCATCGGTAAGCCAAAGCACCCAGCGTTCGCCACCATTCAGGAACTCTTCGCCGCCAATGTAGGGCCGGATGTAGCGAGCGATGCCGGGGTAGTCCCGCCGGAGTGTCGCGCGTTCAGCCGCGTCCAAAACAAAGTGCCCGTCGTCCACGAGCTTCGTGCCAAAGACCATCGGCGGCACATCCGCGATGGGCGAGGTGCGTCTCGTCGCGACGGTGTCGTTTCCCTCGATGAGATAGGGGGAGATGTTCCGGACGACGGAGACGGCAGGATTGAGCGGGTCATGGTCGTAATCGTAGAGCCTCTTCTCCGGCACGTCGCCGAGTCCGAAGCCGATGATCACGCAATGCACATGTGCTCTTCCTCTGGCCTCGCTCTCCCAAGGAAACGTGCGGTGAGCAAAGTGAATCTTCACATGATAGCGAGAAAGCAGATTGCTCCAGAGAACGCTCACCTGCTCGCCTTGAGTGATGGAGTTCGTCGAGACGAAGGCGACTCTGGCCGCAGTGCCTTGAATGTATTCCGCTGCGAGGCGATGCCAGCAAGTGACGAAGTCGAGGACGCCTGCACCTTGCACTTTGCCCCAGACGGCATCCATGTCCGCCTTCTGTGCTGGGTCTTGCTCCTTCTTTCCCACGAACGGCGGATTGCCGAGGACGTAGCTGCATTGGGCGGGCGGGAGGACTTGCTTCCAGTCCTTGCGCAGCGCGTTGGCCACGTGGATGTGCGGGCTTTTGCGCAGCGGTATGCGCAGGTAGTTCTGCGTGAAGAGCAGGCCCAGCGCGACGTTCGCCTGATGGTCGGTGAGCCACAGCGCCGTCTCCGCAATGCGCGCCGGGAATTCCTCGATCTCGATGCCGAACATCTGGTCCACGTCCAGCAGGGAGAGCTTGTTCACGTCGGCGAGCGTCATCTCCTGCTGCCCGCCGTGGAGCGCGGCGAGGATTTCCAGTTCCAGCGCGCGCAGTTCGCGGTAGGTGATGACGAGGAAGTTGCCGCAGCCGCACGCGGGGTCGAGGAAGCGCAGCGCGGCGAGTTTCTTTTGCAGTTCGGTCAGACGCTGCGCCCGGCCGATCTTGAGCTTCTTGGCGCGGTCGAACTCGGCGCGGAGGTCGTCGAGGAACAGGGAGCGGACGACCTTGAGGATGTTGCGCTCGGCGGTGTAGTGCGCGCCAATCTGCCGGTTTCTGGCGGCGCTCGGGCGGGGTGTTGAGCACCTCGAACAGTTCGTGGAGCTTGGGGCCGAGGTCGGAGCCATCGGCGGCGGTGTGGTCCTCCAGATAGAACTGGAAGGACTTGGTGGCGAAGATGCCGTTGTCCTCGGCGAACAGGCAGAAGAGCAGGCGGACGAGGAATTGTTTCAGCTCGTGCCCGGCGTGGCCCGTGGCGTCGGTGCCGTATTCGCCGGCCTCCAAGGCGTCGTGCAGGTCGCACATGAGGCGCGTGGCTTCCTCGTTGGCGGGGTCTTCGGGGTTGAGCTTGTGCTGCCGGTAACCCGCCATGAAGAAGAAGTGGCGGATTTGCTTGTGGAAATCGGCGAGCGGAAACTCGAAGGAGGGCGGGAGGCGCTGAAAGAGCGGCGCGTCGGGGTCCTGCTCGGGTTCGAGGTCGTGAATGGCGATGCGCTGGAAGTCCGAGACGATGAGGTAGCGCGGGACTTCCTTGCCGCGCCCGCTGTCCACGAGGCCGCGGATATATTCCATGCCCTGCGCGTGGGCTTTGCCGAGGTCTTCACCCGCGCTCTTGTGCTCGGCGAGCAGCACCTTGGGCCAGAAGAGATCAATGAAGCCCCAGTTGCCGGAGAGTTTCCGCACCGGCTCCTCGTAGCTGGCGACGTGGCGGCGCTGCTGGCCGAAGACGTGGAAGAAAGCGTCCCAGAAAGATTTCGCCTCGGCCTCCTCGCGCGTCTCGTCCTTCCACTCCTTCGAGAAGGCGATGGCGCGGTGTTTGATTTCGTTCCAGGAGAGCGGCACGGCGGCAGAGGCTAACGACTCGGCGGCAGCGGCGGCAAGGCGGGAAGTGCGGGACGGTTGCCGGACGTGCCGGTGGCCCGGCCCGCCGACGCAGCTTCACACCTTTACAGTATCCCGCCCCGTTTCCGCAGCACCCACTCCACCGCGGGCGTGACAGCGGAAGGTCTTCGCGCTACAAGTTGAACGTGTCCATGAGCGAACCATCGC